>JBEHXA010000073.1:0-17531 GCA_048498935.1 Myxococcota bacterium
GGTGCAGTCGCATGTGGTGGTCGGCAAGGGCGCCGAGCTCACGCTGGGAGCGGGTGCCGTCATCGGCTACGGCGCAGCGCTCTCGGCCAACGCGCGCGTGGAGATCGGAGCCGGCACGCGCATCGGCCCGTTCGTGGTGATCATGGACAGCGACTTTCATGTCGCGGGCGATCGCAGCGCAGAAGCAGCTGCGACGCCGATTCGCATCGGCAAAAACGTGGTGATCGAGAGCCGCGTGACCATCTTGCGCGGCAGCAGCATTGGCGACGGGGCGCGCATTCGCAGCGGCAGCGTGGTGTCGGGCCAAATTCCCGCCGACGTCGTCGCGGCTGGCGTGTCGGCCAGCGTGTGGACCGAGGACTCCGCGGATCAAGGCTCGCTCGACGTGCGTCAAGTGGTGATGAAAGCGCTGGCCCTGCCCGCTCCGCCCCAGCTGCAAGACGGCCCCGACCAGCTCCCACAATGGGACTCCTTCGGCGCGCTGAAGCTGCTGCTAGCCCTCGAGAAGGCTTACAAATTGACGATTCGCGAAGAGCTCCTCAAGTCGGCTCGCTCCGTTGCAGACTTGGCGGCCGTCGTCGATCAAGCGCGCAGCGCCGCGCGCCACTGACTCGCTGTGGACGGCGAGGCATTGACGTAACCGGGAGCCCCAGGTATTGCTCGATCCGTGCGCGAGGAAGGTAAATCTCTCGGGGGCATTCGATCGAAGCTCGTCACCGGCTTGGTGATGACACTCGGAGCGCTGGTTCCACTGCAGTCTTGCAGCGGAAACACGCATGATTTCACGCGCCGCGGCGAAACCGCTGGCACCGGTGGATCCGAGGACAACGGCGGCAACGCGAACGCGAGCGGCTCGAACGGCAAGGGCGGTTCGGGCAATTCGGGTAACTCCGGCAACGCTGGCGGCTCGGGTGGCTCCGGCGGCTCGGTTGATGCGGTCGCTGGCATGCACAGCACCGCCGGCGGTATGGACGGCGGCGCCGGTGATGGCGGCGGCGGCGGTGGCTCCGGGCCGATGGGCGACTGCGAGCCAGGCACTATCGAGGCCTGCTACGAGAGCCCCGACGGCACTTCCTACGGCACCGTGCCCAAGGTGGCGGTCGGAAGCTGTACCATCGGCACGCGTGTCTGCGGCACCAAGGCAACTTGGGGCCCGTGCAACGGAGCCGTCCCGGCAGCGTTGACCGACACGTGCGTGGCCGGCAACGACGACAACTGCAACGGTAAGCCGAACGAGGGCTGTCCATGCACCGGCGCCGAGACGCGCGCGTGCGGCAGCGACGTGGGCGAGTGCTCCAAGGGACAGCAAACCTGCTCCAACCTGCAGTGGGGGCCTTGCGTGGGCGAAGTGGCGCCCAAGGCCACCGACACCTGTGATGCTGGTAACGATGCGAATTGTGACGGCACCCCCAACGCCGGTTGCCAGTGCATCAACGGCACGACCAAAGAGTGCGGCAGCGCCGTCGGCAACTGCAAGAAGGGCACTCAAACCTGCGTCAACGGCGTGTGGGCCGTGGAGTGCGCGGGCCAAGTCACCGCCAGGAACCAGGACTCGTGCAGCACCGCGGGTGACGACGCCAATTGCAATGGCGTGCCCAACGAGGGTTGCGCCTGCACCTCCGGGCAAACTCAGGGTTGCGGCAACTGCGGCATGGCGACGTGCCAGAGCGACGGCACCTGGTCCGCCCAGTGCGTGGGCGCGGGCGTTTGCAAGCCCGGTGACATCGAAACGGACAGCGTGCCTTGCGGCAACTGCGGTAGCCAAAGCCGCCGCAGGACGTGCAGCAATCAGTGCGGCTGGGGCGCCTGGGAAAATGTGAACAGCTGCTTGGGCAGCGGCCCGTGCAAGGTCGGCGACCCCGACGAAACGCGCTCCATCGCGTGCGGCAATTGCAACAGCGGCCAGCAACAGCAAAAGCGCTCGTGCACCGCACAGTGCAACTGGCCTGCCACCTGGACCAACGTGGGCAGCTGCACGGGCGCAGGTTGCACTCCCAACTCCAAGCGCGCCGAGACTTCGGTGAGCTGCGGTTACTGTGGCGGCACGCAAGAGCGCGAAAGCACCTGCAGCGCGCAGTGCACCTGGGGCAGCCCGACCAACAAGGGCGCCTGCCAGCAAGTCGCGTGCGCCTCCTACCCGAACGACGAGCGCGTCGGCTACGTCACCTGCTTCAACGATTGGCCGGACTTCCAGGCAGCTGTTTGCACGAACGCGCAAACCTGCTGCATGACGAATCAGGGCGGCTACAACTGCAAGGCGAGCTGCGACGCCACCGAGAAGGCCGCGGTTTGCGATGGTCCCGAAGATTGCGGCGGCAGCCCTTGCTGCCTGCAGTTCGATTTCCAGGCGCAGACCAACTACGCCACCTGCGATCCCAACTGCCAAAACGTCCGCCGCTGCCACACGGATGCTGACTGCAACAACGGTTTGGTCTGCAAGAAGGACCAGTCGTCGGCCAGCGGCGGTTACAACGGGCGCTGCCTGTAGAATCGCGTCGACCGCGCAGCGCCGGGCGTGCTTGACCCGGCGCTGACTCTAACCTGCCGCCCGGCGGATTACCGGCATGCGCGTTGCACTCCTCGCAACCGTGGTTGGTATCGACGTAAACACGGGAAGGCAGGGGTCATGACACGAGCCTCGATCTGCAGGGAAAAGGCGAGCTGGGTGCTGCTCGCGCTGGTATGCGCGTGCTCGGGTGGGTCAGACGGCTCCAGTCAGAGTGCCATCCCGAATGTGCCAAGTGAGGTAGACCCTGGCACGCAAGTCGCGGTCGCTGCTCCTGCTGACCTGGTGGCGTTGGCTGACGCAGCCGATGCCTCACGGCATTCGACAGCAGACGAGCTCCGCGAGCGTCACGTCATCACGGTCGAAACCGAGCTCGGCTACGACCCGCTGACTGCCGCCAATCTCGATCCGATCCTGACGGCGCTAGGCTTTCAGTCTCCAGAGAAGGCGAAGAGCCGGCTCGCGCAGACGGGCTTCGTAACCGGCGGGCGCTGGGTGCCTTCATTTGCCCAGGGCTACGCTGAGATCTACTCGGCGGATCTTCCCGTATTCGTGAGCGCCGACATGGTGCTCGAAGCCGTTTATCGTTCGCACGACCGGATCCTGCAAGAGCTGGAGCTCCAGTCACTGCGCCCTCGCTTGATGAAGCTACTGACGGCGACGCAAGCTTCGCTCGCGAGTTCGGTGGCCAGCGTCGATCCGATGGTCGCCTCCGATCTCGATTTCTTTCTCCGTGTGGCGACGTCGCTGCTCGACGGCGGGCGCGCGCGGAGCGGCGACGGGCCCGAAGTGAAGAGCTACGTCGCCTCGGCCATGAAGGCGAGCGGCGAGCAAGAGCGCGTGCTGTTTGGCACCAAGCGCCTGATCGACTTTTCGCAATTCAAGCCTCGCGGTCACTACGACGGCGACCCGCTGCTCGAAGGCTACTTTCGCGCAATGATCTGGCTCGGTCGCATCGACTTTCGCCTGATCGAAACCGAAGCCGACGGCAGCCAAACATTTCATCGCCGTCAGGTAGAGAGCGTCGTGACCCTTCGCCGCCTGCTCGACGCGGCTGCCTACACCGACTACCTGACAATCGACGACACCGTCACCGCCTTCGTCGGCGAGCACGACTACATGAAGCTGCAGGACGTGGATGTTCTGCTCGCGGCGCTCGATACCACCGACGGGTTGGAAGGCGTGGAAGACTCCGCGATCGCCGAAGCGATCGTTGCAGGTCAGTTCGGCGCGCAGCGTATCGCCAGCCAAGTCATGCGGCGACAAGGGGCCGGCGCTGCCACTTTACCCCTGAGCATGAGCTTCGCGCTCTTCGGACAGCGCTACACTGTCGATAGCCACGTATTTTCGAACGTCGTGTACGACCGCATTCCCACGCGCGTCGTGCCCAACCCGCTGGACGTGGCCTTCGCGGCGCTCGGCAACGATCAGGCGCTCAGCTTGCTCGGAGCCGAGCTGGACGAGGAAGCCGACTTTGCAGGCGCGCTCGCTGCGATGCGCGTGCTGGTGGACGAGCATCCGGCGCAGTATTGGGACAGCAGCCTCTACACGAGCTGGCTCAGCGCGCTGCGTACCTTATCTCCTGCCGCGTCGCCAGCAACTGACCTGCCGAGCGTGGCGCGCAGCGACGCTTGGGGCCGCCGCCTGCTCAATACGCAGCTCAGCTCGTGGGCTCAGCTGCGCCACAACAACGTGCTCTACGTGAAGCAATCGTACACTTCTGGCGCGGCTTGCGAGTACCCGGAGGCGTATGTCGACCCCTACCCCGAGTTCTTTCAGAGCGTTGCTCGCTTTGGCGAACGCGCGCAAGAGCTGATCGCCAGTCTCGAATTGGACGACAAGCTCGCTACGAGTCTCGCGGACTACTTCGCGCGCGTCGCGCAAATCAACATCACGCTCGCCGACATGGCAGCAGAGCAGCGGAGCGGCATGCCACACAGCGCCGAGCACATGTCGTTCATCAATCAAGCCGTCACGACGAGCATCAACTGCGACGGCACTGTGCTCGGCCATACCGGCTGGTACGCCGACCTACATTTCGACCCACTACAAGCGGCGGAAGAAGACCCCGCCATCACCGACGTGCACACCGACGTCGGCGGTGAGTTGCCAGTCTTTCGCCCGCCGAGCGTGCTGCATGTGGGCACGGGGCTGCCGCGCCCAATCGTCGTCACCGTCGACTCGTGCAACGGCCCTCGAGCCTACGCCGGAGTGATTTCCACCTACCACGAGGTGCTCGAAGAGGGGCTCAATCGCCTGACCGACGCCGAATGGAAGGAACACCTCTACAATGCCAATGTCACCGAGCCGCCGTCATCAGTGCCCTGGCTGGCGCCGGTCTTCGGAGAGTGACGATTCGTCGCTTGCCTCCAGCGCCTGCTCACGGCGTCGCCCGCTCGGCGCGCAAGAGCAGGCGCTTGAAGGGGTAGAAGAACGGGCTCCGACCCGACAAGCCGGGTAGGAGCGCCGCGCGGTATTGCTCCAAGAAGGCGGCGAACAGCTCGGGGCTCAAGCGCTTTTCGTAATCGGTGAGGAGCGTGCCTTTGACCCATTCGATCACGTCCGCGCGCGAGTCGAGCACGTGACCGTAGACCTGCAGCCGCACGCTCTGGCTGACGAAGCCGAGTTCGTGGAGCAGCTCTGCATACCCTTCTGCGCTGAGCAGCGGGCTCGTGCGCACGTAGCCGCCCAGCGCAGATCTGAACGGGTCGCGCGACGCGACCTCGGCCGCTATCACGTGCGTCGGGTAGTCGTGATTAGCCGGCATTTGCACGGCGAGCTGGCCCCCTGGTGCGAGAGCCCTCGCTAGCCGCGCGAACAGCCGAGGGTGATCGTCCACCCACTGAAGCGCAGCATTCGAAAAAATCACGTCGTACGGTTCGCCGGGCGAAAAGGCCGCGATGTCTTGCTGGGCGAAGCTCAAGCCGGAGCCCGCGTACGCTGCAGCCTTCTGCAGCATCGCCGGGGATGAATCGAGACCGAGCGTCTCGCGACAGCCGAGGGTGTCGTGCAAGGTTTTCGTCAGCTCACCGGGCCCGCACCCCAAGTCCACGGCGCGCGAGCCCGAACGCGGTGCGACGAGCGCCAGCAAATCGTGGAAGGGCTGCGCGCGCTCGTCGCGGAACCGCGCGTACTGCTCGGGATTCCAAGCGTCGGCCATGGCGCTGCAATGTAGCACCACCGGCGCCTCGTGCGGCGTGCCCTACTTGGCCCCGGGCACGCAGCGCTCTGCAACGCACACGGCGGTCGGCGGCACCGGACACGCGGGCTTCTGATACACCAAACAGTCCTCGGAACAGACACGGTGCGCGAGCAGATCGATGCCGTCGACGACGGCGCGTCGTGCACCCGTCGTGATCACTTTGCTGCACGTGCTATCGCAAGGCGATTGGTCGTAAAATGTCAGACAGTCTGCGTTCACCTTGCAACCGAAGGACGCAAACTGATCGATCAGCTGCTCCCGCTGAAAAATGTACGACGCCTGCTGCTGCTCGCAGTCGTTCACCGCGGGCGGGGTGGTCGAGCTGCCGCCACCAGCGCGCGTACCAGCGCTGGCCTCGCCCCCGTTAGGAGAGCTGCCGCCGGCGCTGTTGCTCGGTGAGTCGTCCTGCTTCTCGTCGGCGCCGACTCGGTAAAGGCCTCCGCACGAGAGCACGCAGCTCAACCAAGTGACGACCCACACGTGACGAACGCAGCCCACGGCCGAAACCGTAACACGCCAGCCAGGCTCGTCCACGCAGGTTCGGCGGCGCCGCTCCGGTAGGCTAGTGGAATGTTCCGACCACGCATAACGCGGGCACGACGGCCGTGTACTGGTGGCTGCCGTTGGTGGCGTAAGTAAACGTGGCGCGCGCCTGGGCGCCAAGGCTCCATTGCTGACTGACCCAAAACTCGTAACCCACCGCGCCAACCAGGCCCCAGCCCGTGGCGGACCAGGAGCCGCCGTCGACGTTCTCACCGTGAAAGCCGTCGGTGGCGACGTAATTCACGCCGAGCCCGAACAGCGTGTTGAGGCCCTGGTCAGGCATTGGATACCAGACCACGAATGGCCCGAATAAGCTGATGCTGAGCAGCTCCGTGGTGGCCGAAAAGTGCGACGTGCCGGTGTCGGTCACGATGTCGACGCTGAGCTTCGGTGACCACACGTTGGTGCTCCAAATGCCGCCGCCGATCACCAGGCCTCGCGCCGGCGTGCCACCCAGGGTGAAAGACCCCAGCTGCGCTAGGCCATTCAAGCCGTGTGTCCTGCGCCGGGCCACACCGCTGAACACATCGAAGCCGTCGAAGGCGTGAGTCGACGCCAGGTAACCCAACCCCAAGCCCAGTTGCAGGTAGAAGCCGTCATGCTCATGAATGCCCGAAGGCTGCCTGCTGCCGCCGCTGCTCGCGACGGGCGCTGGTGGCACTGGCGCTGCTGCAACGGGCGTTGCTGCAACTGCCGGCGGGCGCGCTTCGCACTCACCCTCCGCAGTGCAAGCTTCGCCCTGCACACAAGGCGGGTTGCAAGCGGAGATGCACCGACCTGCCGAGCATAAGAATCCAGAACGGCAGCGCGGATAGCACGCCGAGTCGGGCTCTTCGCGGCTCGCCTCCACCACGCCCGCGGGTGCCTCCATCGTCTGCGCAGACGCCACGCCGCAAACCGCCACGACGCCTGCCACCGCTGCTAGCCGCCGAAGAGCTCGCGTCACCACTGCCTCGGTGAGGCAAGTTGCAACCCGGCCGTGCCCACACCCTTAGTTTCCCAACCCATCGTATCCGAACGCTAGCGGCCGCCGGCTTGCGGCACAAGCCGAGCACTGTCCCGCGCTAAACCTCGCGGCAAAAGGCGCGGGCCCGTCTGGTCAACCAGTGCCGGCGGCTCTAGGTGGGCGACATGGAAGTCAACCAGATCCACCGTGGGCGCCTCATCGATCACGTGCAACTCGTCGTCGACGATTTGGAACGAAGCAAGCGCTTCTACCGAGCGGCGCTGGAAACCTTGGGCATTCCGTTCGGCGGCGAAGGCCCTGGGTTCTTTTGGCTCGACGAGCTGTGTGTCTCCACCGCCACGAGCCCCGCAGCTACGGGCAAGCTGACCGGACGCGTTCACCTCGCATTCCAAGCGAATGGTCGCGAGCAGGTCGAGCAATTTCACCGCGCGGGTCTGGCCGCAGGCGGCACCGACAACGGCGCGCCCGGCGACCGTCCCTATCATCCCGGCTACTTCGCCGCGTTCCTGTTGGACCCGGATGGGAACAACATCGAGGCGGTTTTCCACGGTCCTGCCAAGCGCTCGGCGAAGTCGATCGTCATCGACTTTTGAGTGCCACCGACTCGAGCGCTCGTGCTCGGGCGCGACCAGTAATGAGTGCCCGGACACATGTGTCCTCCTGTTCGGACACTCTCGTGGCGCGCTCCCAAACACCGAGCTTCGACGGGTGCGCGCGATTTGCGAAGGCCGGCCAATAGATCGAATCGACCGCTCAGCAGCGCGCAGCAGCAACGTCAGCTGCGCGTCTTTTGGCGGCATTTTGGCGCCCTAACGCAGACCCCACCGCCATGTTAGGCTGCCGGCCGATCGGCATGGGGACCTCTCCCGACACCACCACCATCAGACTGCGCGAGACCGCGGCCGGGGTACGCACCCGACGAACCTGGCTCGCTTGGGCCAACGTCAACGGGGCTGCGCCGGTGCTGCTCGGGACCGAAACGTGCGTGATCGGCCGAGGCACCGAGGCGGATTTCAGGCTCGATTGCTCGGGCGTTTCGCGACGCCACGTCGAGCTCTACCGTCAGGGCCCCCTGTTCGGAATGCGTGACCTGGACAGCACCAACGGCACCTTTCTAAACGGGCAGCGTCTCGAAGCCGCGGCGGCATTGAGCCCCAACGACGTGCTGCGCGTGGGTGAAGCCGTGGCTGTCGTGGTGAGCTGCGAAGGCGATGAACCTCCGGGGATCGACCGCCCTTTGCCTGGCTTGCTCTTCGGGCCGGGCATGGCGGAGGTCCGACGGACCCTTGGTCAGGTAGCGCCCGGCACACTCTCGGTGGTGCTCGAAGGCCCCACCGGATGCGGCAAGGAGGGGCTCGCCAAGCTGCTGCACGCGGAGAGCGGGCGGCGCGGCAAGCTGCAGGCCGTCAACTGCGCCGCCCTGCCGCCAGCGCTGGCTGAAGCTGAATTGTTCGGCCATCGGAAGGGCGCGTTCACCGGTGCCGAGCAGCCGGGGCTCGGCCACGTGCGAGCAGCGCAGGGCGGCACGTTGTTTCTCGACGAGCTCTACGACCTGGCGCGGCCCGTTCAAGCCAAGCTGCTACGAGTCATCCAAGAGCAGCAAGTGAATCCGCTCGGTGAAACGCGGCCAATCGCGGTGGACTTTCGTCTGGTGGTCGCGAGCCCAGTGCCCATTGCCGATTTGGTCGCGCGCGGTCATTTGCGCGAGGATCTGGCGGCGCGTCTCTCCGGCGTCGTCATCAACGTGCCGCGCTTGAGCGAGCGCAGGGCCGATATCTCGCCGCTTTTCGCGCACTTTTTAGATCGCTACTCGGGCGGACGAGCGCCTGCAGTCGACGCGCGCTTGCTCGAACAGCTGCTGCTCGCGGATTGGCCCGGTAACGTGCGCGAGCTCGAGCAGCTGACGCGACGATTGCTGGCCCTGCACGGAGGCGAGAAGGTGCTGCGACGCAGTCATTGGGGCGCCGAAGTACGGGTCAGCCAGCCCCCGCCAGCGGCTGCTCCCGCGCGCCCATCGAGCGAACGCGCCAGTGAGGATCTGGAGCGACTGCGTGCAGCCTTTGCTCGCCATCAGAACCTGGCACGTGCCGCTCGCGAGGCCGGCATTTCACGCCAGCGCGCCTATCGCTTGCTGGGCGATCGCCCAGGCTCGTCTCTGCTCGACGACGAACAACCCTCTCTCGCGCCGACCCAGGCAGGCTCCTCAGGACGAGGCGACACCGGGTCGTGAGCCCCCCAGCCCACTCGCCCGTTTCTGATCCCGACGCGAGCGACGCCCCGCCTGTGATCAGCGCGCAGCTCGTCGGCAAGCTGGTCGATGAGCGCTTTCGCGTCGTTTCGCTGATCGGCAGCGGCGCCATGGCCGATGTGTACGAGGTAGAGCACACCAAGCTCGGTCGCAAACTGGCGCTCAAGGTGCTGCGGCAACGCGGCCAAACCAGCGCCAGCGTGGCGCGCCGTTTCACGCGTGAAGCACGCGCACTTTCGCGCATCTCCAGCGAGCACGTGGTCTCCATCTTCGATTACGGAGCCCTGCCCGATGGCGCCCCGTTCTTCGTGATGGAGCTGTTGCGCGGCCAAAGCCTGCGCGCAGTGCTCGACGTGGAGCACGAGCTTACGGTGGTGCGCGTCTGCAACCTGGCGATCGACGTGTGTCTCGGTCTGCACGCCTCGCATCGCGAGGGTCTGGTGCATCGCGATTTGAAGCCGGAAAACTTATGGATCACTCGTCGCGACGACGGTCGCGAGGCCTGTATTTTGCTCGATTTCGGCGTGGTCAGCCTGGCCGAGGCGCACACGACGGTGGACGGCGCGCTGGTCGGAACCGCCTGCTACATGTCACCGGAGCAGATCGACACGGATGCGTCGCCAGGTCCGGAGAGCGATGTGTTCGCGCTCGGGGTCGTGGCCTACGAGTGCCTGAGCGGGCGCTCGCCGTTCGCCGCTGACTCGCTGGAGCGCACGCTGTTTCGAGTCCTGAATGACGAGCCCGCAGCGCTGCCCGAGATCAACCCGGCGGTGCCGGTCGAGCTCTGGGAGGTGCTCTTTCGCGCGCTGTGCAAGCGCAGGGATGAACGCTTCCAAAGCGCGCTCGAGCTGGCGCAGGCGCTGCTGCCCTTCGCGGGACACTCGAGGCGCTTGCCACCGGTTGACGGTGGCGGCGAGCTTGCAGGCTCATCGCATGCAACGTTGGCCGACGGAGAAGGCATGGAATCGGCGGCCGTCACGCGCAGCCGCCGATCACGAACGGCGCGTCGCCTCGGCGTATCGGGCGTCCGGCTCGGTGCGCTGGTGGGCGGCGCCTTTGCGGCAGGCGTAGGTGTGCAAAGCCTGGCGACCTGGTGGCCAGGCGCTGCCGTCGCTCCCGAAGCGCGAGGCGTACGGTTCGAGCTGCAGTCGTCCATTGCCGCGGCCTCTGGCGCTGCCGTCGCCCCGTCGTTGATTCCTTCCGAACCAGCTCCGCTGCCCGCAAAAGCGAGCGCGCGCACCACCGAGACCATAGCCACGCCGCCACCGAGCGCGCGACAGCCCAAGCTCGGTCGACTGCCCGCGGTCGTCATTGGCAAGAGCTCGGCGCCGGCGGCATCGGCACCACCCAGCCCTCCACAACCTCGCTTCGATGGCACGAATCCGTACCAAGAGTAGGCGCCGCACGGCGCGCTGCGCCCTGCTCGCGTCGCTGATCGCGCCCAGCCCATCATGGGCCGAGCCGGCCGCGCCAGAGCAAGCTTCCCAGCATTTCGAGCAGGGTTACCGGCTCGCGCAAGAAGGCCGCTTGGAAGCCGCCATCGGTGAATTTCAGCAGGCTTACGCGCTCAAGCCGCACCCACAGGTGCTCTACAACCTCGGTCAGGCCTACGCAGCCAGCGGGCGCGCTGTCGAAGCCGTCGACACGCTGACTCACTACTTGAGCGAGTCCACCGACGCCACCACCGAGCGCCGCGCCAGCGTGGTCGCGCTGATTGCCTATCAGAAACAACGGGTGGGCTCACTGCTGTTGGTGGTCGAACCGGCCGGCTCGGACGTAGTGCTCGACGGCGCACCGATCGGCAAGGCGCCGTTGGGACCTCCTGTGCGCCTCACCGCCGGATTTCATACCGTTTTCGTCACTTCGCAAGGGCACACGCCGAAGCTCGAACGAGTCGAAGTCGTTGGACAGACGCAGGCCACGCTACGCGTGACTCTGCAGCCCGCCGTCACGTCAGTCGCTGCGACGACCGTTGACGACCCAGCGGCGCGCCGCGAGCTTGCCCAGCTGCACCATGAAAGGGCCAAACGGCGCCGGATCCAGCTGGTCAGCGCGCTCGTCAGCGGCGGCCTCGGAGCCGCGAGCCTCACGGCTGCGGCTGTCCTCTACGCGACCAATCAACCTCGCTTCGACGATTGGCGGCAGGATGCCCAGGAGTTTGCGTCGAGGCTGGAGAGCTCGAGCCCTCCCACGGCGCGCGAGTTCGATAACCTGCTCGACCGACAAAACGAGCTTCGCAATCGGGATGCCGCGACCCTGGGGCTAGCGGTGTTCGGTGGCGTGATGGTTGCAGGGGCTGCCGCGCTGTGGCTCACCCTGCCTTCGAAGGAACCTGCCCGACTCAACCTGAGTTTAGGACCCACACCATGGCTCTCGTATTCGCAAGCATTCTGAGATACCGACCACGCCGGACTGCCGCCCTCGGAGCGCAGCGCTTGGCGCTCCTGCTGACTATCGGCGGCATCGTGTTCACCAGTTGCCACGACTACGAAAGCCTGTGCGAAGGCAACTGTGACGAGGGTGGCGGCGCAGCCGGCGAAACTTCGGATAACGCTGCCGGTGGCGGCACTCGATCGATGCCCAGTCCGGATCGCGGCGGGCAAGGCGGGGCGAGCGCAGCCGGAGAGGCAGGCGCGTCCGGAGCGGCGAGCGCAATGGGAGGAGCGGGCGCAGCGGGAGAAGCTGGCGCAGCGGGAGCAGGCGGAGCGTGCGCGAGCGACGCAGCGTGCGACGAGAGCAAGTGCGCTGGGCCAATCACAGGCTGCCGCAGCTCGTCGCCGTGGCTCCTACTCGCCTCACACGAGCGCTTGGTCGGGCTACCCATCGACGAGCTGGGTAAACGAGAATTGCTGGTGCTGGGTGAAAAGGAAAGCACCGACGTGTTCGTGGGCTTCGAGCAAGCCATCTTCAGCCCAATCGGACACCACGCATTGGTGCAATACCTGTCGCACGACTTCGGCTACGAGATCTACGAGCTGTACTTCGATCGCGGAGGGCCTGGGCAGATGCGTCCCATCAAGAACCTTCCGGATTGGGGCGAGTTCAAAGAGCCCTTCTACTCACCCGACGGGAACTTTGCTGTGCTCCCAGAGTTCGACGGCCCAGGCTACTTGCTCGACCTCACAGGGGATAAAACAGTCGCGAGCATCCTGCCCGCGGCGCCCCTCACCGCCTACGGGCTCGGCATGTGCGCCGACGGCTCAATCTTCGCCTCCGAGAATCAACAGTTGGTGACGAGGGTCCGCGACGAAGCAGCGGACATCGTTGCCTCGCCCGATGCGCGCAAGGTACTGGTCGGCGAGAACGAGCTCCGTCACTGCAGCGCCAAAGCAACCGGCGTCACCCTCGACGCAGCGATGGACGAGGCCGAGTGGAACCCCGACTCGCGACACGTGCTCCTCAGTCGCGACGACACGAGCCGAGTATTGAAAGTCGCCGACGACCTGAAGGTCACGGAGGTGTGGACCGGAGCCAACGCGAGCACCGGAGATTGGCTCAACGGCAACGCGCTGTTGCTTCCGGCCGACTTCGCGGGCCCGGGCCTCTCTTACCTGGACATTGGCGTCACTCCTGGTGTGGTGCGACCGCTCGGGCTCGATTCGGACGCCACGGTGGTCGGCTGCTCGGAAGAAGCATGCCTGGCCATCGTTCCGGTTGACGCGGCAAAGACGGATGTCGTCATCGTGCCGCTCGCTACGGGCGAGCCATCACCGCTACGTCACGACGTCGCGGATCTCGAGGTGCCCTGGGTCGATTGGGAGCACCAAAGAGCCGTGCTGTCGCGACCGAACGTCAACGGGCGAAGCTTGAGCCTGCTCGACTTCGCACGCTCCCCGGCAAAGGAGGAAGCGTTGTTCGCCTGGGACACCGCAGGAGATCCCAGTTACACCTTCGCTCCTGACGGGCGCGGCTTTGCGTTGCAACTGCACTTCCAGGTCGACTACGTCAACTATTGGGTGCGCTTGCCGACCGGCGAACAGCCAGTCACCGTGGTGCCGCTGAACGAGCCGGCGTACTTCAACGTCTTTCAGCCGAGGCCATGAGCTCTGCCCTCCAACCGCGGCGCGTCGCCACCTGTTTGCTACTCGCTGTGCTGAGCGCATTCGGTGGCTGCCGCGGCGAGTCCATCTGCGCGAGCGGGAGCGCCTGTTTCGAACGGACGCCGAATAGCGCTGGCGGAAGCGGTGGCGTTGGCTCCGAACAGTCCTCGCCCGCTGGCGGCGAAAAGACCGGAGTAGCTGGCACTGATGCCTCGCCAGGCGGAGGACCCGACGGAGCGCTTGGCGGTGCCGGCGCGGACGGCGATGGTGGAGCGAGCGGTTCGCCAGCATCCTGCTCACCGGGTCGGGGAGAGTGCGACGGCTCGTCATTGACCCCTTGCGAGGCGTCTCTCGAGATCAGCTTTCAGCACTGCGGAGCCTGCAACAGTCGCTGCGACGGCGCTTGCGTCGGTGGTCGATGCAAGCCGTTCGAGGACCTTGCTCCCTATGACCTGGATCGCCTCTTCGTGTCCGCGGCGAGCGCCTTCGCGCTGGTCCGGGGCGACAACCTCGACAATAGGGTGCTGCGGGTCGATCTGAAGTCCGGTAGCACGGCCATCATTGCCAACGGCATCGCCGTCAAGGCAGACATCTGGCTGGGGAATGCTCGGCTCTACGCTTCTTTCGACTCGGGCATCGTGAGCATGAACTTCGATGGCACGCGCAGGGTCGACGAACACCTCACGCCCTTGTCGTTCGGCGCGAGCAGAGACGGCGCCTACTACGTCGATTGGGTAGAGGCGACGGGCTACCGCTTGTGGTTTCGCGGCGAAACGTCGCAAACGTTCCAACAGATTTTTGACAGCCCTTTCACTCTGTGGCTCGAAGCTTCGGACCCGAACGGGGTGATGATGTTTCAAGCGGGAGCCACTCCCGAAGAGGATCAGTACGTCTTCATCAAAGAGACGGAGCGACTTCCTCTGGGGCCAGCGCCTTCGGGCGTCGTCGATCGCCTTGTCGTCGGCGAAAGCGTGGCGCTACTGGTAGCTCTCCCGGACGATCCAGGGCAGGTCGAGCTGGTATGGCTCGTCCCGAATCAAGAGCCCCGTCACGTTCCACTACCGAAACTTGCGGACAACGCGCGGCTGGTGCGAGCGCCCGAAGGTGTCGCGTTGCTAGGCAGGGAGGGGCTCAACCGCAGGCTCCTGCAATACGACGTCACTGATGGTGATGAGCAGGAGGCGATCGGAATCCAAACCAACACCAAGCTGCTGCTCTTCGACAACGACTACATCTGGTACACTTGGCTGGGCGCGTCGGACGGCCTGTCGCGCCTCGTCCGCGCGGAGCGGCTCCAGCCGAACGACCTTCTGCCCAAGTAGCCCTCATGAAACCACTGCGCGTCGCGATCCTGGGCAACGGCTACGCGACGCGCACGTTTCACGCGCCGCTGGTCGAGTGCACCGAGGGCCTGTCGCTCGAGGCGATCAGCACGCGCGACGCGGCCAAGCTCGCAAAAGAGCGCCGGGCAGTGCGCGCCGTAGCGTCGCCCGAAGCGATTTTTGCCGATCCGACGATCGATCTGGTCATCGTCCCCACCCCCAACGACACGCACTTTCCGCTCGCGCGCGCAGCCTTACAGGCAGGTAAGCACGTCGTCGTCGACAAGCCGTTCACGCTGACCGTCGCCGAAGCGGAAACGCTGGCCGAGCTGGCGACGTCTCAAGGCAGGCTGCTGTCCGTCTTTCACAATCGTCGCTGGGATAGCGACTTCCTCGCGCTCCGTGAGGTGCTCGACGCTGGCGTGCTGGGCCGGGTCACCCACTTCGAATCGCACTTCGATCGTTACCGCCCCGACGTGCGAGGTCGCTGGCGCGAAGGGCCCGGACCCGGCAGCGGGCTCTGGTACGATCTCGGTCCACACCTGCTCGATCAAGCATTGTTGCTGTTCGGTCAGCCAGAACGCATCACGGTCGACCTTGCTCGCCAGCGCAGCGGCGCGGCAAGTGACGACTGGTTCCACGCGGTGCTCCGCTATGGCGAGTGTCGCGTGATCTTGCACGGCAGCGCGCTCGTGGCGGGGCTCGGGCCGCGTTTCGCGGTGCACGGCACCGCCGGCAGTCTGCTGAAGTTTGGCCTCGATACACAGGAAGACGCGCTCAAAGCCGGACGACCTGCGGGGGGCGACGGCTGGGGCGCCGATCCCGAGCCGCTGCGCTTGACCGTGCGCGAAGGCGACGAGCTGGTCAGCTCGCTCCGCCCCTGTCCCGCAGGCAACTATCCCGCGTACTACGGAGCCGTTCGTGACGCGATCGCGGGCACCGCCGCCAATCCGGTGCCACCTTCAGAAGCGATCCGCGTCATGCGGCTGATCGAAGCCGGTCTAGCCAGCCCCTCCGACCGGTCGTGATCTTTTTGCAGCACCCTCCGGGCGCCTGCCCTCCCCTTGCGGGATGGACTCCGATCGACACGTGAACTAAACGTCACGCCATGAAACGGGCGTTCTCCAAGCTCACCCTGCTGGCTTGTCTGTCTCTCTGCGTGGTCGCACCCGCTTGTGGTGGCAGCCAGAAGGGCCCTTCGAACAGCGAAAAGGTCGAGCGTGTCGAGGGCGTCGCCGACACCGTTGCGCTCTTCAAGCAGAAGGATCCCTCGATCGCTCAGCTGTTTTCGCAGTCGGCTGCCTACGTCGTGTTCCCGACGGTTGGCGAAGGTGGCTTCATCGTCGGTGGCGGCCACGGCAACGGGGAAGGCTATGAAGGGGGCGTCTACGTGGGTCGAGTCACGCTCAGTGAGCTGTCCGTTGGCGCGCAGGTCGGCGGCCAATCCTACAGCCAGGTGGTGTTCTTCGAGACGCCCGTCGACTTCAAGCGCATGAAAGAGAACCAGTTCAAGTTCGACGCCGAGGTCTCGGCCGTCGCGGCCGATGCGGGCGTCGCCAAAAACGCCAAGTTCAAAAACGGCGTCGCCACGTTCATCATCCCCAAGAAGGGTGTGATGGCCGCCGCTTCGGTCGGCGGACAGAAGCTCGAGTTCACTCCCGCGAAGTAGGCGAAGGAGGCAACCGCGCCGATACCGGGAAGTATTTCGGCGCTCGGGGGTATGAGTGGTCGAGGGACTTTGATACCCTGACGGAGCTTTGTGGATGAAGGGAAGGCGGATGGGATCGCTTCAGCATTCGTTGGTGGGCTCGCTAGCCATGGCGCTGCTGGCGGTGAGCTGTGGGGGCTCGAACGGTGGCGCGGCGAGCGGCGCTAGCGGCAATGCCGGGGTCGCGGGCAACGCGGGTGCCGCCGGTAGCGCTCCGAGCGGTGGCAACAGCTCGGGGATCGCGGGCAGCGCGACGGGTGGAGCTTCCGCTGCTGCGGGTAACTCCGCGTGTCAAGGGTCGAGCTGCGGCTCGGGCGGAACCGCGCAGCTCGGAAGCGCGGCCGCCACCCAGGCGTGTCGGGACTACTTCACGACGGTGTGCTCCCGCATCCGCGAGTGTGGCGCGCCCTCGTTCCGGCCCTGCGAGAGCCCCACGGACGTGTGTCCCGACATCTTGTTCTCCGAGGGTAGCGCTTGGACGGTGGAGCAAGCGCTCGACTGCGCCGAGCAATGGAAGACGCACGACTGCGCCGCGCTCGCGAAGGATCAAGGGCCGGCGTGCAGCCAGGTCGTCGGCGCCCGCCCGATCGGGAGCGCCTGCTTATTCGACGCGCAGTGTCAAAGCGAGCTCTGCAACGGCGGCGTGGTGCCGGAATACAACGCCAGCTGCGGCACGTGCGCCGAGGTCGCTCCTTCGCTGGGCGCGTGCGACTCGCAGCACGTCTGCCCGGTGCCCCAAACCTGCGAAGCGGGCTCTTGTGTCGGCCCATCCGAGGTGGTGAGCATCTACTGCTCGGACACAATTGCCTGCCCGGGCGACCTGTTTTGCTACCGCGGCGAGTGCACGCCGTTCGTACCCGCCGGTTCGAAGTGCACCTACTACAGCGAGTGCGTCGCCGGCCACGCTTGTCAGATAGAGCTCGGTCTGGATCCGGAGCCCGACGAGGGCATTTGCGCGCCGCTGCCGGCAATCGGACAAAAATGCCTGCCGACGT
>JBEHXA010000074.1:0-17469 GCA_048498935.1 Myxococcota bacterium
GGCGGCATGGGCGGCGCGCCGCCGCTCGGCTCCCCTTCACCAGGCTTTGAAGAACACGCTGCGGCAAGTGGCAGCGAGACAAACACGAGACCTACGGCGGCAGTCCAAAGCTTCACGCGGGATGAGACGGCCAAGCGACCTCCGGGGGCTGAGCGACTTCCACTGAGTGTCCGAACGACACACTCCGCTCTGATTTCGTGCTCGGGAAACGTCGCCCGTGGCGCGACGATCGCTTTGCACTGGAATATCCCGGCCGCGCTCGAATTTCCGCCGTTCTAATTGAGCGAACCGGGAGCCATCGTTTCGATCCACTCCCAGCCGAGCGCGCCTCGGCGTGTCGTGACGACTACCTTGCTCTGAGGCTGGAGCCCGGCGCAGAAGGCGTCGAAGCGCAGGGCGCTGCAAGTGATGCGCTCCTCGTTCGCTTCCTCGCGCCAGGAGGCGAAGCGGGCTTGCGTCGGTCCCTTCTGTCTCGACGCGAAACCCAAGAAGCGAATCGTGTGTGGCATCGGCAGCGACGTGTCGAGGTGCACGTTGGACCCGAGCCCCAATGCGATCGCGAGCATCGGTGTCCAGGCGAGCACGAAGAGCCGCACCGGGTTTGGCCGCGGGTCTCGCCACAGTCGGAACCCGAGCGCCGCGCCGACCACTCCCGCACCCAAACAAAGCCAGTATGGCAGCACGTCGAGCGGGTCCCACCAGTTGTTCGCGATGAGTAGCGGCGCCACGTACAGCACCATCGCCAGCCAAACGACGATCGAATACGTCCACGCCCACTTCGTTTTGGTCGCGTCTGGCTTCAAGCCGTCCTTTTAGGCGACAGGTAGAGTCACGGTGAAGGTGGTGCCCCGCTCGGAGGACTCGAGCTCGATGTCGCCACCGTGCTTTTTGACGATCGAGTAGGTGATCGAGAGGCCCAAGCCGGTGCCTTTGCCGACCGGCTTGGTGGTGAAGAACGGTTCGAAAACGCGCTCGCGTACTGCGGCCGGGATGCCGCAGCCGTCGTCGCTGATGCTGAGCACGAGCTTGCCGTCTTTGCTGCGCGTCGCGATCTCGAGTGTGCCTTGGTCACCGACGGCGTCGATGGCGTTGGTCAGCAGGTTCATGAGCGCCTGGTTGAGGAGCCCGGCGTAGCACTCGATTTCATCCAGCTCGCCGAAGCTCGAGCGAACGACGATACGGTCCGTCAAACGGTGCTGCAAGATCGTCAAGGCCGAGCCGATGCTCTCCTTGACGCTCACCAGCTTTCGTTCGCCTTCGTCGAGGCGCGAAAATACACGCAGCTTCAGCACCAGCTCTTGGATGCGCGAAAGCCCAAGCTTCATCTCGCTTAGCCGCGACTCCGCCTTCTGCAAAGCTGGAGCCTCCGTGCCCGGCGCGGTTTGGGTCGCGATCCCCACCAGCGCTCGCTGCACCGTCTCGAGGTGGCTGAGCACGAAGGCCAGCGGATTGTTGATTTCGTGTGCAATGCCCGCCACCAGCTCGCCGAGCGAGGCCATCTTGGCCGTCTGAACGAGTTGCGATTGCGTGGTAGCGAGCACCTGATACGACGCCTGGAGCTCGTCGTTCTTCTGCTGCAGCTCCGTGAGCAGCTGGGCGCGGGTCGCCGCGAGCGCTTGCGCCGTTACGGCCACTTCCTTGCGCACGTCTGCCATCTCGAGGTGGGTGCGAACCCGGGCTAGGAGCTCTCGCGTAGCGAAGGGCTTGACCAGGTAGTCGTCGGCGCCGGTCTCGAGGCCTTCCAGGCGCGACTCTTCACCGGCTCGCGCCGAGACCAAGATCACCGGCACGGTGTTGGTCTTGGCGTTGGCGCGCAGGGCGCCGAGCAGCGCGACGCCGTCCATTTTCGGCATCATCACGTCGCTCAGGACCAAATCGTGGCCGCCCTGGAGTGCCGCCTCCAACGCTTCTGCGCCGTTCCCGACTGCGGTGACGTGCCAATGCGGTGACAGCAGCCGCGTCAGGTACTCGCGCATGTCCGCGTTGTCATCGGCCACCAGCACGCGCTTGCGTCCGGCAGCTGCAGGCTCCGCGGGGCTCGGCGGAGCTGCAAGCGAGCTGTCCAAGGAGCGCAGCCATTGCTTGGCCTCGAGCAGCTGGGGCTTTCCAAGCTCGGCAGGGCGCCGATCGGGCTCGTTTCGAACCAGGCTTTCGGCGGGCAAATGCGCGGTCCCGCTCGGGATCGACACCAGGAACGTCGAACCTTCTCCCAACTGGCTCGTCACGCTCACGGAGCCGCCGTGCAGACGAGTCAGCTCGTGCACGAGCGACAAGCCGATGCCGCTGCCCTCGTGGCTGCGTCCGTTGGCGCCGGCCACGCGGTGAAAGCGCTCGAAGATGCGCGGCAGCTCGGCCTCTGGAATACCCGTTCCAGTGTCTCGCACGCTCAGCTCTGCGTGGTCTCCGCACCAGCGAAGCGCCACGGCGATTTCGCCCTCGAACGTGAACTTGAACGCGTTCGAAATCAGGTTGAGCACGATCTTTTCCCACTGCTCGAAGTCGACGTAGATCGGCTCGGGCAGCGGCGCACAGTCCACGATCAAGCGCAGGCCGGCGTCGTCCATCAATGATTGAAATGCCCCCGCCAGCCCGGCCGTGAGCGTTGCCAGATCCGTCGCGGCGAAGCTGAGCTTGAGCCGACCAGCCTCGATGCGTGAGAAGTCGAGCAGGCTGTTGACGAGGCGCAGCAGTCGTACCGCGTTTCTATGAAGACTGGGCAGCTCGCTCGCCGCGACCGAGGGGGGCTCGCGCTTCACGGCGGCTTCGAGCGGGCCCAAAATCAAGGTCAGCGGCGTGCGAAACTCGTGACTAACGGTGCTGAAAAACGCAGTCTTGGCTGCGTCCAGCTGGCCCAGCTTCGCGTTGGCGAGGCGCAATTCGTCGAGCGCTTGTGAGAGCTCGCGGCTGCGGCTGATCACCTCGCGCTCCATCTGGGTCGTCCGATCGCGCAGCTCTGCACCGGCTTCACTGGCCAGCACCAACTCGGTCACGTCCTCCACCCGATGCAAGATGTACAGCACCTCGCCTGCCGGCGAGAGCACCGGGATGTTCCGTGGGCTCCAAAACTTGCGCTGAAACGCGCCGTCCGGCCCGCGGATGTCGTACTTCTGCACGGCCATGGTGTCGGCCGCGCGCGACTCCAGCACCCGCTCGAGGGATGCTCTCAAGCTGCGGGTGCCGTCGGCGCTGGGGTCGTCCGGGTTATCGGGGAAGAGCTCGAACAACCCACGCCCCAACGTGCCTTCGCGCGTGGTGTGGGTCGCGGCCAGGCGCGCCTCGGTGGCGGCGACCATCGTGAAGCGCGGAGCATCCGGCAGCAGCACGAGCAGCACGTCCGGTGAGCTCTCGAACAGGGCGCGGAAATCGAGCGGTAGCTGGGGCAGATTGGGCCCGTCGGTCATCCAGGTCGGTCCTTCGGCAGCCTCGCGAACCAGACCATGTTTACCACCACGGGACTCGGCCCCGAAGTGGCAGATGGTCCCCGCATTTCGGGCTGTTTAACCGCAGGTTCCGCCGTCCAGACACATTTGGTCGGCGGGGCAGGCGCTCTTATCGAGGCAGGAGACGACGCCGGTGTCGACGGCGCGCGTGGCGTCGGATGACAGCACGAGGCTCAGGTTCGGATTGGCAGGGTCGGTGCCGACCACCACGCGGTTGAGGTTGATGGTCGGAAAGCCGGCGAGACCGAGACCGATCAGCTCGGTCACGAGCGGCGCCGGAATGTCGAAGGCGCCGCTGTCGGGTACCTCGCAGTCGATCTCGCCCTTGGAGCCGCCGTGATGCGAGACATCGAGCTTGATGCGCACCTTGGATGCCGCACCTTGAGCGGCCGCCACCCACGTGAGGTGCACAGGCTCGCCAGTCTCGACTGGGATCGGATCGGGGCCCGAAAGCTCCAGCGGAGCAATGCAATCCGCTTTGAGCGAAACGCCCGTGGCAGCAGCCGTCACGCTGCTACCGGCTTCACACGGCGGGTAGGCGAGCGATGGCGACTGATACACGACCATCGTGCTCGCCGGGCTGAGCGCTAGCGCGTCGCCCAGGCCACTCAGAGAGAGGGTGCCCACGTCTCGAGGCTCCGGATAGTCGGTACACACTTCATCTTCCGTGCAGACGGCCGGCGCGCAAGGGTTGCTGCAGAAGGGCGCGCGCGGCACGAATAGCGTGCACCCGTCCTGCTCGATGCGCGGCTCGAGCGCCAGAATTTCAGGCTGCGGGCCCGAAAAGAAGCGGCCAATTGCGGTGGTGTAGCCGTCACCATCGTCCAGCGGCGCGTGCAGTGTCACGACGACGCCGCCGTGTGGCGCAACACCGGAGCTCGGGTTGGCTTCACCGCCCGCTCCAGCTCCTGACTCACCCTGCGGAGTGTCATTCGTCTTCGGCACTGCTGCTTCGGAGCCGCAAGCACAGAGACACCACCACCAAGCGAGCACGACGGCACGACGCATCACCGCAGCCTAACTGGCGTTCCGTGCGAGTACGACTGTGTCTGTATGACACGTAGGTTCAAATTTCCAGCGCGCATTCTCGGCGTGGCCTGCGGTTACATTCGTATTCATGGCGCGTGTCGTGTTGCCGCTTGCCGTCTTGGTCTCGTTTGCTTGTAGCTCGCCTTCCGCCGAGAACCCTCCTGCTGGTGGGATCGCTGGTAGTGGTGCCTCCGGCAGTGGCCCCGTCGGAAGCGGCGGGACCGCGGGTTCGATGGCCGCGACTGCTGGAACCGGCAGCGTTGGTGGGGTTAGCAGCGTCGGTGGCACCGGCAGCGTCGGTGAAGCCGCAGGCAGCGGTGGTGGCGGTGCCGGTCCACAGCCGAGCGGCGGGACCAGCAGTGGCGGAGCGAGCACCGCGGGCGCAGCAGGAATGTCGGGCGGTGGCGCAGGTGGCGCGCCGAACCCCTTGCTGGAAAAGTTCAGCTTTTTCCTCACCAGCCTGAGCTCGATCAAAATGGTTTCGGGTAGCGATCAAGGTTTTGGTGGGGACCTTCGCTTCGGAGAAACCGGCGACGGCGCGGGCTTGCGCGGCGCCGATAAGATCTGCAAAGCGATCGCGGAGCTCGGTATGAAGGGCGCGGGCGCCAAGCAGTGGCGCGCGTTCCTGAGCACCACCACGGGGGGCCCCAACAACGGTCCCGTCCACGCCAAGGACCGCATCGGTACGGGACCCTGGTACGACGCTACCGGCAGGCCCGTGGCCATGACGCTCGCCGACCTGATCGGCAGCGATCGACCGATCGGAGCCGACCCGGCGATTCGTGACGACCTCCCCAACGAGTTCGGCATCCCCAATCACTCGGCTGATGCACCGGGCTGCACTGGCAACCAGTGTCCCGACAATCATCAGGTTCTCACCGGCACCAACTGCGCGGGCCAGCTTTACACCGGTGGCGGGCAAGGCGGCGGTGTCATGTCCACGTGCAAGAACGTCACGCCCGTAGCAGGCACGCCGAACCTCGACTTCACTTGTAACGATTGGACCAGCAAAGCGGCGGCGGGTAGTCCGTGGTGCGGTCATTCGTGGCCTCGCCAGGGCAGCGGTCTGAGTTGGATGTCCTCGGCGCTCGACGGCGGCTGCGCTCCGTGCGTTCGCATCGAAGAGAACGGTGGCCCGAACGAGGACTGCGTCGGCTCAGCAGGAGGCTACGGCGGCTTCTATTGCTTCGAAGAAAAGTAGGGAACTGCGGCAGTCGACTGCGTTCAGGAACGCTTGCTCGAGCGGCGGCGACTGAACGCGCTGAGTCCAAACAGCAGCCAAACGAACGAAGGCAGCGAAGATTTCGGCGCCGCACCCGCCACCCGACAGGAGCAACCGCTCGAGGTTGGGGTGGGCTCGCTCGGCGCTGTTGCAGGCTCACCAGCGTTGCCTGCAACGGTAAGGGGCTTGCTCCCACTCGCTGCACCGCCGACCAAAGAGCCACCCGTGCCGCCTGCGTTGCTGGTTCCGCCCGCGCTTGCCCCGCCATGGTTGGCGCCGCCCGTACCGCCCGCGGCACTAGCGGTGCCCGCAGCGCCGCCACCACCCTCGAGTGCTCCGCCCGCCGCACTACCCGCGGCACCGCCTGTATTGCCGCTGCCGCTGGAGCCACCGTTTCCGCTTCCGCTAGCACCCGTCGGGGCGCTGAACGACTCGAGCGGCACTGCATCGGCGATCGCCTGGAGCCCTCGCTCGTTCGGGTGCAGGTGATCGCCGGCGTCGTTGGCCGGGAGGTACCAGGTGGGCTTGGCCGGGTCGTGCGTGGCCGCGTCTTGATCCACGACGACGTCGCAGCCGCTATCGGGGCTCTTGATGAAGGCGTTGACTGCTGCGCGCCCGGTCTCTCCGGCTGCGCTCCAGTAGCCTGCGCCTTCGAAGGGCGTGAGCGTGGAGCACCAGAACTCGATCCCCGCGGCGTGCGCTGCTGCTACGAGTTGCTTCAACCCGTCAATCAGCGCGTCGCCACTGGGAGTGGGCTTGGTGCTGCCCAAGTCGTTGATCGGATCATCGGAGAAGATGACCCAGCGCACACCCGTCTGCGCGAGCACGTCACGCTCGAAGCGCTTGAGCGCGCTCTGTCCTGAGCCATCGACGAGCAACCGATTGCCGGAAATGCCCTGATTGAGCACACCGACGGGCGTACCGCGATCGCTCAGCCGTTTGGCGAGGTCGTTGGGCCAGCGACGGTTGCTGTTTCCGCTCGAGGCCACGCCGTCGGTGATGGAGGCGCCGAGCGTGACGACGGCGCCCCATGCCTCGTCGTTCTGCACGTCGAGGTTGGTGAGGAAGTAGTAGCTCCCTTTCACTTGTGCGTTGGCGAGCGTCTCGCTGCTCGCCACGTTGCCACCGGCCACGTAGTTGTCTTGGAGACCGGTGCCATGGGCGGTGGTGCCGCCAGGCGTACCCTGAACGTGGAAGCTTACGGCCAGGTCCGAAAGCGGCTCGACCATGAACGCCGCGGCGTCACTCGTCACGTCCTTGCCTGCGGGGATCGAGATGGACGCTTGGCCCCCGAACAGCAGTGCCTTGTCAGTCTCGGCCTGAATGCTCGAGCCATTCGCGCGCTTGGCGACGTGGGCGCTGTCGATGCTCAGCGGCTGCGTCCCGAACGCATTCGAGATGCGAACCCGCACGCTCGAGCCGCCAATGCTAGTGCGCACGATTTGCCGCAGTGTTTGGTCCTGAAAGCTCGTCCCATCGGCATGCGGTGCCACCGCCCACGTGCCGACCCACCCACTCTCCACGCCCGCCGGCTGTTGGATCGCGCCGAGCGGCGACCGCTCCGAGCAGGCCAGGAGCAGCAGCAGCAAGGAGCAAGCGGTGGACCAGCGCATCAGCGAGGCTGTGTGGGGGTAAGGTGCGGTCGAGATCAGACCATCGACACTCCGACCTGCGCATACGGCAAACCCGACGGGTGCGCTACCGACAGCTTGCGTTGATTTCGACGAGTGACCACCAGCTAGTGGTCGTGG
Organism: Myxococcota bacterium; assembly: GCA_048498935.1. Taxonomy (GTDB): domain Bacteria; phylum Myxococcota_A; class Polyangia; order Polyangiales; family Polyangiaceae; genus PMG-095. The sequence goes on from JBEHXA010000074.1 coordinate 7,443, forward strand.
TTCCCGTCTGCGAGATGAGCAGGTAGCGCCCGGTCGCCCCTTCCGGAAAGTCGATTCGCGTCAGGTCGGGCACGCCGAAGGCTGTGGCGACGACCGGCGCCGCCATGTCGTTCGGCGCATCGGAGACGCGCAGCTCGACTTGCCTTCCGTAGTCGTCGGTTCCGCCGCAGGGTTCGCTCGCGTCGTAGCCGTCGAGCTCAACGTAACTCAAGGCGACGGTCGTTCCGAAGTCTATTTGTAGCCACTCGTCCCCCGTCTGCGCCTTACCTGTACTCCAGCGAGTTGCAACGCTGCCATCGGTTGCCCTGTTGGCCGTCTGCGGTTGAAAGTCAGTGCAGCCGATGGCAAGCGCCTCGTGCGACGCGGTCGTGACCCAAGCTCCTTTGGCAGGAACCGGGAGCGCTGTGTGGTGGCAAATACCTTTGGCGTCGCACGCGTCACGGGTACACGCCATGTCGTCATCGCAGTCGGTTGCCGATGCGCATTTAGCTGTCGTGCTGCCGCCAGTGCCAGCATTCGGACCGGTGCCGACTGTACCGGCATTGCTCGATGCGCCGCCTTTGCCAGTTGCGCCTCCGGTGGTCTTCCCACCCGCCTCGCTGCCGCCCGCGTTCGCCTTTCCGCCCGTGCCGCCCGCCGAGGAGTTCGCGGTACCGGAGGACCCACTTGTCGCGCCTTCATCGCCCCCGCCGCCTTCGCCGCCCTCGTTGACGGCCGGAGCTAGCGGGTAGTCCTTGGGCGAAATCAGGCAACTGCCCATCATGAGCGCGATAGTGGCCGCGATGGCGCCGGGGGCTCGGTGCACGAGCCGTCGTGGGGCACGAGCCCAGGAGAACGCTCTCAGGCGATGAGTCATGTTGCCGCCACACAGTTCCTTCGTGATCCCGGGCTGCCTCAACGCGCAAAAACGCGCAAACATGATTGGTTTCCAGTTAGTCAGATCCAGATCGACAAAAGATAGAGCCGGGAGTCATTTTCGCCCAGGCAAGAACGACGTGGGATGAGGTGAGATAGGCCCGATTGAGGTGCGCTAGCGATTGGCTTTCAGTTCTGGCACTCGATGATAGAGTGCCCGCATCTTGACTAGCCACGTGAGCTTGAGAGGGGCTGTGTGCGCGCTCTTTGCGGCGAGTTGGGCAGTCGGTTGCCTCATCTCTCCTAAGGATTACCCGCTCGATCAGTCGGACGAGACGTCGAATGGCGGAGATTCAGCAGCGGGAGGAGAAGGCGGAGCCGCGGACAATCCTTCGCCTCAAGGAGGCAGCGCGCACTCCGGGCGTGGCGGCATGGAGCCGGGGGGCGGTGCTGGTTCCGGTCAGGGCGGGAGCGGCAAAGCCGGCACGGGCGGCGGCGCTAGCGGTAGCGGTGGTACCTCACCGAATGCCGGCAATTCTGGTGCTGGCGGTGTGAGCGGCAGCGGCGGCTCGGGCGGCTTCGTCTGCGGTGACGTGGTCGACGACGTCGAAGACGGTGACGGCTTCATCCCGAAGTGCGATGGGCGCGTCGGTTATTGGTACACGTTCACGGCTGCGGGCTCGATCGACCCGCCAATAACGCCCTCCGGTGCCTCGGCGACTCCGACACTCATTCCCAGCGGCATGACGCACGAGGGGAGTAGCCAATGGGCCATGCACGTATCCGGTACAGGCACCGATCACGGGGTGCTTGGCATCGACATCGTGCATGATGGCGCAACCTACGGAGTTTACGACGCCAGCCGATACACGGGCGTTCGTTTTTACGCCAAGGGAGATGGTCCCATCATCATGCGGGTGCCCTCAACTGCCACCACATATAAGGTCTACGGGGGTACTTGCCCGAGCGGGTGCATGGGCAATGGCGCACTGGTCGGCCTCGGGGCGACATGGCAGCTCTTCAGCGTGCCATTCTCGGCGCTGACCGGCGGTACTGGTCCCTTCGAGCAGGACAAACTCACGTCTATTCAGTTCTTTCCGGAGTCACCGACGTTCGACTTTTGGATCGACGATCCAACCTTCTATTGAGTAGCGGGCCAGAATAGGGCGCGTGTAACATGCCAAGTGGATCCATGTCGGACGGCGTAGCGGACGACTTTGCTCGGGCGCAGGCTCGAGTGGGGCAGGTCCTGAAAGGGAAATGGACGCTCGATCGACTGCTCGGAGTGGGCGGGATGGGAGCGGTCTATGCCGCGACCCACCGCAATCGCAAGCGCGGAGCGCTGAAGATCCTGCACCCCGAGCTGTCATCGGATTCGGGGATTCGCGAGCGCTTTCTGCGCGAAGGCTACGTTGCCAATTCGGTCGGGCACCAGGGCGCGGTCGAAGTATTCGACGACGACATCGCTGACGACGGCGCCGCCTATTTGGTGATGGAGCTGCTCGAAGGTGAATCGGTCGAGCATCGTTGGGATCGCAAGGGCCGCAGGTTACCGGCGCGTGAGGTGCTGGCGATCGCAGACCAGCTGCTCGAGACACTCGCGCTGGCGCACGAAAAGGACATAGTGCATCGCGATCTGAAGCCCGAGAATCTGTTCTTGCAGAAGGGCGGGGTGCTCAAGGTCCTCGATTTCGGCATCGCGCGCTTGCGCGAGACCGGCAAGTCGGCGACTGCAACCCAGACCGGTAGCGCGATGGGTACGCCCGCGTTCATGGCGCCCGAGCAGGCGCGCGGCCGTTGGGACGAGGTCGACAACCGTACCGATCTTTGGGCAGTTGGTGCGAGCATGTTCACGCTGCTCACCGGCAGCTACGTGCACGGCAGCGCTGGTACGGTGAATGAGATCATCGCGCGCGCCATTACGCAGCCCGCTCCATCGCTGGCCAGTCCCCTTCCTTCGGCCGATCCGGCGCTGATCCGCTTCGTCGACAAAGCCCTGGCCTACCAGCCACAGGAGCGGTTCCAAAACGCGCTCGAGATGCAGACGGCGCTGCGCGAGCTGTACCATTCGCTCGACGGTAAGGCCGAGATGCGCGCCGTGCAGCCTTCGATGAACGACGGCGACGTCATTGCGTCGAGTGGCGGCACTCAGCTGCTCAGTTCCGAATCTGTTTCAACGAGCGGCGCGCCGGCTGTTGCAGCGGTTTCGAACGCGACGCTCACGACGGGGCGCCCGATGGTGACGGCGTCTTCGTCCGAGTCAGCGCTCAGCAAGCCCTCTCTGCCAAAGTGGCTACCTCTCGCTGGCGTCGGTGCGCTTGCAGCAGTGGCGCTTGCCATGGTGCTTGGTTCGGGCGCGCCCGAGCAACCCGCAGTCAGCGCGAGTCTTCCCAGCGCGTCCGCAACGGCGCCGCTCGCGACGAGCTCCGCGGCAACGCCGACGATCGCGCCTGAAGCGCCCAGCCCTCCCGCGGCCGCCGTCGATATTGCGAGCCTGCCCAAGCTCGAGAGCTCGGCGCGCGCTGTCGCGACGCCGCCCGCACCCTCGACGGGCAAGCCCTCGAGCAAGCCCGAAGCTGCAAGCCCGCCCAAGGTCTCCCCAGTCGTAGCGCCAGCACCTCCGGCCAAACCGGCGACCACCAGCCCGCCCTCTGCCCTTTTCAAGAAACGCCAATGATGCGCAAAGCCCCGATTGTTGCTGCACTCGCACTGTTGCTCGCTCAAGCGGCTCCTGCCCACGCTCAAAACGCAGCGGCGGCCGAAGCGCTGTTCGAGGAAGGGCAAGCTGCTCTCGAAAAGGGCGACTGGAACGTGGCCTGCTCCAAGCTGCGCGAGAGCGACCGCCTCGACCCGGCCAACGGCACGAAGCTCAACCTGGCCGATTGCGAAGAAAAGCGCGGTCACCTCGCGACGGCCTGGGAGCTCTATCGCAAGCTGTCCGACACTCTGCCAGCCGGCGACGAGCGAATCCCCTACGTTCAGCAGCGAGTGCAGGCGCTCGGCTCACGCGTACCGCGCCTCGCGCTCACGCTCGCCGGCGGTGCACCACCCGACACGCAAGCGACCATCGGCCCCCTCGTGCTCACCGCGGCGAGCTTCGGCACCGCGCTGCCCATCGATCCGGGCACGCATCAAGTCGTCGTATCGAGCGGTGCCGAGAAGCGCAGCTACCAAGTCACCCTGAGCGAAGGCGAAACGAAGACGCTCGAAATCAGCCCACGCGCGTCGCGTGCCGCCGCACCCGAGCCTACGCCAGCCTCCGAGGTGGCCGCGGCTCCGGATAAGGGCAGCGGTCGCGATACCAAGACCCTCGGGTACGTCGTCGGCGGTGTCGGGGTGGCGGGGCTCGCGGTAGGCACCATTGCCGGCATCATCGGACTGAGCAAGGAGTCCACCGGCGACGAGAACTGCGACGATGTTCAAAAGGTGTGCAATCAAACTGGCGTGGACGCCAACAACGCGGCGCGCACCATGGCGACCGTCAGTACGGTTGGGTTCGTCGTCGGTCTCGTGGGCGTGGGTGTTGGCGCCTACTTCATCCTCACGAGCAAGCCCACGCATTCCGTAGCGCTCGCGACGCACGTGCGTGGCGGCGCAGCTTCGGTTGATCTGTCGGCGCGTTTCTGAGCCTCCGAGTGATCGGTCGGGGTGGCTCGCGCCACTAAGCATGATCATGTCGGAACGAACCTGGCTGCGACTGGCTCAGAGGGCCGCAATTTCAGCGGCTGTTCTGCATTTTGCGGGATGCTCGAGCGAGGCTCCAGGCACGGCAGCCCCCGACGGCACCACGGGCGGTAGTGGCAGTAGCGCTGGGCAAGCGACGAACCCGGCCGGTTCAGGCGGCACGCTCGGCTCGAGCGGTATGGGCGGCGCCGCGGGCACAGGTGGTGCGATGGGTGGTGCCTTGTCCGTAGGTGGCGGTGGCAGTGGCGGCTCAGCATCGGGCCCGGCCGGCAGCAGCGGTAGCGGTGGCGCGGCCGGTGCTGGCGGTGCAGGTGGCATGCCGCCGGTGCTCGAGCCGGGCATTCGTTGGCTCGGTCGCGTCGACAAGACGGCAACGGGCGCGCGCTTCTCCTGGCCAGGTACGGGCTTCACTGCGCGCTGGCAGGGCGGCACCGGCAAAGTCGGGTTGAAGACCAACCAGGTCGACTACTTTCAGCTAGTCATCGACGGTCAAGTGCAGCTGCTCACCACCCAGCAGGGTGAGCACGAGTACGACCTTGGTCAGAACCTGGCCGCAGGCGAGCACACGGTGGTGCTATGGCGTCGCACGGAAGCCAACTACGGGACAGTGGAGGTCACCAAGGTCGATTTCCCGGGCGGTACGCTGCTCTCTCCGCCCGCGCCCTCCAACAAGCGACTCGAGATCGTGGGCGACTCGATCAGCGTCGGCTTCGGCATCGAGTGCAAGACCATCGGCGAAGCCTTCGCGTACGCCACAGAGAACAACTATCAGTCGTACGAAGCGATCAGCGGGCGTGACCTCGGCTTGGAGGTAGTGACCATGGCCTGGTCCGGCATGGGCATGTGGCGTGACGTGAACGGCGGGCTCATGACGCAAATGCCGGAGCGTTATCTGCGTACCCTCGGCAACGACGACAAGAGCCCGGCTTGGGATTTCGAGAGCTATTCACCCGGCGCGGTCGTGGTTCTGCTCGGTACGAACGACTTTGCCAAGGGCGATCCCGGGCAACCGTTCGTCGATGCCTACAAGACGTTCGTAGCCGACGTGCGTGGTCGCTATCCTGCTGCACGCATCTACCTCGCGCATAGCCCAATGCTCTCCGGCGATCGCGGCACTGCCCTCGCCGGCTACCTCGACCAAGTCAAAGCCGCGCGCACTGCTGCGGGCGACCAAAACATCGGCATCGTCGCCTTCAAACCCCCGGCCGCAGACGCCTGGGGCTGCGGTCATCCGAACGGCGCAGCCCATCAGGTGATGGCAGAGACTCTCAAGGCCGCATTGAAGGCAGACTTGGGCTGGTAGCAGTGAGCGCCGCGTCGTCGAGCTGACGTACCCACGAAGCGCTCCCCGCGCGACTACGAGTGATCCTGATAAATTTACCATTGTTGTCGGCCGGAGGCGGCCGGCGTGACTGTCCGATCGCATTGGACAGTCGCGTTGCGTCGTTTGCACTCAATGTCAGCGCATCCGAGAGACTGCATGAGTCTTTTATCAATCCGATGGTGTGTGTCGCGCGCGCCACGACATTTCGGTGACGACATTCCTGGGGGGTGAAGCTTCCTTCACACTTGACGCCGTCACGCCTGCCGAGTCCTATCAAAAGTGCTCCTTGGGCGGGGAATGCCTAGGGACCGCAGGAGGAAGAATGAGATCCGACGGACCGGCGATCGACGTTGGTGAGGTAGTGACGCGATTGCGTGCGATCAATCATTCATCTGCTTGGGAACGCACGATGGCGATTGGGAGTGTCGTCTTTCACGGCGTCTTCGCCGGTGACCTGCAGGAGTGGCGAGCAAAACGGGGCAATAAGGCTACATCGCTCCGCAAAGTTGTCGCACATCCGGCCTGTCCGTTTCGAAAGTCAGCGCTGAGCTCGGCGGTGAACGTGTTCCTGTTCGTCGAGGAGCACCCACTGGCCAAGACCATTGAAAACATCACGCCGACGCACATCGGCTGTGTTTGTTCGTTGCCCGGGGAATTGGCTCTCGAGCTCCTGGAGTGCGCGGGAAGTGGCAACTGGCCCATTCGCTTGCTCGCCGAGCGGGTCGTGCAGCAACGTCGCAGTTGGGGCGAAAAGCGTGGGCGGCCCAAGTCGACGACGGAGCACCAGGTCGAAGCGCTCGGTAAGCGTGTCCTGGTCTTGCTCACACGCATGGAGGGGCTGCTCTCGGGAGGCGAAGAGTTCGACGATTCGACGCGACAGCAGCTCCTGCGCATGGCGGAATTCGCCGAAGATCTGAGCAGCCGCTTCGCTCGGACTCGCCCTTTGGTGTCAGCTCGTCGAGCCGAGGCCCAGCGCCTTGCGGGCGAGGCCGTCGCGCAGCAGGCGACGGGTTAGCGTCGTCGTACCAAGGGAGAGAAGTGTGAGTCTCCTTCCAGCAAGACTGATCGTCGTCGTTCCGTACCGCAATAGAGCTGACAACCTCGCCGTTTTCGCTCCGGCACTACGCTCGCACCTCGATGCTCATCACCCGGGGCTCGATTACGAGATCTTGGTGGTGGAGCAGCTGCCGGGGTATCCCTTCAACAAGGGTCGCTTGATGAACGCCGGCTTCGTGCTTCGCGCGGATGCCCCAGCGTACTTTTGCTTTCACGACGTCGACATGGTTCCCGACGACGCTTCGTGTGACTACTCGGTGCCGCGGTGTCCGACGCACATGGCGCGCTACCTATCGCAACGAAACTACGTAGCGCACCACGAGCACTACAACGGCGGCGTCACGCTCTTTCCGAAGTCGGATTTCGTCACCGTCAACGGCTTCAGCAATGGGTACTGGGGCTGGGGCTCCGAAGACGACGACGCGCGGCTCAGGTTGCTGCACTACAGGCTCCCGATCGACTACAGCCGCCGGGGCCGTTTCACGGTGCTACCCCATGGCATCGACCCTCGCTTCGGTCCCCAGAGCCCGGCGCGCACGCACAACCACGCGCGCATGCTGCAGGGCTACAGCTACGAAACTGATGGTCTGTCGTCGCTGGACTTCAGCGTCGTACGCCAGGACCAGACCGAAACCCATACCCACTACCTCGTCGACATCGGGCGACCGGAGGCTGACGAGTTGTCCAAGCTGGCATCGTTCCGGCCCGAGCTGCCTGTTCCGACGCAAGCCGGGCGACGGGCGGCGTTGCCGGGTCCTCGTTGTCGGCCCAGTTGGAGGCAGTGAGCGAGCATTGAAGGACGCTTGTGTCATTGTGACGTGCATGGGGCGTCGCCACCACCTAGAGCAGACGGTGGGGCGCGTGTTGGGGGAATTTCCCGGTAGCTATTGCCTCGTCGACTATTCCTGTCCCGAAGGCTCGGGCGAATGGCTCACGACGGCTCAGCCCGACGCCATCGCGACCGGGCGCGTGCGCGTCGTCTACGAGCGCGGTCATACCAAGTTCCACAAGACGAAGGCTCTCAACGTCGGCGCTCGCTTCGTGGCGGATCGGGGCGCCGAATGGCTCTGCTTTTTGGACGCCGACACGCTCGTTCACCCCGGCTTGGCGGAGTGGCTCGAGGCCCGAGCCGGGGCGAACCGGTTCTTCTTTGCAGGGCTCACCGAACGTCGCCACGACGTGCCATCATTGATGGGCGTGCTGGTGGTGCGCGCCGCCGAATTCCTGCGCGTTGGCGGCTTCGACGAGCGCTATCGCGGCTGGGGCGCCGAAGACATCGACATGCGTGCACGGCTCAAGCTCCTGGCGGGGCTAGAGCACGAGCACATCCCGCTTCGCTATCTCGGCGCTTTGGAGCATCCTGACCAACTCCGCACCCGCTTCTACGATATGCCGGACATTCGGCGCAGCCACGCCGCGAACGACCATATCTTTCGCGACAATATCCGGGTCTGGACCGGCCTCGAGCTGGAGCAGCTTCAGGGCTCGGTGCGTGAAGTGTTCCCGGCACGCTGGCTGGAAGGTCGCCTCAAAGCCGAGCGGCCACGGCTCCCGGCGCGTGCTCGCGGCGCCTGGAAGGCGCGTTAGCTCGGCACCTTAGGCGACCGTTTGTCGGCGGCGGAAGCGCACGTATTCGCTCGCGAAGGTGGGCGTACCCACAGCGGCGAGCGACGTGATCGCGAGCGGCCCGACGTCTTTCAGCAGTCCGACAGTGGTGGGTACTGTGCTTCCTGCCCTGCCCTCGTTCAGTAAGAAGCGGTTCTTCAACCCGCGCAAGATGCCATCGGGGCCGCGCGTTTCATAGATGGTGCCGATCTCTTCGGGCGTGAGCGCCACGTTGTAGATGCGCACGTCCTCGAGCGCGCCGTTCATGAAGAAGTCCGAACCGTCGCACTGAGCTCCCAAAGCACCGACCTTCGAATCGGTGTTCGACGTGACGCCGCCCACGAAGGTGTCGCTGGCGATCGCGAGTTGCGCGCCATTCTTGTAGAGGATGATGTTGTTGGAGGTTAGGGCAAACTTCACGACGCCCACCAGGTGCGTCCAAACGCCGGTGGGCATACTGGCAGCCGCGCTCGTCACCGTTTTCGACCCAGTGCCGTCGGTGGATTTGGCCAACAGTGTGAGTGACCCATCGGGCGCACACTCCAAGGACAATCGATCGATCGCGGTCGTCCCTGGTGGGGGGCCTATCGATATGCTGGCGAAGTTGAAACGCGAGAGCGTGACGGCGTTCGCCCACAGCGACACGGTGGCTTCGGTCGTGTTGTTGAGGGCGCTCAGGCTGGTGCCGAGGTTGATCCAGTCCGGCGTGGCCGAATTGAACGAAACAGCCATCAGGTAAATTCCACGATGACCTGCAAGAGGTTCCAATCGCCCGTCAAGTCCGTACCGGCCGTAGGGGCAACGCGCGTGAGCTCGAGCTGGGCGAAATTGCCTGCACCGAGCGCCGGTGAAAACGACGCCAGCGTGAACGTATCGACGGTGTAGATGAAGTTGGTGTTGGTTCCGATCGCGGCGTTCGCGAGCACGCGGTTGCTCCAAGCGGTGAGTGCTGCCGCTCCGGTAGCCTGCCTGAAGTAGAGTTTGCGTCCGACCGTTCGCGCCGCGCCCGGAGCGGTTTGCGCTCGGGCGAGCGTGCGTATCACCACCTGAGTGGCGCCTGGCGGAATGAACAGGCTAAAGCCCACGCCGCGCTCCGGAGTCGCCGGAAATGCGCGAATGCTGAGCGCGTTATTCAGCGAATCGGCGGAAGCTGCGGCGAGCGCGTTGACGGTCCAATCGGCGTTGTTCGGATTGTCGAGTTGGTCGGAGTAGAAGGCGTAGCGCTGCCCGAAGGAGGAGCCGGCTGGCCCTTGGGGACCCGTTGCACCAGTCGGGCCGGTCGCGCCCGTGGCGCCGGTCGCACCCGTGGCGCCGGTCGCGCCGGTTGCGCCTGGGAGGCCTTGAGGACCAGTGGCGCCCGCAGCGCCTGGCAAACCTTGGGGGCCCGTCGCGCCGGTCGCACCTGTGGCGCCGGGCAGGCCTTGGGCGCCGGTCGCACCCGTGGCGCCGGGCAGGCCTTGGGGACCCGTGGCACCGGTGGCGCCCGTCGGTCCGGGTGGGCCT
>JBEHXA010000075.1:0-17457 GCA_048498935.1 Myxococcota bacterium
GTTTGACCTACCTCGTCTTGTTTTGGAAAGACATGAACGAGAGTGGCGAGGTGGACGACTCCGACTACGTCGGCGTTGTCTCCGACGAGAGCGGAGCAGCTCGCGCGTTCACGAGCGCCGCGGCAGGAGCCGACGGCATCATGGCGATTCAGCAAGAGGTTGCGGCTAGCGATGTGCCCGCTGAGCTCGTGGGTGATTGGTTCACGGTCGCCACGAGCATTGGCGCCACCAACGCATGGACCTTCGCCGCGGATGGTAGCGCCAGTAACGCTTTTACCCTCAATAGCAGCGTTTGCGGCGGAGGCGCAGGCACGGCGATCAACAGCCAAGGCGTCATTAGCGTTGATGGCGACGAGCTGACCTTTGCACCCACGAGCGGGCAGAAGACGGTCAAGCCCTGCAGTGGGCCAGCGACGACGAGCGACTATTTCACGAACGCACGTCACTTTAACTGGCGGGTCGGACCGTCCAGCACCCAAGCAGGAACCGCCCTCTACCTCACGGATCTGCAAAACCCCGATCCGATCGAGGCGGAGTTCCAAAAGCTTTAAGCCGAGACGCCTAGAATCGCGCAGTCAGCGATGGCGGACCGGCAAGCGCGTTGCGGTGCGCTGTCGGTGAGAGTGGACCCGCGCCTTCGACGAGTAGACGTGAGCGCGGCCCGCGGGCGAGCACGGGGCCGTGGCCGAGGCAGACGAAGTGGTGTTGGGCGCGGGAGATGGCGACGTTGAGGAGATTGGGGCGCGCGTTGAGGAAGGCGAGAGAGTTGGGGTGCGTGACGACGCTACTGAAGAGGACGATGCTCCGTTCGCCGCCTTGGAAGCGGTGCACGGTACCGAGCGCCAGCCCACTGCTGCGCCGTAGGCCGGCGCCTTCGGTTTCCGCCAGCTCCGGACTGCTCTCCAAGGCAATGCGTCGCTGCAGAAGGCCTCGCCGCAGCTGCTCGAGCTGTCCGCGGTATGGCGTGATGACGGCAATTTCGTCGAGCTGAACGCCGCTGTTCAGCAAGCTTTCGATCAAGGCGATCGTCTCTTGAAGCTCCAGCTCGTTGTACCAGCTGCCGGCCAAGCGCGCCTGCTCGCCGCGCAGATCGACGAGCGAAACGGGGCGTTTCAAGTAGGGCGCGTGTAGCGAGCGATCGGCGCGCGGCGTGTGAACCGAGAGCCCGTAGTCGCAGAGCGCGTCGGACAGCGCGATGATCTCCGGTTGGCATCGAAAGTGGTCGGTCAAATTCTTGCGCTCTTTGACCGAACGATCCGCGAGCGATTGGCTCGAAACGGTAGCGTCTGCGTGCACGCGATAGGGCAGTAGCAGCCCCGCAGGTGTCGCCAGCTTGCATGAACGCATCAGTCGTTCTTCGTCGTCGGCGCCCAGCTCGATCACGGGAGCCAACTGGTGCACGTCACCGATCACCAGCGCAGCGTCGGCCCGCAGCAGGGCCGACACCGCGTGCGCCGGGTGGCATTGCCCCGCTTCGTCGATCACCAAGCGCGCGATGCCGCCCAAATCGGCCGGAAAACAGTTGCCCAGCGATAGCAGCGTCGAGCCCCAGATCGCGAATAGCCGGCACAGCGCGCGCGCAGCCTCGGGCTCGCTGCGGAAGAGCGACCGCAGTGAGCGCTCTTGCTCGACCACCCGCACTGCAGTCGATAATGCGACGACGAGCTCCTCGGCATGCATCCCCGCCCAGGCTTCGCGCGCAGCCACGGCTCGGGCGAACAGCTCGCGCGAAAGCGCCTCGGGGATCTCCACGTCGGATTCGATCGGGTCCCGATCGGAACCCAACGCAGCGAGCTCTGCACGCAAACGCTCGGCTCGCCCAGCCCGTTCGGCGCTCGAGGCAGCGCGCACGAGCATTTCGCGTAGCTCGCCCAACCGCGATAGGCCTAGCTCGGCCGCGTCCTCCCAAGCCTCGAGCTGCTGCTCGACATCAGCGCGCGCCGGGCTTCGAGGAGGCAGCGGTATATCGAGCGCCAATTGCGCTTCGGTCAAGGCTTGCGTGAAGGCCGGTAGCGCCCGCTTGGTCGTGCGCTTGTAGTGCGCTTCGAGCGCTCGAACAGCGAGAGGTGCAGGGGCGCTTTCGGTGAGCTTGCTCAGCGCTTGCAGGCGCTTTTCTAGCGGCGTGAGCGCGAGCAGGAGTGCTTGGCGGTGCGCCAGACTCAGTCCGGTCACGGTCGCCTCGCTGGGATCCGGTGCGCAAAGCTCGAGCTCGCGTGAAAGCTGCAGACGCTGACTCGCGCGTGTCAGCGCTGCTCGTCGTGGAGCCAATAAGCGTTCGACCGCGTCGCGCTGCGCCAGAAATAGCGCCTTCTCGCGCGCCAGTTGCGCGCTGCGCTCGAGCGCGGGCTCACTCGCGGCGCGCTTTAGCCACGCGAGCGTTCGACGCAGCTGGACGAGCAGCTGCGCTTCGCACGACTGACGGCTCCCCGCCCGCAAGGCGAGCGGCAAGCCGTCGACCTCGTCGAGCGGTTCGATGACGTTGTCGACGGCGCGGTTGTTGCTGCTGGTGATCAGCAGCTGCTCGGGGCTGGCGCGGCTGCCGCCTTCCAGCAACGCCTCGCTTTGGCGCACCAGGGCCTCGGCGCACAGGTGCAAAATCAGCCGTGTTTTGCCTGTGCCGGGCGGACCCTGCACGGCGCAGAGCTCCGAGCCCCAGAAAGCCTGGGCGGCCGAGCGCTGGCTCGTGGATAACGCCGGCCCTGGGAAGAGCGCTCGTTGCGGCGCATCACCAGCCGGCAAGGCTTGCCCCGTCAAATAGGCTCCGAGTGGCGAAGTCAGCTTCCAACGACCGCGCTCGCCGTCGACCAGCGCTTCGAGCTCGCGCTGCAAGTGCCAAGTCGTCTTGGCTTGGGTGCCGTCAATCACGATCCCGACCGGGTACACCCGTGCGCGTGACGACGCTCGCTCGAGCAAGCATCGCACGGCCGCAGTCAAGCGCCCGAGCCACGCTTCGATCTCGCCTGGCGTAGCTGCAGCCGTGGCCTTCAGCTTTTCGGCCTGGTCCGAGACACTTTCCGGCTCCGCGCCGCTGCCGCTCGCCACGGTTTCGAGCGTGAGCGTCAGTAGGGCCAGCATCAGGCGCCCTGAAACGAGCTCGAACGAACGCAACGCCTCGAACAAGGCGTCGATGCTCTCGGTCGGCACGCCCAGCGGTTGCCGCAGTAGGCGGGTATCGATGAAATACGGCCAAGCTTCGCCTGGCTTGGCCATGCGAGTGAGGCGCGCCTGGTCGGGCGGCGCTGGGTAGGTGCCGCGCTGTCGTTCAGATCGCGTGGATGGTCGAAAGGGTGGCGAATCGCCGTTGCCGAAGCGTAAGCGCACCCCGCAACGCAGCAGCCCTCCGAGCTCTCCTCGCGGTAAATGCACGACCGGAAAGCACAGCAAATGCGAGAGCTCGCTCTCGTCCTCGCTCCGCCGATACCGGCCGTGCAGCCACGTTTCGAAGAACCCGCACAGCTCGGCGTCGAAGCGTCGAGTCAGCTGCGTCTCTTTTGCCAGCAGCTCGGCCGCTGCGGCGTCGAGCGGCAGCTTGAAGTAGTCCTGCCCCGGTGTCGGCTGGTCCAACCGAGGTACACCCGCGCCACTCGCGCTCGTGCGTGCAGCAGGGCGAGCTTGCAGCGCTTCCTCCAGCCTCAACGCTGCCAGCCAATAGCGCAGCACGTCGTCGCCCTGCGCGCGACTCAGCACGGCATTCGGCCGCTCGCTAGCGGCGCGCGGTGTACGCGCCATCGTCGGTTTGCCAGGTGACAGCAACGGCGTAAGGAGCTTGGAACGCGAGCAGGAGTGAGAAGGTGCCGCGCGGGTGGTGCCACGTTGCTTGCCACTCTTGGTGCTCGTCGGACTCGTCGATGCCAATCAGATCGTGCCCCACAGCGCGCAGCTGGTGCGCCAGCGTCGTACCGACGGTGCGCCAAGTGGTCCCGGTCAGGTCGCTGAAGCGCTCCGCCGCGAGCGTTGCCAGCTCGTCGCAGAGCTGCTGCACCTGCTCAGGCGAGCCTTTCAGGAAAGCGGAGGGCGCGTAGCGAGGTGGGTCGGCTTTCGCCGCTTTGGCTTTCGGCTCCTTGGGTGCGTGCGTGGGGGCGCGCCTCGTGGTGCGCTTCGGGGGCCTGGCTGGCATCGGCGCGAACTAAAGCACGGGCGGCGGCTGGCGCTCGCAAAAGTCATCCACAGCGCTCCCGAGCAGGCGCTTTCGATATCCGCGTAGTGCGTCCGAAAGGCGAACGGAGCGACTGCCTTGCAACTGGGCCTTGAGCTCGCGCATGACGCGCGCCGGCAAGACGTGCTCGGGTGAGACTTCTAGAGCGGCGCAGACTTCGGCGCGCATGAGACCCAACCATGCTTCGCAGCGGATTTCGGCGAATGTCGCATACGGAGCGGGCGCGATTGGCACGAAATCGGTGCTCACCGCGCGGAGCGCCCGCTCGCGCAGGCCCTCCACGATCTGCTTGCCGTAGCGCTTCACGAAAGCGGGCGAAGCACCTTTGATGCGCGCGAGAGCGTCGGCGCTTTCAGGCATGCGCGCGGCTAGAGCCAGCAGCGTTTTGTTGTCCGGCGCGCCTCGCTTGTCTTCGACGGAAAGCTGTTGATACCAATCGATCAAGAAGCGAAGACCGGCTTGGCTGCGAGGGCTGAGTTGCCACGCGTTTCGAAACGATTCGAGGCTGAGCAGAGCGGCTGGCTCACGCGACGGCTCGAGCGCCTCATGCGAAGCCTCGAACACGAGTGTCAGACGGTGGTGCGCTTCGGCGCGCTCGGTGAGCGCTTCGGTGAGCGCCGGCAGATGCTCCACATCGCCAGCGGCGTAACGCAGCTGCGAGTCTGAGAGCGGACGCCTGACCCAATCGTCGGCCTGGTGCCCTCCGTGCGAGTCGACACCCAGGAGCTGGCGGCACAAGTACGCCAGCGAGACATTATTTTCCGCTGAAACCAGCGCGTAAGCGACTTGCGTGTCGAACAAGCGCTTCGGCGCGCGGAGGTGCAGGCGTTGTTGAATCAGCTCGAGATCTTGCAGGCCAGCATGCATCACCCATTCGACGTCCGGCCTAGCCAGCGCCTGAGCAAGCACGTCGAGCTCACCGAGCTTCAACGTGTCGATGAGGAAGACCTCCGTACCGGAAGAGATCTGCAGCAGACAGAGCCGCGTTGGACCTCGCCCCGAATCGAACTCGGTATCGAAGTACAGGCGCGGGCACGTAGAGAGCGCGTGGGCAGCCTGCGCGAGCCCCTCCTGCGAATCGACCAAGGTGTAGGGACGCCCGGGCTCTCGACTCGTGTTCACTGGAGACTCAACTTTCGCTCGTGGATCTGCTGCATGCGGATGGCGCTGGGGGTGTTGGGGACGAGGCTATAGTCGGCGGAGACGGTCAGGTCGATGTTGCGTATGCGGCAGTCGCGATCGACCGTGAGGCGATCGACGGTTTCGAGCCTCGACGCCTTGGAGGACTTCTTGGGGAGCTTGACTGAGGACGTCGCGGCGCTGCGAACCGAGACGTCGCGGCGCTCGGACCGGAGCTCGAACTGCGCGGGAATGCCGCTACCGAGTTGGCGCGCTTGGAGCTTGGGCGCGTTCTTCTCGCCGACCATGAATGCTGCGGTGTCCGCGTACTCGAGGCTGAGGGTGCCGTCGCTCTGCTTGTGATCGAGTTGGGTTTGGAGCTTTTCGAGCGGCATCATCATCACCACGATGGAACCGAGCGCATCGAGGAACTGGTATTCGGCCGACGCTGGCGCGGGGCACTTGCGCGCCACGAAGCACCAGTCTTCACCGTGTCGCTCGATGATGGACGGCTGACCAAGTTCGAGCCAGCCACCCGCCAGCGCCTTCTGCCACGGGTCCTGTTCTGAGAACGATGCTGCGTTCGGAGCAAAGGTGTGGCTCTGTAGCATGACCTCCACTCGATTCATGCGACGGCCCTCGTAGCTGAGTGCCTTCAGCGAGTAGACGTTTTTCGCATCGACCAGACCCATCGCGCCCAGTTCCTGGCCGTTGATGTCGATCGGGATGGTGCGGAGGGCAAAGCGTTCCTCGACCTGGATGGCCACCGGGCGTTGCTCGGTAGCGCAATGAAACGCACCGTCACTCGAGCCGCCGGGCGCGCCTTCCGACGTGGAAGCCGTTGGCGCAGGTGGCACGGCGCTCGACGCGGATGGTGCCGCGCTCGCGGCGACCGGCGCGGTCGCCGGAGTTACAGGTTGCACGGCCGCCTGGCTCGCGCCGCATGCCACGAATAGCGCGACGCTCGCGCCGATCCACCATGCCCTAAGCCCCAGAGAGAATGAGCTCACGTCGCGACGGTATCACGGCCTCACTCAGCGTTGTTCGGGCTTCCAACCCTTCGGCCGTCGGCCGGGCCCGGTGAGGCGCTTGGTTGGTGGTAGCGAGCGCAAGTAGGCGAAGATGCTCTTGAGGTCGCTGTCGGTCATCTGTTTGAAGTTGTCCCACGGCATCGTCGAGCCTCTCGAGACCGCTCCGATCTTGCGAACGCGATCGATGAAGCTCTGCTCGTCGTAGTTGGAGAGCGCACCGGTTTCGCGGTCGGGCGTGAGGTTGGGAGGAAGGACCTCGTAGTTGGCGTCGAGCGCGTCGGGCTCGGGCTCCGCTCCACCCGAGAAGCGCGCCCCGATCTCGGCGAAGCCAGCGGTCGGATCGGTCGGGGTGTGGCACCAGAAGCAAAGCGCTGGGCCATTTGCCAGGTAGTCACCGCGAGCCACGCTGGGCGTTTCCGACTGGGGCACGTACGGCTTCGCTTTGGCCATGCGAGGATTGAATTTGCTCGAGAGAGCTTTGGCGAGAAAGCCCCACTCGTCTTGGCGGACTTGGTTCTCGACCGGGGGCAGAGTGCGCAGGTAGGACACGACCGCAGTCAGATCCTCATCTGACATGGGGCCGACCGCGAAACCCATCAACGGGGCGTACTCGCCGGTGTGGCTAACCCCGTGCCGAATCGTTCGTGCCAATTGCGAATCGGTCAATTTGCCGATACCCGTCTTGGGATCCGACGTGAGGTTGGCCGGGTAGAAGACGCCGAACGGTCCCGCGTCGATCACGTAGCCGCCGCGCAAGTCTTTGGGATCGGCCGGCAGCTCGTGCTTGTTGGTGCTCTCGCCGTTGCCGTGGCACGCCGAACAATGCGCCAGCGCATTCACCACGTAGGCGCCGTGTGCGATGACCTCCGGATCCTGGCTCGCCCGGATCTCTGGCAACGGTATTGCGCTAAAATCGCGCTTGTAGGTCAAGCTCACGTAAGCGAAAGCGCTCGTAGCCGCAAGCACGACTGCACCGAGCCCACCGAGCGCCACGAGCTTTGCCGTTTTCTTCATGTTCTGCCCCAGCTGTTCGGAGGGACGCGCACAGACGCGCCTCGGTCCAATACCACGGTTGGCGCGTAAGTTCCCGTGCGCTTTGCGCTACTGCGTCGCGCGGCGCAAAGCCTGATCGAGGTCGTTGATGAGGTCTTGGGTGTCTTCGATGCCGACGGAGAGGCGCACTAGGTTGTCGCGGATGCCGACTTTCAGGCGTTCTTCGGTCGTCAGCTCGTAGAAGGACATCAGGGCGGTTTGTTCGATCAGCGATTCGACGCCGCCCATCGAGGGCCCGATTGACGGGAGCTCACAGGCATCGATGAAGCGCGAGCACGTATCGAGGTCGCCCTTGACCAAAAAGCTGACCATGCCGCCGAACGCTCGCATCTGGGCGCGCGCTACGGCGTGGTTGGGGTGGCTCTCCAGGCCTGGGTAGTACACTCGCTCGACAGCGGGGTGCTGCTCCAGAAAGCACGCAATCTCAAGGGCACTTTGGTTGTGCCGTTGCATGCGCAGGCCGAGGGTTTTTGCACCGCGCAGCAGTAGGTACGCCGCGTGCGGGTCGAGCAGCCCGCCGACCATTCCGCGGAAGTCGCGCAGCGCTTGGACGAGAGGTTCGGAGCCGCAGACCGCTCCGGCCAAGACGTCGTTGTGCCCGGCGATGTACTTGGTGCACGAATGGATGACCAGATCGGCGCCGAGCTCGAGGGGGCGCTGATTGACGGGCGTGGCCAGGGTCGAATCGATGATCAACTTCACGCGCTGGTGGCGGCGCGCGATTTCAGCCAGCCGAACCACGTCGACCACGTGCAGGTACGGGTTCGTGGGCGATTCCGTGAGCAAGAGTCGCGTCTTTCCGTCCACGATCGCGCGCTCGATCGCGTCGTAGTCGCTCGGATCGACGAAGGTGTGCTCGATGCCGTAGCGCGCCAGTACCGTCTTCACGAATTGCCGGGTGCGGCGGTAGCAGTCGGAGGTCAGCACGATGTGGTCGCCCGGCTTCAGCATGGCCCAGAGCGTGCTGGTGATCGCCGACATGCCGCTGTCGAACAGCGCAGCCGTTTCAGCGCCCTCGAGCGCAGCGACCTTGGCTTCGGCGGCGTGCACGGTGGGGTTGCCGTAGCGGCCGTATTCCTCGCGCGAGATGCGCCCTTCGAAGTGGTCGCGGATCTCGCGGGTGTCCCTAAAGCCGTACGTCGCCGTGCACACGATCGGCACGGTCACCGCGTCGTGCCCGTTCTGACGGCGCTCGCCAGCGCGCACCGCCAGCGTGTCGAGACCGAGGTGCTGGGGCTTCGACGGTTTGGTGGACTCGGAGTTCATTGGGTGCACGGCCTTTCGTGCCCACTTGAACCACCGGAACCACGTTGCGCGGATCGCGCGGACCCAGCGGCTTAGAGTGATACTTGTAGAGCGCGTCACTCAAGGTGGGCGAAATTCCGCGCTGTTAGGTTGTGCGACATCTATGTGCCGCATCCTCGATTCTGTCAAGCTCTTACACCGAGCGTCGTTCTCGAGTGGCGCTTCGCGCTAGGTAGGCGGCAATCGCGGCGTTCACTAGCAGGAGGGTGAGCCGGGTGAGATGCGGCTCCTTCACGAGCTCGAAGAGCTCGAAGGGGAGCAGTAACGAGGTGGCCAACACCACTAGCCAGGGAGCCCACCCATAGCCGCGACGAAGCGCGAATGCTTCGAAGGTGGTGAATGCGCCGTCGACGGCGAGCGCCAAGAGCAGGAAAGCCAGAGCTCGCCCGGTCGCGTGATCCACCAGCACCCCAGACAGATGGCGCGCCCACATCTGAGTTGCGTGCGCGTGAATTATGCGCGCAACGCTCTCGACGTGACCCGCCAAGCCGAACGGCCAGAGGCCAAGCAACACCGCGGCCAAACCGAGCTGAGCAAGGCCTTTGATCGTCTTGTACGCGATGATCGCGCGAACTCCCCGATCGGAGCGATTGGTGGCGTGGATGCGCGAAGCTTCGACGATTTCCATTACCGACGCAGCTAGACTACACCTCGGCAAGCCTTCGGAGATTTTGGAAATGGATGCGGCTTACCTGTTCGAGCTGATGATCGCGATGCTGTTCGCGGTCATCGCCCTGCACTACGTGGCGCACCGGGTGGGCCTGCCGCCGGCGGTTGCGCTGATCGTCGGCGGCGCGGCATTGGCGTTCGTCCCGGGGCTACCTCACATCTCGTTGGATCCGGCGCTGGTGCTGGTTATCTTTCTGCCGCCATTGTTGATGGATGGCGCCTGGTTCATCGCTCTGCGGCACCTGCGCCGCCACCTCATCGGCATCCTGTCTCTGGCTATTGGCGCAGTAATCTTCACGACCGTGGTGGTGGCGGTGGTGACGCATGCGCTGTTGCCATCGTTGCCCTGGGCGGCTTGCGCAGCGCTGGGTGCTATCGTCTCGCCGCCGGATGCCATCGCCGCTCGCGCGGTGCTGCAGCGGGTGCGCCTTCCGCAGCGCTTGTCCATCTTGCTGGAAGGTGAGAGCCTCCTGAACGACGCCTCTGGGCTGGTCTTGTTCCGCTTCGCCATAGCGGCGGCGGTAACGGGCACGTTTAGTACAGTGGATGCGCTCGGTAGCTTTGCGCTGCTGGCGCTGGGCGGCGCTGCCGTCGGCGCTGCGGTTGGCGGAGCTTGGGTAGTCGTGGTGAAACGGCTTGGCGATGAGTACCTCGTCATCGCAGCCTCGGTCTTACTGTGCTGGGCTGCCTATATCCTGGCGGAGATGCTGCACGTCTCGGGCGTCATCGCTACCGTGGTGACGGGCCTCATTTGCGGTTGGTACCAGCACGCGGTGTTCTCGGCTGCAATCCGGCTGCGCGGTACCTCGTTTTGGGCCGTGCTCATCTTCCTGCTCGAAGCCAGCGTGTTCATGCTCATCGGCTCCTCACTGCGTGACGTCATCCATCGCGCGGGAGGCTTCGGCGTGGTGGTCGAGCACATGACTGGCCCCATCCTCTGGATCCTGCTTGGGCTGACGCTCGCGCGCTTCGCCTGGATTTTCGCGTGCGACGGTGTCCTCGCGCTGTGTCGCAAGCTCGGGTGGCGCCGCTACCAGACGATGGGCTGGC
Source organism: Myxococcota bacterium (assembly GCA_048498935.1). Lineage (GTDB taxonomy): Bacteria > Myxococcota_A > Polyangia > Polyangiales > Polyangiaceae > PMG-095. The sequence goes on from JBEHXA010000075.1 coordinate 10,384, forward strand.
GGGCGTCGACCGTGCTGAGCTGGGCAGGGATGCGTGGCGTCGTGACGTTGGCAGTCGCGCTGAGCGTGCCCGCAGATCTGCCGGGTCGCGATTTCATTTTGGTCGCGGCGTTCGCAGTGATCCTGGTGACCGTGCTGCTGCAGGGCACGACATTGGGCGTGGTTATCCGCGGATTGCGCCCGCCCGAAGCTGGCGCCCACGTCGCGCCGCTGTCGATGTCGCAGGCCGAGGCTGCGATGGCGCAGGCCCAGGCGACGCTCGTCGAGACACGGGCGTATGCGCCGGATGGCAAGCTGATCCACCCGCAGCTCTTGGAAACCTATCGCCGGCGCGCTGCCGGGTCGCAACGCTACGCGGGCAACGAGGCCGAACACCAGCCGGGGCTGCAGGCGCATTTCGATCTCGTGCTGGAAGCCAACGCGGCCGGGCGCGCGGAACTGTTGCGGCTGCATCGCGCCGGGCAAATCGACGACCGAGTGCTGCACGAGCTGGAGCGGGACCTGGACTTCGAGGAGATGTCGGCGCACTCCGCGAAAGCCACCTGAGCCAGCCAGTCGAGCTAGCGGGTGGGTCGCCCCGCCGATCCGTCGAGCACAGCTGGGAAACCCCACGCCGCGAAGAGCTCGGGCAGCACGAACGTCGTGAGCTCGGCGACGCGGCCGTCGGCATCGAAAGACAGGACCGTGAGGCAGACGGGGTGGTAACGACCATCGGGTCCGCGGACGTAGGCGAGCCCCCCGGGGTCGCCGTTCATCGGTGCGGAGACGATTCGGTAGCGCCCAGGGCGTGGCTCGCCGTCCCAAGTACCCGCTGAAAGCATCGTCGCCACGACCGCGTCTTTGCCGTCGAGCCAATACTCCCAGGGAGGCATGCTCATCCCCGCGTCGGTCGCGAGCAGCTGCACGAAATCGTCGAAATTGCCGCTCTCCCAGGCGTGCACGAAGCGGTCGACCACTTCGGCTTGGCGTGGCGCGAGCGCGGATTCCTCGCGCGGGCGCGCGATCGCGGCACGCGCACGCTGGAGCGCGCTGTTGATGGCCACTTCCGTCGTCTCGAGCATGGTGGCGACCTCGGCGACGCTCCAATCGAGGACGTCGTGAAGGATCAGCGCGGCGCGTTGACGCGGCGGCAGCACCTGGACGACACGCACGAAAGCGAGCCGAATGCCTTGGCGCAGCCGCGCGGCTTGCTCGGGACCGGGCGCCGCGGGTAGCAACGCATCGGGATACGGCTCGAGCCACAAGATGTCGGACCGCGGCGCGGTCGTAGGTGGCCCTGGCGCAACCGGCGGGCCAACGTCTTGCGGTAACGTGCGACGCGACCGTGCCTTGAGCAGGTCGAGGCAGGTATTGGTGACGATTCGATACATCCACGCGCGGAAGGTCGCGCGCGGTTCGTAGGTCTCGAGCGCGCGCCACGCCTTGAGCTGGGACTCCTGGAGCACGTCGTCGGCGTCGTGGAACCCGCCGAGCATCCGTTAGGCGTAGGCGTGCAGCTCGCGGCTGAGCGGCTCGACCAGGGCCCGAAACGCTCGTTCGTCGCCGCTGCGGGCGGCCTCCACCAGGGGCTCGAAAATTTCGCTCATGGACCGATGACTGGCGCGCCCGGGCGTCGTTTCACCACCAGACCACAGCGTGAAAGGCCCGTACAGATGAGCAAGGTGTTTTTCCTCGTCAGCGTTTCCCTCGATGGCTACCTCGTCCCGCCCGGTATGGACCTGGAGCATGCCGGCGACCCGACCTACGAGGATTGGGGCGCCCAATGGGGCAAGCTCCACAGCTGGATCCTACCGACGCGCTTCTTCCAAGAAATGTTGAAGCTCGGAGAGGGCGGTGAAACCGGCTCCGACCATCAACTCGCCGAGCAGACGTTTCGGCGCACCGGCGTCAGCATCATGGGCAAGCGCATGTTCGAGCTCGGCGAACGCATGTGGCCCGAGGAGGCGCCGTTTCACACTCCGGTGTTCGTGCTGACCTCTCGAGTGCGTGAGCCCTGGGTACGCCCAGGTGGCACCACGTTTCATTTCGTCAACGACGGTATCGAGAGCGCGCTCGGCCAAGCGCGCGCTGTAGTCCAAGACCGCGATATTCGCATCGCCGGCGGCGCCCACGTCATCCAGCAATACCTCCGCGCCGGCCTCGTCGACGAATTCACCCTCGCCATCTCGCCCGTGATGTTCGGCGGCGGGACGCCCCTCTTGGCAAACATCGGCCGCGACGTTCGCGTCGAGCTCATCGAAACCATGCCATCGCCGCGCGTCACCCACGTGCGCTACGCGGTGCGCAAGGCCTAGTAACAGCGATGACCCGAGCGGTGCCTCAACCGAAACGCGGCACCATCCTCGTGGGCTTACGCGAAGGCACGAGGGCGAAAGCCATGATGAGGGCGCAGACGATGATACCGTTCAGGTGAGCGGTAGGTTGATTGCTAGCCGCCGCTGCTTGCCAAAGCAGAGCAATACCGCCCAGAAGCACGTTGAAGAACCGAACCGGGCTGGCCCAAATGGCGGCAAACGCGGTCATTCCCGTAATGGTGGCGGAGATCCAGGCTGCTGCGCAGGCGTCGCGCGTGGTCGGGAACAGGAAGGCCGAAACGAACAGCCAGGCGCTCAGCACGAGCACGGCGTAGCGAGGCCAAGCATTGGCGAGCCGAGCCCGGCTGTCGAAACGAAGGCCGCCGGCATCTTCTGCAGAAAATGGTGAGTCGGTCATGCGAGCAGTCATGCAATGCATGTGCCTACGACGACTGCACCTTTCTGGTTCCGCTGCACGTTGCAAGGCGTTCGTCGTCAGCTGGAACGTCAGCGAACGCTTGGAACGCACTGCAAGACAGAATACCTAATTGGCATCTCGGCGGCGCCTTGGTGAAGTCGCTGGCGCGTGAGGCCATCTCCCAAAGCGTTCATCCTCGATTCCACCAACATCGCGCAGCGGCAGCCGTGGACGTGGCGCTGGTGGAGGCCCGCGCCAGGTGAGGCGCCGACCTTCGGTTGGCTGGTGTTCATCCACGTCACAGCGATCGGCGGCCTGCTCCTGTTTCCGCTGCCGGGCTGGAACATAGTGCTCACGGCTTGGGCGCTCTTCTTCTGGGGCGGACTCGGCACGACGGTCGCCTTCCATCGCGCGCTTGCGCACAAATCGGTCAAGCTGCATCCCGTCCCCCGCGACCTGCTCATCTTCTTCACGATGCTCAACGGCGGGGGAGCGCCGATTTCGTGGGTGGCGAACCATCGCCTGCACCACGCAAAGTCCGATACTCCCGAGGACATTTCGAGCCCCGGCGTCGGTGGCTTCTGGTGGTCACACCTGCGCTGGCTGTGGCAGGCCGGTAGGGCTCCTGTGCATGTCTATTGTAAGGATCTCGACACGCCGACCTATCGGAAATGGACGGCGCTGCAGATCCCACTGGCCGCGCTGGCGCTCACGCAGGGCGGTGCGTTTGCGTTGGCCTTTGATTGGTCGCTGCTGGCGTCCCTGTTTTGGATCGGGCCGATCCGCCTGGTATGGGCGCTTCATGCGCAGTGCTTCGTCAACAGCATTTGCCACCTGCGACCTGGTGTGCCGATGGGCGAGCCGACGGCGCGTAATGTCCCGTGGCTCGGCTTCATGCACACGTTCCAGGGCGAGCAGTGGCACGAGAACCATCACCACCGCCCTGGCTCGGCGCGCCTCGGGTTCACACCAGCCCAGCTCGACGTAGGTTGGTACACGATCCTACTACTCGAGAAGCTCGGGCTGGCGACGGACGTGCGCCGTCCAAATCTGCGTGAGCGCGTCGAAGCAACTACCAACGCATGTCGCACAACGCCCCTCTGACGGTGATTCGCGATCGGTGACGACGAAGCGTGCTTAAGGCGGCGGCGCCCAGGTCGTTCCGCCCCTTCATGACGCCAGCCAAAGCCAAACGTCATAGCGCCCGCCCACCGCGCAGCGGAGGGCCGAGCAGTACCCCAACAGACGACACGGACCAGTTGACGTCGGGGACACGCATCAAGCGCGCCGAAGTCGACCCAGGCAGCGCGCGCGAAGCGATCGAAGCGTCCATCGACGCCGCGCTCCAAGAGCTCGACTCGCTGGGCGCCGCTCCACGCAAGAAAGCCGTTGGCCGACGCGTGCCGCCTTTCCCCGGTACGGGCCGCACCCAAGCCCTCCCGCTGCTACCCAGCGTGCGACCGATGCGCAGCTCTCGCCCTAAGAAGGGCGGCTGAACACTGCCGCGCGCCAGACTCCGCGCCAAGGCAGCCTTTCGTGCGCTGCTAGCGAAGGAACGCGCTGCTCTGTGCGATCGCCTGGATCAAACTGGGGTAGCTCTGACTCTGAAGGAAGGCCTGGCGGACGCGGGTGAGGTCTTCTTGGTGCGCGAGCGTGATGTCCTCACCTTCCAAGAGGAGATTGGCGTCGAGCAGGGCATGCTTGAAGTTGAGGTCGGCGAAGGTCCAGCGGGCTTGGCAGCTGTTGGCTAGCTGTGGCCCCAGGTCTTCCATGCTGGTGAACGTGAACGTTTCGCCGCCGAATTCGGGACTGTAGGTGCCCGAGCTGTCGACTGGCTTGTCCGAGTCGAGCTCCCGGTACTTGCCTTCTACGTCGAAGTGCTCGAGCGAGAGGCCGAGCGGGTCGATCAAACGGTGGCACGCGTTACAAACCGGATTGGTGCGATGCAGCTCGAGTCTCTCGCGCGTGGTCAGGTTGCCTTGCGCTTCGGCGATTTGTGAAGTGTCCACGTTCGCCGGCGGAGGCGGCACCGTTTGGTTCAATACGCTGCGCAAGATGTTGATCCCGCGCGACACGGCGCGTGGGTGGCGCGTGAGCCATTCAGGCTCACCGAAGATCCCCGTGCGATGCTCTTGCCCTTCCCACGAGCTGGCATAGAGCAATCCAAGTGGGTCGAAGCCATCGCTCAAACGCCGCGTCCACTTGGTGACCGCCGTTGCGTCTTCTTCGAGATCGAACGCGGTCGACACGAAATGGCGGATGGCGCGCGATTCCGGGTTGCGCTGTTGGCTCAACTGGAATGCGGCCATAGCTATCTGTCCGGACCATTCGTAGGTGGTCGAGGCAGGCATCGCCATCGGTGGCGTCATGACGTCGCCATACAGCCAGAGACTGAGTCTCTGCCAAACGACATCGGGGGCCGCGAACGGAGGGGCGGGCGCAGCCGGCGCTTCTGCCGCGACCTCGCAGCTGGTGTTCGTGTTCGTGCCCGTGCCCCCCGCGCCGACCTTGCTCGGAGAAGGTCCCTCACCACCTACGAGCGACGAGCCGGAGCCGCCTGATTCTAGGCTCCCTGCTTGACCAGCCGTCATGAGCGACCCGGCAGTTCCAGAACCGCTGCTGGTGCCGCCGGAGCCCGCCTTGGGCTCATCGAAGACGCCGTCCATCTCACCCACGCGATAGTGCTCGGTGCACGCCACGCTGAAGCAGCTAGTGAGCAGCAATCGAGCCGTGAGCTGGACTGTGAACCTCCCGTGAACCATGACCTCCGAGGTAGAATATCACGGTTGTCGTCATTGGAGCCCCGCTTCGCCCCGGTTGTGGACGCCGTCGACCGAGCGCTCGCCTGGTACGTCGGTGAAGTCCCGCTCGCCGAACAGCAACCTACGGTCTCGCTCGTGCAGGCCGGGCATTTGCGTGAAGTTTTGGCGGGTCACCGCCCACGCGCCAACCAGGACTTCGAAACCATCGTGAGCTTCGCGCGCACGATGCAGCGCGTCGGCCAGTTGGACCCGAGCTTGCCGCAGATCAATCTGGGCGACACGCTCACGGCTTTTTCGCTGATTCCGCAAGCCGGTGAGCCACGTTGGCACTTCGATACGGGCGTCGACTCCGACGCCTTTGCCAAGCTGCAATTCAGGGAAACTTCGCTGGGCATAGGAAAGATCCAGCGCGATAACCGCGACAGTTGGCGCGCTCACGGCGAGCAAAATCGCGCTTTCATCGAGAGCGCCATCCGTCAGACGCAGGGGCGTGAGCTGGCGGTCGTGCTCGGCGCCGGGCACGCCTTCGATCTCCCGCTCGTCGAATTGGCCAAATCCTTCGCGAAATTGCTGTTGGTCGACATCGACGAACAGGCCTTGAACTCGACTGTCGCGGCAGCACTGAAGGATCCAGGCCTGCGCGCCCCTGCTGAGCTGCGCCTCATCGACTTGACGGGCATCAACGGACAGCTCGTGCAGCGTTTCGACGACGCCGTAGCGTCGGCCGCCAGTGCGGACGAGGCGCGCGATCGGCTCGAGGCGCTGTGCTGGACCTATCGACTCGCCGAGCCGCCACGCTTGCTAGAGCCGGATGAGCGAGCCGACTTGCTCGTGTCGAGCTGCGTGCTCAGCCAGGTAGCGTGGCCCCAGCGCGTCTACGCCAAGCGCATCTACGAGCGCCGCTTTGGCCCAGCGCCCGAGTCGCAGGTGCTACGTTGGGCCCGGCACTTCACCGATCTAGAGCTGCGCCTGCAGCAAGATCACGTCACGTCGCTGGTCGGTGTGGCTGAGCGGGTGGCGCTCACGTGCGATGCCGTGAGTAGCGCCACCGTGCTCGACAGCGCAGGGGTCGAGCAACTCAGCGGGCGCCCGATCTTCACCCTCGGCGTGTCTTCCTTGCTCGACCGCGTCCCTCATCTCTTCGGGATCGAACAGCACGCGAGCTGGGAGTGGCGCCGTTACGGGGCCACCCGCACACACGGGGGCTCTTGCATGGTCGTCGAGGGCGCGCGCCTCAGGTGAGAATTTCGGGCATGGTTTTGCTGGTTTTGTCCCAGCTGCCCCAGGTGTCGACTTGCAGGCCCATCACTTGCTGGAGTGTGAGCACGAGCTCGGTGACTTTACGGCCCGGCAGGCGCACGTGGCGATTGCCGGGCAGCTTGCCGCCTGCATGGCCCATCAGCACGATGTGATAGTTGCTCATGATGTGGCCTGACGGCTCGGCCACCTCGCTCACGCCATAGATGATCGTGCTATCGAGCACGGTGCCGGCGCCCATCGGCGTGGCCTTCATGGTCTTCGCCAGGTCGGCGTACTGGCTCATGATGTACTTTTCGACGGTTGCGGCCTTGGTATTCGAGGGGCCGGCGGGGGAGGTCGCC
>JBEHXA010000076.1:0-17389 GCA_048498935.1 Myxococcota bacterium
TCTGCCAGTTGCTGGTTCTCTAATTGCCGCAGCTTATTTTCCATATTCCCTGAGAAGGTGAGGCCGCAGCCGGTTCGACGGCGGCAGCCGATTTCTGCTGCTCCTCCGACGTACGATGACGGCTACCGGAACTACTACGCACCGTCGGCACCCGCGGCGCCACGCGCTGCGGAGTCGGGAGCAGGAGCTGCGCGCGACGGGTACCGAGGCGACGATGCTCCGCGCAAGAGCAAAGGCAGCGCGAGCGGGCCGAGCAACATCGGTACCCAGTACGGTGAGAGCCAGCGGAGCAGCGTGGTGGAAGTCGACTTCGAGCGGCGCTCCAAGACCCATCCGGTCGCCGTGCTCCGGCTCCGTTACGACGACTATGAAGGGTTGCAAGCGCGCGGCATCGATCTGTCTTCGGTCGGCTACGCTTATTACGGCGAGCCGCGGGAGCCGGATCCGTTTCCGTACAGCAGCCGCTTCGCGCCCCCGCCGCGCTGAGCCTCGGTCACAGCGCGGGGTCGAGCGGGGTGAAGTGGTCGAAAAAGGCCGTCAGCGCACGGATCATCGGCACGACGTCGGCGGCGGCGGCCATCTCGCGGCAGCTGTGCATGCTCAGCATCGGCCCGCCCACGTCGACCGCCCGTAGCCCCAACCCGGCCGCGACGATTGGCCCGATGGTGCTGCCGCAGCCCATGTCGTTGCGCGACACGAAGTGCTGCGGCTCGATATCGGCGCGCGCACATGCAGCGCGGAAGCGCGCGGCCGTCGGCCCATCCGTCGCGTAGCGCTGCGAGGCGTTGACCTTCAGCACCGGACCCCGACCCAGCATGGGACGATGTTGCTTATCGTGCTTGTCGGGATAGTTTGGATGCACGGCGTGCGCCATGTCGGCCGAGATGACGAGCGAGCCCGCGATGGCCCGCGCGAAAGCGTCGGCCGAGGAAGCAGAGCCGGCCGTCAGCCGTCGCAGCACGCTTTCCAAAAACTCCGAACCGGCGCCGCTCGCGCTCTCGCTGCCCACCTCTTCGTGATCGTAGAGCACCACGACCTGCGTGGAGTCACCTCCGCTGCCCGCTGCGAGCAGCGCGCTGAGCGCCGCGTGACACGAGGTCAAGTTGTCGAGGCGGGCCGCGTGGATTAGCTCGTTTCTGGCGCCCGCCAGGGTTGGCGCTTGGGTGTCGAACAGACACAGATCGGCGCCGCGAATCGCGGCGGCGCTTACGCCTTCACCGGCGGCTGCGGCGACGCGTTCGAGCAACTCGAGGTGGGTCGACTCTTGTTCGAGCGCCACGATGGGCAAGAGCTGCGTCTGCGCGTTCAGCGTGAGACCGCCGCTGTTCACGTCGCGGTTCAGGTGAATGGCGAGGTTCGGGATGCGACAAAAGACTCCTGGCAGTCGCACCAGCCGCGTCGAGCCGTCTTCGAGCGCGATGCGGCCTGCGAGCCCCAGGTCTCGATCCATCCAGGTGGAGAGCAGCACACCGCCGTAGACCTCGACCGCGAGTTGCTCGTAGCCGTGGGCAGCGAGCTCGGGCTTCGGCTTGAGCCTCAGGTTGGGCGAGTCGGTGTGTGCGCCGATGATGGCGAACCCGGCCTCGCTCGGCGGCCTTTCACCCTGCCGAAATGCCGCGATCGACCCGCCGGCGCGGACCACGAAGCCGGTCTCGCCTGGCTGGAGCTTCCAGCTGTCACGCTCCGAAAATCGGCGAAACCCCGCGGCTTCGAGCCGGCCAGCCACGACCGAGACCGCGTGATACGGGGTAGGGGCGGCCTCGAGAAACCCCAAAAGGTCGCGCGTGAGCGGATCGGCAGCGTGGTCCGGGAGCATGGGTCCACTATACTCCGCCGTCCCGCGACATGTTCAGCGCTGACGTCCAGGTTCTCGACTTCACGGCTCAAGATTGGCTGAGGCTGCCGCAGCTCTTCCGGCAGTCGCCGGAACCGCCGGCCGCTCCTCCTGGGGCAGGAGGCATCATCGCCGTGCGACAAGGGGACCGTGTCGTCAAAGTCGTCTCGACGGTGCGTGGTCGGCTTCCGCCCCCCGACGTTGGTAGCGCTTCAGCCGAGGCGCTCGCTCGCCAGCACGGCGGTAGCTTCGGCGTGGTGCTTTCGACGACCGCGCTCGAGCAGCTGGGCGATCGCTTCGCGCGCCGCCTCTCGCGAGAGCAATCTTTCCACGCGCAGGTCGAGGCGATCGTCGCCGGCATGCGCGAGCTCGAGCAAGAGGGCGAGGTCGAGCTGTGGCCGAGCTCGTTTGCAGGGTGGCCGATCCCGACGGAGCGCGCCTTTGCGAGCGCGCTCGATCTGCTGTGCGGCGACGGCAAGGTGCTGCTGATCGGTGCGTTCGACGCCGGTGAGCTGTACACGGCGCTCTGCCTGCGGCGTCGCGGCAACGCCTTCGACATGGTGATGGGGCCGGACCGTTTGCGTAGCGACATGGGTCTGCTGTCCGGAGACTTTTCACGTGACTATCGCTACCTCGGCGCGGCGGCGGAGGCTCGGCTCGGGCCGCTTGCGGCTGCCTGCTACGCCGAGCTCTCCACGTTCCGCCGTTTAGCCGGGCAGACCGAGCCGGGCGCGTGGGCCAGCGCGTTCGCGAGTCGTGACGTAGTGCTCACGCCGGTATCGCCGGGGCTCGCGGTCCCGCTGGGTGTCGACGCCGGGCGCGCGGCGCTGGCGCTGGCGAAGAGCGTGGTTTCGCGGTTTGGCATGCTGCAGGGGCTGCGCGCTCCGTCCTTGTTTGGTTCCCGGCTCGAGCAGGCGTACGCCTTCGTCGAGAACGACGTGCGGCGCTATCTCGGCTTCGATCCCTGGCGTGTGCTCAGCAATTGGTTCCGGGTGCAGGCGTGAAACGACCCGGCCGAATTCAAATTCGGCTCGCGTTTGCGATCGTGGTCACGGCGCTCATCCCGGTGCTGGTGGCAGTGTGGCTGGGTGACAAATACGTGCGCGAGACGGGAGCGCGCTACTTCGTGCCTGAAATCGGCGCACACCTCGACCGCTCGCTCGGCCTGTATCAAGAGCTGGCGCGTACGCTCAAGGCGCGCATGCGCGAGGAAGCTGCCGCGATCGCGCTGGAGCCCGAGCTGCGCCGGGCCGTGTCGGCCGACGACGCCGCGCGAGCGAAAGCCGAGTTGACCGCGCACCTCGCCGAGCATCCGAGCCTGGTCTCGCTGCGGGCGCTGCGAGCCGACGGCAGCGAGCTGGCGAGTGCAGATCGTGGTCGGCCACTCGATCCGGAACGTGAGAACCAGCTTGAGGTCAGCAAGGCGCTCGGGGAGAGCGAGGCCGACGACGCCGCGCCGCACCTCGAGCTGGTGTTCGCGGCGGACAAGGCGCGCTTCGACGAGCTGGCGGAGATGGGCCAGTTCATCGACACCTATAAAGTCGTGGATCGTCGCAGTAAGCAGGACATTCGCGGCTACGTGCTCGCGTTCACGGCGCTGCTCGGGATCACCATCGTGGCCGCCGTCGCGGTGGGTACGCTCCTCGCCCGCAGCGTTTCGGTACGGCTCGCGGAGCTGGCCAGCGCCACCCAACAGGCCGGCGCCGGCAACTTGGCGATTCGCGTGAGCGAGGCCGGCGACGACGAGCTCAGCGCACTTTCACGAGCCTTCAACCGCATGCTCGGTGAAATCGAGACCAGCCGTGCGCGCATCGAGTACCTGCAACGCATTAGCGCCTGGCAGGAGATGGCGCGGCGCCTGGCGCACGAGATCAAAAATCCGCTCACGCCGATCCAGCTCGGTGTTCAGGAAATCCACCGCCGTTACAGCGGCGGCGACGAACAGTTTCGCAACCTGCTCGATACCACGCTCGAGATCGTCGAAGACGAGGTGGGCACCTTGCGCCGATTGGTGTCCGAATTTTCCAACTTTGCCCGCTTGCCTCAAGCCCGGCTGGAACGCGAGGATCTGAAGGAGTTCTTGGCCGAGCAGCGCCGCCAAATCGAGGACCCTCAGGCGAGTGACGAGCTGTCCGTGGTCCACCTTCGCGGCGAGCGCCCGCGCTTCGAGTGGTCGCTGCCGGACGCGCCCGCGCCCGTGGATATCGACCGCCAAATGTTGAGGCGCGTGCTCATCAATCTGATTCAGAACGCGGCCGACGCGCTGGCCGACTGCGGCGTCGAAAACCCTCGGATCGCCGTGGGCCTCGCGCGCGAAGGCGACGCGTTCGTGGTCGACGTGGAGGACAACGGGTCGGGCATCCCGACCAAGCTGCGCGAAGTGATCTTCGACCCTTACGTCACCACCAAGCGCACCGGGACCGGGCTCGGGCTGGCGATCGTCAAAAAGATCGTGATCGAGCATGGCGGCATGATCACCGCATCGGCGAGCGCGCTCGGCGGCGCGAGGCTACGCTTGACGCTCCCGGTGGCGGACAGCCGCCAGCTGCCAGCGCCCGTCGATGACGACGTGGAGCACCCCGGGGTCATCGACACGAGCTCATGAATCCCCGCGCTACTACCACCAAGCTGAGCGACGCTACCACCGGCTATTTGGTGGCTGGGCTCGTGCTGGCCTTCAGTCTGTTCATGGGCTTGGTCGCGCTCCCGTACCTGGGCGCGCGCAGCGCCGAGACGTCGCCGCTCGTCGGTAAGCCTGCGCCAGACTTTCTGCTCCCCTACGTGTCGCCGCGCGAGCGTGGGCGTGACCAGCGTTTGTCGGACCTCCAAGGCAAGGTAGTGGTGCTGGACTTCTGGGCGAGCTGGTGCGTGCCGTGTCGCGCACAAACCCCGGTGCTGGAGCACGTGGCCAACCAGGTCGGTCACGACAAGCTGCTCGTGCTCGGCGTCGGCACCAGTGACGAGCGCGGTGCCATCTCGCGCTTCCTCGACGAAAACCCCCCGGGTTACGCCAGCGTCTACGATGACCAGGGCATGGCATCTTCCGCTTATCGCGTGCAGGGGTTACCGACCTTGGTGGTGATCGCCAGGGACGGAACGGTGCGAGCGCTCGCTACTGGGCTGGCCGACGAGACCGAGCTCGGCAGGCTCGTGCGCGACGCATTGCAGTGAGTCGTTCGGCGTCGCCGGTCGCCTGGCCGGAGACGAACCGAGCGAGCCTCCTACTCGCTTGGCTGGGCGCAGCGCGGTAGAAGCAGCGATCATGCAGGGTCCGGTCTTCGAGAGTGTCGTGCTCGGCGCCATCCAAGGGCTCACCGAGTTCTTGCCGATTTCGAGCGACGGGCACCTCGCGCTCACCGAGATGCTCTTCGACTTTTCGACGAAGGGCCTGGCCCTCAACGTCATGCTGCATGTCGGCACGCTGCTCGCCACCTTCGTCATGCTCTGGCCGCGCGTGCGGCCGGCGATCTTCGATGGCGTGGCGGCTTGCATGAAGCCGTCGCTCTTCAGCACGGTGCCCGGCGCGCGCGACGCGCTGGTCGTGATTTTGGCATCGATCCCAACGGCGATCATCGGCTTTGGGCTGCGTCACTCGGTCGAGCGTTGGACCGAATCGCCGCTCGCGATCGGGCTCGGCTTTCTGGGTACCAGCGCGGTGCTGCTCGCGTCACGCTTCGCCAAGCCTGGCCGCTCCGAGCAGCCCAGTGCCGTCGGCGCGCTGCTGATCGGCGTGGCGCAAGGCCTGGCGGTCCTGCCGGGGCTCTCGCGCAGCGCGTCGACCATCACGCTGGCATTGTTTCTCGGCGTGCGCCGCGAGCGAGCCTTCGAGCTATCGATGCTCATGTCGCTCCCGGCGGTCTTCGGCGCCACGCTGCTCGAGGCCCCCAAGGCACTCGCCGAGCGGTCGCTGCTCGTGCCCGCGGCTGTCGGAGCGTTGGTCGCGTTCCTGGTCGGGCTGCTGGCGCTCGGTCTGCTGCGCCGCGTGGTGGTGGCGGGTCGCTTCGCTTGGTTCGCGGTCTGGGTCGTGCCGGTGGCGCTGGCAACGCTGGCGCTCGCCAAGGCTTGGCCCCACGGCTGACGGCGGCGCGAGGCCTGATTGGCCCGCTCCCGAGCATCAGTTATGCTCGGCGCGATCATGAGGCACGTTTACACCCTGGTGCTTGCCGGCGGCAGCGGAACTCGGTTTTGGCCCGCTTCGCGCAAGACGCGGCCCAAGCAGGTCCTCGGCATGGGACCAGATCCCAGCCGCTCGCTGATCGCGCACACGCTGCGGCGGGTCGAAGCGCTCTGCCACCCGGAGCAAATGCTGGTTGCGACTGGCGAATCGCTGATCGATGTCACGCGCGAGGCTTTGCCGTACCTCGGCGCGAGCTCGTTCATCGCCGAGCCGATGGCGCGCAACACCGCGCCCTGCATCGCCTGGGGCGCGCAAGTCATCGCGCGCCGCGATCCGGAGGCTGTCATGATGGTGCTGCCAAGCGATCATCACATCGCCGACGAAGCCGAGTTTCAACGCATCTTGAGCCTGGCGCTCGATTCGGCGTCGCGCGGTGTCATCACCACCGTCGGGATTCGCCCTACGCGGCCCGAGACCGGCTACGGCTACATCGAGGCCGAAGTGGAACGCGAGCCCGGGGTGCTGGCCGCCAAGAGCTTCGTCGAGAAGCCCGATCGCGAGACCGCTCAGCGTTACGTCGCTGGCGGCAAGCATTTTTGGAACAGCGGCATGTTCTTCTTTCGTGCCGTCGACATGTTGCGTGCGGTGGAGCAACATCTACCGCAGGTTCATGAAGGGCTCGGCATCATCGCGGCCGCCGTCGGCACGGGCGAGCGAGCGGAGGCCGAGGCGATTCACCGCGCTTTCTCGATGATGCCTTCGATCGCTATCGATGTCGGCATCATGGAGAAGGTGTCCCCGCTCGCGGTCGTGCCTGGCTCGTTCGGCTGGAGCGATCTCGGTAGCTGGCACACGATCTGGGAGCTCGGCGAGCGTGACTCGGCCGACAATGTCGGGCCCGACGGCGCGCTGTTCGTGGACGCCGAGCGCAACCTGATCGAAGACCTGCGCAGCAACAAGACCAAGCGCACCGTGGCGCTGCTCGGCGTCAGCGATCTGTGCGTCGTCGAGACGGACGACGCGGTGCTGATCATGCCACGCGAGCGCGCGCAGGACGTGCGCAGCGTCGTCGACGAGCTCGCTCGTCGCGGGGGGCCGGTCTGAGCTACCACGCGGCGCTCTTGCTGCTCGCGTTGGGCTGCGCCGGTTGCTCCAAATTCCAAACCGCGCGCGAGTGCGGCGTATTCGTCGGTGCGATCAAGGCTTGGAAGGAGCAGGCACCCAAACCTGCCGCATCGGCTCCGGTGCTTTCGCCAGCCGGCGCTTCCACCGAGTCGCGCGCGCTCGCCGATCGCTACGACGCGCTGGCGCAGCGGATCGACGACCTGCACCTCGGCTCCAGCGAGCTCTTACCGCGCGCCGCCCGCTATCAAAAGCTGGCGCGCGCCGCCGCTGCCGCGCTCCGCGACGTCGCCGATGCCGTCGAGCGTGGTGACGCCGAGGCTGCGCGTCGCCGCCGCGTCGAGTTCGACGACATCGCCAGCGGCGAAGGCCCCTTGGTCGCCGACATCAACGCAGTTTGCCGCTAGCGAATCGCGCCGTTCAGCGGCGGCGACCGGTGCTGGCCTTCGGCTTCCGCGCAGGGCGCCGCTCCGAACGCGGCTCGGCGCTCGGCGCCACGATTGACTCACCGCCGTTCAATGCCTGCAGCTTCTTGATCTCGTCGCGCAGCCGCGCGGCTGTTTCGAACTGCAGGTTCTCGGCGGCGGCGAACATCTGCTGCCGCAGCTCCTGCAAACGCTCGGCCAGATCCAGCGCGGGTTCTTCGGCGCCCGAGGCGGCCTTGCGATCGGGGCGCTTGCGCTCGGCCGCCCCCGGCTTGTCGGCGTGGCCCTTGGGCACTGCGTAGTAGTCGGTTTGGCCGCTCGACGGGCTCATCTCCAAGATGGCGCGCTTCACGGTCGCAGGCGTGATGCCATGCTTCTCGTTGTACTCCTGTTGCAGCTTGCGGCGGCGATTGGTCTCATCCATGGCCACCTTCATCGCGTCGGTGATGCGATCGGCGTACATGTAGACCTGCCCGTTGGCATTGCGGGCCGCGCGCCCGATCGTCTGAATCAACGAACGCGGGCTGCGCAAAAAGCCCTCCTTGTCCGCGTCCAAGATCGCGACCAGGCTCACCTCGGGCAAATCCAGACCTTCGCGCAGCAGGTTGATGCCCACCAGCACGTCGAACTCACCGGCGCGCAGATCACGGAGGATCTCCACGCGTTCGAGCGTGTCGATGTCGGAGTGCAGGTAGCGCACCCGCACACCGAGCTCGGTGTAATAGTCGGTGAGCTCTTCGGCCATGCGCTTGGTCAGCGTCGTGACCAGCACGCGCTCCTCGCGCTTCACTCGTACGCGAATTTCAGCAAGCAAATCATCGACTTGCCCGCCTACGGGACGGACGAATATGTCCGGATCGAGCAGCCCAGTCGGGCGGATCACCTGCTCGACCACTACCCCATCCGACTTTTGCAGCTCGTACTCGCCCGGCGTCGCCGAGACGAACACGGTGCTGTGCATGTGTTGCTCGAACTCTTCGAACTTGAGCGGCCGGTTGTCGAGCGCGCTGGGTAGACGGAAGCCGTACTCGACGAGCGTCTCTTTGCGGGAGCGATCGCCGCGGTACATCGCGGCTACCTGCGGCACCGTCTGGTGCGACTCGTCCATCACCAGCAAGAAATCCTGCGGAAAATAGTCGATTAGGGTGGGCGGCGGATCGCCCGGTTTACGCTGCGAGAGGTGCCTGGAGTAGTTCTCGATGCCCTGCACGAAGCCCATCTGCTCCAGCATCTCGAGGTCGTACATCGTGCGCTGCTGAATGCGCTGCTTCTCCAAGAAGCGGCCTTCGCGATCGTAAAACTCGAGCCGCGCTTTCAGCTCGTCGCGGATGCCGCCGATCGCGCGATCTAGCTGCTGGCGTGGCGTCACATAGTGCGAACCGGGGAAAATCGAGTAGCGATCGAGGGAGCCGAGCACCTTGCCGCGCAGCGGATCGACCTCGTGAATGCCGTCTACCTCGTCGCCGAAGAACTCCACGCGAATCGCGAGCGACTCCTCGTACACGGGGAAGATCTCGACCACGTCACCGCGCACGCGAAACGTGCCACGGTGAAAGTCCGTGTCGTTGCGCTCGTACTGGATGTCCACCAGCATGCGCAGCAGGTTGTCGCGCCGGAGCTCCTCGCCCTTGACGATGTTGATGAGCAGGCCCGAGTACGTTTCGGCCGAGCCGATGCCGTAGATGCAGCTCACGCTGGCGATGATGATCACGTCCGAGCGCGAGAGCAGCGACATGGTCGCCGCGTGGCGCATGCGATCGATCTGGTCGTTGATGATCGCGTCCTTCTCGATGAAGGTGTCGGTCGTCGGAATGTACGCTTCGGGCTGGTAGTAGTCGTAGTAGCTCACGAAAAACGCCACGGCGTTTTCCGGAAAGAGGTCGCGCATCTCCGAGTACAGCTGCGCCGCCAGCGTCTTGTTCGGCGCCATGATCAGGGTCGGCTTCTGCAGCTTCTGGATCAGGTTGGCGACCGTGAAGGTCTTGCCGCTGCCGGTGATGCCGAGCAGCGTTTGGTACTGCACGCCCTCCTCGAAGCTCTTGATCAAGCTCTCGATGGCCGCCGGCTGGTCACCCTTCGGCGTGAATTCGCTGCGCAGCTTGAAGGGCCGGCTCATGGATCTCTCAAGGGTTAGTCGACCCCGCCCCTGATGCAAGTGCAGGCGGGGGCCATCGCTGACAACCCTATGTCAGGGGCCCGCGGCTCCGACGGTTTCGGGCCCGCGGCTCCGTCAGCGCGTCAGCGGAGCTTTCGGCCGGGGCGGGCACGGAGCTGTCCGCTCGCCTCGCGCAGCTCTATCGGGGGACGGGGCGGTGGTGGCGGAGGCGGGGCGTACGGAGCCAGGGCCATGCCGCCGATCATGCAGGTGACTGCCACGCGCCAAAGCAAGCGCAGCCAGCGGCGCAGGAACCCGGCAGGCGGGCGCGTGCGCACACCTTCAGCGAGCCGTTCGATCATGTATCACTCCAGGTTGAAGGGTCGACGGGTGAAGGACAGCCTTCGACGGCTCAACGCAGGAGTGAGCAAAGCGACAAGTAGCGAGGGCAGCGCGGCGCGCGCGGCTCGCTCGAACACGGCTCGATTGGAGCAACGCAGCTCGCCGCCGGTGACCTAGCCGTCGCGCTGGAAGGCGCGCTCGCTACTGAAAGCCGCGCGGAGCGCGGCTGCGCGCTCGCTGCGGCGGCCGCGCGAGTCACGGCACTCTGGGAGACGACCAGCGCTGGAGCGTCGGCGCGACACACCTCCGCTGCCTTGGCGGGTGCTACCCAGAGCACCAGCGAGACGAGCAGCGCCTTGAGCGCTTGGTGGATCAGTCGACTACGCGGCAAGCTTCCAAAGCCTGACTTGCCCCGTCTCACCCGGCAACGAAAGCGACGTAACGCGCCGTTCAGGGGAACAGCGGCAGCTGGGGTAAGCCGAGCGCGTCGCTCCAGCCCTGCGAGACGTTGAACGCCTGCAAAGCTTGTGACGAGGCGCCGCGCGCCAGGTTATCGAGCGCGCACATGGCCAAAATCAGCCCCGCGTGCTCGTCGAGCACGTACGCGACGTGCGCGCGAGCCGAGCCGCGCACCCAGAGCGTGTAGGGCAGGGTGCCCTCGGGCAGCACGCTGACCAAGCCTTCGCGATACAGCTCGCTGGCTGCCGCGCGACAAGCTTCCGCGGTCACACCAGGCTTGGGCCGAGCGTAGGCGGTCACCAAGATGCCGCGCGACATCGGCGCCAGCACCGGGGTGAAGCAAACCTTGATCGGCTCGCCCGCAGCGAGCGACAGCTCCTGCTCGATCTCCGGCACGTGGCGATGGGTGCTGCCGACCTTGTAAGGTCGAATCCCCTCACTAGCCTCCGGAAAATGAAAGGCGGGTGCGGGTGACCGCCCGTCTTCGAGTCGATGATGATGGGCGACGTCTCGATCAGCTTGCTCTTGAGCAGCGGGGCGAGCGACAAGAGCGAGGTCGTGACGTGGCAACCCGGCGCGGCGATCAGCTTTGCGCCGGGCAGCTCGCTGCGGTGCAGCTCCGGCTGCCCGTAAACGGCCTTGCTCAAGAGCTCGGTCGCCGGATGCTCGCCGTATGTCTTGGTGTAGACAGCGGCATCCTTCAGCCGAAAGTCGGCTGACAAATCGACCACCTGCACGCCGGCTTCGTAGAGCGCCTTGCCGGCGCGCGCGCTGGCGGCGTGCGGCAGGCACAAGAAAGCGACGTCGATGCGCTTCGCCAGCGCGGCTGCATCGCTCGGATCGAACGCTTCGAGCACCAGCTCGTTCAAGCCGGCGACACCGAGCGCACCGGGCAGCACGTCGGTCAGGCGCTTGCCGGCCTTTTCGCGTGCTGCCACCAATACGAGACGCAACCGTGGATGTTGGTGCACCAAACGCACCAACTCGGCACCGGTGTACCCCCCGGCGCCCAGAATTCCGACGCGGAGGGTTTCGGTCATCGTGTGACCCTCAGCGCTTGGAGTACTGGAACCGCTTACGAGCGCCGGCCTGGCCGTACTTCTTGCGCTCCTTCTTGCGGTCGTCGCGGGTCAGGTGACCTGCGCGCTTCAGCGTGATGCGACGATCGGGCGTCTCGGCGATCAGCGCGCGAGCCACGCCGTGGCGCACGGCCTCGGCCTGGGCGCTGTGTCCGCCGCCCGCTACCGTGGCGCGCACGTCGTACTTGTCGAGGAGCTCCAGAATCTCGAGCGACTGGCGCGCGATCATGCGCGAGGTCTCGCGCTCGAAGTAATGATCGGCGTCGTTGCCGTTCACGAGCATCTTGCCCGAACCGGGCGTGATCCAGACGCGAGCAACGGCGGTCTTGCGCTTGCCAGTGGCGTAAGTCGAAACTTCGGACATCTCTCTACGGTTCCTTCAAGTGATCAGAGCGAAAGAGCTTCGGGCTTCTGCGCCGTGTGCGGGTGCTTGTCGCTCCCATAAACCTTGAGCTTGAGCAGCATCTCGCGGCCCAGCACGTTCTTCGGCAGCATGCCCTTGACGGCCTTCTCGATCGGGAAGCCGGCGTCCTTGGCAGCCACCTCGCGGTAGGTCTCGCGCTTGATCGCGCCCGGGTAGCCGCTGTGCGAGTAGTACATCTTGTCGGTCGTCTTCACGCCCGTGAGCTTCACCTTGTCGGCGTTGACGACGATCACGAAGTCACCCGTATCGACGTGGGGCGTGTAGGTCGGCTTGTGCTTGCCGCGGAGAACGGTCGCCACCTTCGTCGCCAGGCGACCGAGAGGTTGATTGGTCGCGTCCACCACGTACCACTTGCGGGTAGCTGCAGCCTCGGCCGGTTTCGCTTGATACGTCGCCATCGTCTTACAGTCCTTCAGTCGTGCTCACCGGCATCTCGAGAAAACCTCGCAGAACCCGGAAAAGGTCGGCTTTACTAGCTTCCAGCCCCCACCCAGTCAAGTCCATTGGCCGGTAGGGGGTAGGCCAAGTCCCCGCCGCCCTGTTCCGCACCGCCCGTCCTCGTCGTCGGCCAGCTGGCCGCCTCAGGGGACTGGGTATAGAGCAGGCGAGATTCACAGGGTGGCGCGGAGGCGGGGAGATCCGCGAGGATTTCATGGCTCGAGCCGCTCGATGACGAACGAAGACTGCGCAGTCGACGTAGGTCGGCACACGGCTCGAAACCCCAAAATTTCTCGCCTCGCGGGTCTCCCTGCCGCGCCACCTCCCTGTGAAAAAATCTGGGACCGTTCCGATGACTTGAGACGGCCTTCCCTCGGTATAATGAGAGGCTTCGGCATGCTGGTGGCTCCATGAATCCGGGCAATACGCGACTGCTGGAACGGTTGTTTGCGGACGGGCACATCACGGCCGAGGCGCAGGAGGCAGCGCTCAACCTGGTGGCGCGCACCGGCGAGCGCGTCGAGGAGGCTCTGCTCGAGCTCAAGGCAATGGATGAGGCCGCGCTCCTCAAGTACCTCGCGGGGCTCCACAAGACGCGCTTCGTCTCGACCGAGAAGCTCGCCAAGGCCGACATCGATCGCGTCACGCTCGACAAGGTGCCGAAGAAGCTGGCGGAGCGCGATACCGTGTTCCCGGTCCTGTACGACGCTCAAACCGCGACGCTCAGCGTCGTCACTCCGGACCCTGACAACGCCCCCGCTCTGCACGACGTGCAGCTCGCCTCGGGCGTCAAAGAAGTGCGCGCCTTCGTGGGCCGCCCGCGCGCCGTGAAGGCCGCCATCAGCAAGGCTTACAACGGCGACATCCACGCGTTCGCGATCTTGGATCGCGAAGCGCACGCGCAGTTCTCGACCATGCTCAACGTGTTCGAGCGCAACTTGGTCAGCGACGAGAGCCTCGCGCTGTCGCTCGCCAAGGAGGCCACGCAGGGCGAGCGCGTGCTCAGCGACAAGGACTTCAAGACTCGCAAAACGGGCTCGCAAGCCAGCGGCGGTGTCGATGACGAGTCGTTTCAGGAGGCGCTCAACGTTCTGATCACGCTGATCGAGAACTCACGGCCCGACTTGCGCGGCCACTCCGCCCACGTAGCGCGCTTGATCAAGAAGATCTCGGAGCGCATCGGCTTGCCCGAATCGACGCGCTCTTCCTACGTCGTCGCCGCGTACTTGCACGACCTGGGCAAGATGGGCGCGTACCACCTCACGGCGCTCAACGTCGCCGAGTACGAAGGCCACAAGGCTCAGGCGGAGAAGCAGTACAAGAGTCCGGTTCGTTTGCTCGAGGCCGTGCAGCTGCCGGCCGAGGTCACGCAGACCATCGAGAGTATGTACGAGCGCTACGACGGCAATGGCTTTCCGGACGGCTCGTCCGCCAAGGAGATCGCGCTCGGCGCGCGCTTGCTCTCGATCGCAGACACCTACGCCGACCTGACCCAGAACCCACGCAACCCTTTCCGCAAGGCGCTTCGCCCCGCGCAGGCGTGCGAGGTGTTGGCGCGCTATCGCGGCACAGTGTTCGATCCCAACCTGGTCGATCTGTTCAAGCACACCGTCACCGGTGAAGACCTGAAGGCGCGGCTACTGGCCAATCGACACCGCGCGCTCATCATCGACCCGGATCCCGAGGAAACGACCGTGCTCGAGCTCCGCTTGCTCGAGCAGGGGTTCGAGGTGTCGCAGGCCCACGGCATCGAGGCAGCGCTCAAACACTTGGAAAAGGGCGAGACCGAGCTGGTCATCGCCGAGCTGGACATTCCGGGGGGCGACGGCTTGGGGTTGCTCGAGCAGGTGCGCAAGCGCCCTTGGGGGCAGAAGCTGCCTTGGGTGGTGGTTACGGGACGAACCAACCGCAACGACGCGCAGAGGGCGTTCGATCTGGGAGCCGCGGACTTCATGTCCAAGCCGGTCTCGGCCGACTTGCTCGTCGCCAAGCTGAAGCAAATCATCGAGCGCGAAGCCCAGCGCGCAGGCGCGGCGCGCGGTGTGTCCGGCTCGCTCCTCGAAATGGGCCTGCCCGATATGGTTCAGGTGCTCTGGCACGGGCGAAAGAGCGGCTCACTCAAGATCCGCTCCGGCACGACCTCGGGCGAAATTCACTTCGTCAACGGTTCCATTTACAACGCCCTGTGGGCCACGCTGCGCGGCGAAGAGGCGTTCTACGCCATGCTCAAGCTGGCTGACGGCGACTTCGCCCTGGATCCGAACTTCACCGCGCCCCAGCAAGTCATCATGGACTCACCCGAAGCCCTGCTCCTCGAAGGCATGCGCCGCATGGACGAAGGCGGACGGTAGGTTTTTGTTCTCCTCCGTCCCTTGCCTATTGCCTCCTGCGACCTAAGCGACCTGAAACGCGGCCGGCGCTCGGCCTCGCCGAGTCTGTTCACTCCGGGCTTCGGTTGCCGATCGTGATCTGCTCGTGCCAAGGTCGGTTGAAGTGGTTTCAGCTCGCGCCGCTGGCGCTCGCAGCTCCGTCACGGAGACTCCCGGATTCGCTCGGCTCGAACCCCAAAATCCCCCGCCTCCCTGGTGGATCCGCGTACGAAATAGCTCCGTCAGCCGACACGACGTACATATATATGGCGTGGATGTAGGCGCTTTTTTGGTGCGTGAGAGTGAGGAGGGCGAGGGGGCGGGTGTCGTGGTACCCTCAGCCTTTCGCTAACTCTCGGGTTTAACGGGCGCGCAGTGTCACCTCCGCCGCTTCTCGGCTTCAACAACAACGTCCGCCACCGCGGTCGGATCTTCCACATTCAAACGGAAGACTCGGGGGTGAAGTTCCCGCGCATCGTGACGCACTTGTTTGCCGACGGTGGTCGCATCGTGAAGACCACACGCACCGACTACAGCCAGCACCTCGAAAAGGCCGACATGGCGACGGTGGTGCGCGGCATGATGAAGGAGCAGCACAAGGGGATGTTCGCGGCGCTGCGCGCGGGCGACCTCGACAACCTGCTGGAGCAGGTGTGCGGCCCGCTCGAGGCGCCCAAGTCCAAGGCCGCCGATAGCGTCAAAGACCTCACGGCGCGGCACGACCACGAGAGCGCGAAGGTCCTGGTCGGCAGTGGCGTGAGCGCGGCGCCCGCCGCTGCGCCGCCCCCCTCGACTCAGGCGCTGAAGGCTGCCGAGCCGGCGCCGGTCGCCGACGCGCAGGCGGTGATCGAAAGCATGCAAGCGCTACGCGACGCCGATGAGCCGCGCACCAAGCGCGCAATCTCGAACCCCAACCTGCGCAAGCCGACCCCTTCGGTGGCACCTCCGCCCGCCGACGCCTTCGACCTGGACGTGGCGTCGCTCGACAAGATCCCCCCGAAGCCCGCCCGCCTACCGCCGACGCCCCCGCCGCCCAGCTTGCTGAGCACCGCAGTCCCGGTTTCGGCTCCAGCGCGGCCCGCGCGCAAGAGCAACCCGGCCGCGCCTCGCAAGTCGCGCCCGCCGATCCCGGGGCGGGCCGCCCCAGCGCCACCGGCCGCGGATGCGAGCCCGAGCTCGCTCGGGCGCCCTCAAACGCGCCTCGCGGCCACGCCGCAAACCAACGCTCGCTCGATCTTCGGCGACGGCGCCATCAGCGAGCAGTCCCTCGACGAGGTGATCTTGAGCTACCTCGCCGAGGATCTCGAAGAAACGAAGTAGCGCGCCCAGCCGTGGCTGCGCGCTAGGTTCCGCTGCGCCGCCCGCTTCGGAGGCGGCGCTTCGGTCACTTGTAGCAGGTGAACGCCTTCAGCGAGATCGTGTCGAACAGGTAGTGCGACACGAGACCCTCCGGGTAAGCATCTGCGGAGCCCAAGAAGGAAAGGTATCGCGTCTTGCCAACGTGCGGCGCCGCGCTGAAGCTCGTGCTGAAGGGCGTCCAGTCCTCCGCGTCGCCCCAGCCGAGTGAGTCGCTGATTGATGGGTCGGTCCAATAGAAGAGCGCGACCTCGTCTTCGGGCTCTTCGCCGTACCCGTACATCCCGACCGCTGCCTCGTCGTAGTTCTCCGCGTCATGCGAGTCGACTTCGAAGAGGCGATAGCCGCTGACCTGGAGCCAACCCGCGTTGCTCGGGATGTCCACGTCCTCCGACCAAAGCACGGTTGTCTCGTCCACTTCACCGGCCAGCCACGCGTAGTACGGGCTGCTTTGAGCGGGCCACGTGTCGTCCGAGGTGATGGGTTCGTAGTCGCCCGTGGATTTGCGGGTCCAGTACGGGTTGCCGTCTTGGATCGGACCGAGCTCCATACCCCCGTCCGCCAGCAATTCGACGGACCTGGGCACGCCTCCGGCCAGGGTGCAGCACGACGTGGAGTCACAGGGCACCACCACGCCGGGCGCCTCGCCCCCTTCGCCGCCCTCCGCGCCGCCGGCCCCGGCGTTGCCGCCGTTCGGAGGCGCACCACCTTGTGGCTCGCCGCCGTTGCCGCCTTCGCCACCGGCGCCAGCCGGGCCGATCGCGTTGTCGCCGGCCGCGCCGCCAACGGGTCCCACCGGCTTCTTCCCGCCATTGCCGGCGGTCGGGTTGCTCTCCCCGCCGTCGCCGCTGTCGGTGCCGCCGCTCGTATCGTCGAGCGATGGATCGATCTCGTAGTCGCTGAGCCCGATGATCTGCGAGCAGCCAGCCGCGGCGAGCAGCGTGAGCACCAGCTTGGAGCGTGTGAAGGTGTTCATGCTCAGAAGGTCCCCTGGAGGCCAGCAGCATCGCTGCCGAGCCAGGGTTCGAGGCGCACGCCGCGCTGCAGCTCGCGCTTGGCGACGTGAGGCGTGGACAGGCTGGCCTTGCCGGACTTGTTACCGGTCAGCAGCAGAACGACGCCCGTTCCGACGCCGACCAAGCCGACCACGAAGCTCACGGTCGACACGGTCGCCATGGTCTTGGCGCTGTTGAGCGTGTCTTCTTGGCTGCTCGGGCAGGCCTTGTTTTGGCACTCCAAGTCGCTCTTCTTGCCCATCGCGACGAAGCCGGTAACGGTGCCGACGATCAGCCCGGCGCCGCCGATGCCGAGCGCGACGTAAGCCAGGGT
>JBEHXA010000077.1:0-17298 GCA_048498935.1 Myxococcota bacterium
AACCTCGGCGCGCACGCGGTCGAGCTCACCCAAGCCGATGGTCGTCGCGGCAACCAGGGCCATCCACGAAGCACCGACTGCAGCGGACGAAGCCATCACGGCGGCCGCACGGCTCACTCGTCCTTGGATGGTCTTGGGTTCGCTGCCTTGGCTCACTTGGATACCTCCTGGCCTTACGTCTGAAACGTTAAGCAGGTTTCATGCCAGTGAAAGAAGTCGCGTAAGTTCCCGAACCGAGGTCGGCCCAACCGTCCGGGATCGCGACAATGAGGTCAGTCCATACCCGGCCACAGGGTCACCCGAACCCCGGCAGCCCATCCGCCGACCTGGCGCGCGAGTTTAAAATTCGCTTTAAATTTAGCGAGTTGCGATCTGTTTCGCCCAACCCGAGACGGCGGGACACCCTGGGTCAGAAGCGACCGCAACTGAGTTGCGCTGGAACGGGCCCAGTGTGACGGCGAGATCGCGACTGCGGCGCACCAGGGCAATGGGGCCGTTGCTGTGGCGTGGGAGGCACAGTTTGTCTCCCGCCACTCGCTCCAGGGGAGGTGGCGGGTTTTCAGTCACAGGGCGCGCTCGCGATCGATCCGTGGCGGGTGCGCTACGGGCGAAGGCGACCAACGCGCGCTCCGCAGCTGCCGGCGTATCGAAACGGAGATGCCAAGCGACTGCCCAACGCTTGCGCGCGGCATCGCTGAACACGGCGAGCCGATCGCCGCCCCAGTCGCTTGCAGCGAGCGCTGCAGTGCGAGCCGGCAGCCACTCTTCGAGCAGCAACCGAAGCGTTTGCTCCCCCATCACGTCGTGGAAGCGTTCTTCGAGGTCGGCCGCAAACGCCGGGCGCTCTGGAATTGGGACGTCGAGGGGCGGCTCGTGAGCAAAGTATTTTTCGGGATGGAGCAGTTGCTCGGTCGTGGCCGGCAGCGCGCGCCAGGCTTCGTCGACCGCGAGAAAGCCGCCGCGGCGCCTCAAAAAGTTCGTGAACGCGAGCCCGTCGATGTACGGCGCCACCAACGAACGAACCAAGATCGGCGGGGCTTGAAGGGCGGCGCTGCCGAAAACGCTTTCAGCTCGCATCAGGCCTTCGGGCAAGTCGAGCGCGGTGTTGCCACGTGGTTTGAGCATCGCATCGAGCATCGCGCTGGTCGCGTCGCCTTCGGCCAAGGCGTGAACCGCTGCCTGGCGGTCACCCTGATCGGGTTGCCAGTCGGTGACGTGCGAAAGGTCGTAGTGCTGGTCTTGCAGCGCGTGCACGAGCTCGTGCCACAGCGTGGCGTCGGCTTCCTCGCCGCTCAGATCGCCGCCCACGAAGAACGTCTTCTGTTTCGGATCGTAGAAGCCGAGCAGTTGGCTCGTCATGAGCGATATGACGGTCGCTCGGTATTCGAACGTCGCCTCCACACTGCCAAAGCCAAACAGCATGGCTTCGGTGGCTGCCAAAACGTCGGGCGGCGTCTCTTCGTCCAGCTGCTGCTGAACGTACGTCGCGATCTCGGTTCGGCCGATGAGCTGGCCCTCGACGGGTTTCAGTGCGCTCAGCCCCCGGACTTCCGCGACGTAGCGCAGCGCTTCTCCGAGCTTGGCCTGGAGCGCAGGATCCGTGCCCTTTTTGGCTGCTTTTGCTGCCTGCGCCGAAGGGGCGGCGGCGGGCGCTCGCTCGGGCGGAGGCGCAGCGGCGCTTTGTTGTGCGCTCGGGCTGCAGCTGACGCTGAGCGCGGCCAGCAGCGCAACGAAATTGAGTCGGCTCATCCGCGTGCCGCGCGCGCGCGGATCTCACGCATGGCTGCACCACGATCGGGTTGTCCGAAGATGGCGTTGCCGGCTACCAGCACCGTGGCGCCCGCTGCCACCACGCTGGCCGCAGTCTCGGGGCCGATCCCGCCGTCGACCTCCAACTCGATCGAATGGCCGCTCTCGTCGATCATCTTTCGCAAGGCGCAAAGCTTGGGCAGCACCAGGGGCAGAAACTCCTGCCCACCGAAGCCCGGGTTGACGCTCATCACGAGGATCAGGTCGACGTCGCCGAGCACGTAGCGAAGGGTGTCTTCGGGGGTGTGGGGATTGAGGACGACACCGGCGCGCTTACCCAGGCCGCGAATGGCGTGAAGGGTGCGCTGTAAGTGCGTGGAGGCCTCCACGTGCACGCTGATGATGTCCGCTCCAGCCTTGGCGAAATCGGCGATGTAGCGCTCTGGCTCGACGATCATCAGGTGGCAGTCGACCACCGCTTTCGTGGCGGCGCGGACCGCCTTGACCAGTGGCGGGCCGAGCGTGATGTTAGGGACGAAGCGTCCGTCCATCACGTCCACGTGGATGTACTCGGCGCCCAAGGCCTCGACTTCACGGACTTCTTCGGCCAGCCGCCCAAGGTCGGCGCTCAGGATGGAAGGGGCTAGGGCGATAGAGGCGGACATGACTTCGACGTTCTACGCCACTTCCCATCCTGAGTCGAAAATCGCATGTTAATCTCGAACCTCTCAGGAGCTGCTGGCTAGCCTCCCATGATCACGCGCCCTCTCGGTAAGCAAGACTACGATCACATCGTTCAAATCATCGATCGCTGGTGGGGCGGGCCGACGACAGCGCTCGCACACCCGATCTTCTTCTACGAGCTCGGCGCGATGGCGCGAGTAGTGGAGCACGACGGCATCCTCGTCGGCTTCTTGCTCGGTTTTGTTGCGCCTGGGCCGCCCAAGAAGGGTTACGTGCACCTCGTCGGTATCCACCCCGATGACCGACGGCGCGGCGTCGGTAAGGTGCTGTACCAAACCTTCGAAGAGGATTCGCGCGCCGCCGGCTGCACGCGCCTCAAGGCGATCACGACGACGGGTAATGAAGGCTCGATTGCCTTTCATCGCGCCACCGGCTGGAGCGTTTCGAATATCGAGGACTACGCCGGTCCCGCACGGCCGCGCGTGGTTTTCCACAAGAACCTGTGACCGCGCCCGGCGCTGTCGCGACGGCGGCCAGGCAGGGCAGACAAGCGCTGGCCACGGCGCTCCTCAAGTTGCAGACCCTGGGGCTCGCTGATCCGGCGATCGACCAGGCCATCGAAGAAACGGCAGCAGCTTCCAGCGCGCTCTACAGCGCTGAAACGCCCGGCACGACGGACGAAGCTGCGAGTCGCCACATTCACGCAGCCGCCGAAGGCCTGCAGCGTGCGCTGCAAGGGCTGTCGACGCTGCGCGGCCGACACCACGAGCTCGAGCACGTGAGCGCCGCCATCGCGCGCACGCTCGCGCTCCTCTACCCGGTGCTGCAACTGTCACTGCGGCAGCGCAGAGGGCGCATCCAGGCAGGCGCGCTCTCCGACTCGGACGCGGAAGAGCTGCGCGCGTTGGCAGGGTTTCCACGAGCCCCCGCACCGACGGGACAATTTCGGCGTCCGTCCTTGGCGCCGGTGGGCGAACGGCGCTCGCGTGGCGACACCCGCGCGTTCATCGAGGTCGAGATTGGCCTGACCAGCGAGTCGCATTTTTACACCGGGCTTTCGCTCGACCTTTCGACGGGCGGTGTGTTCGTCGCCACCTACGAGCCAGCGCGGCCCGGCAGCGCCGTATCGCTCTATTTCGTGCTCCCCGACGGGCACGTCGTCAACGCGGAGGGTGTCGTGCGCTGGACCCGCGACGGGGCGCCCGATGCGCCGCCCGGCATGGGTGTCGCCTTCGTGAACATTTCGGCCGCTTCACTGGCACATATCGGCCAATTTTGTGCGAGCCGGCCGCCGCTCTACTTCGACGTTTGACGGCTTCCGTAGTAGTGATCCGGACTCGATGAGCAGCGCTTCGGCCAATGCGATCGGGCCCTCCGAGCTGAGGAACATCGGACTGTTCGGCGCGCTGAGCGACGACGTGCTCGAGTACTTGTCCACCTTGCTGACGGTCGAAGCACCGCCTGCCGGGGCTACGTTGTTTCGCGAAGGCGACGACGCCAACGCCATGTTCGTCGTGATCAGCGGCGAGGTGGAGGTGCTGAAGCGCAGCAAGCGCAGCACCGAAGCGCGCGTCGCAGTGCTCGGCCCCGGTGACTGGTTCGGCGAGATGAGCATCGTGGACATCCAGCCGCGCTCGGCCACCGTGCGCGCCTTGGCGCCGAGCCGCCTGCTGCGCGTTTCGTCCGCCGATCTGGACGCGCTGTACCGGCATGATCTACGCAGCTACGCGATCATCATCCTGAATTTGGCGCGCGAGCTGAGCCGTCGCTTGCGCGTGGCCGACGGCATTTTGGCCGACCTGATCTCGAACGTGATGGATCAGTATTTGACGCGGCCCGCCGCCGGCTAAGGCGTCTGCGTGATCCCGCCGTGACCGCTCGCGCCGGAGGAGCCGCTCGCGCCGGAGGAGCCGCCATTCCCGGCGGAGCCAGCGCTACCGCCCGCTCCTCCGCTTCCGGCGGAGCCAGCGCTACCGCCCGCGCCGGCGGTGCCACCACTGCCAGCGGAACCTGCGCTACCGCCTGACCCGCCGGTGCCACCCGAGCCACCAGCTCCGCCTTCGCCGACGCCACCAGCTCCAGCGGCTTGACCAGCGTCGCCGCCGGAGCCACCAGCGCCGCCTGTTCCGAGCGTGCCGCCCACACCCGTGCTGCCTGCAGTCGCGGCGGTACCTCCCGACGGAAGCACCCCCGTGCCGCCCGTGTTCGCCGCGCCGCCGGGAACACCCGCTACACCCGACCCTGCCGATGAGCCACCCAAGTCGATGTGGCCGGTGCCGGCGCTACCGGTGGTGTTGGTGCCGCCGGCACCCATGGCGGGAGGAGTCCCCGGCAGGTCCGGATGCGGATTGATTTCGCACGCCGCCAAACCGAAGGCGCAGCCGAGCGCAGCAACCGTCCGCAGGGGCGTGAGCGAGATCATCCAGTGCCAATGTTGCACAAATTGAGCCATCCAGGGCGAACCGCGCGCCGGGCCAGTTCAGCCTGCAGCTTGTGAAAATCGACGCACGTGGACCTGGCACAAGCTGGCACACTTCGCGATCTCGGTGTCGGTCGGTGGGTCGGTTTCGACTACGGAGCGCCGCCTTCGCCGCCATTACCGGCGTCGCCAGCGTTGCCCGCCGCGCCACTGTCACCGCCCGCGCCGTCACCCGCAGCGCCGCCATCGCCCGCGCCGCCACCCTCACCTCCGATATCAGCGCCGTCACCGCCCGCGCCGCCCGCGTCGTCCGCCGCGCCGCCAGCGCTTGGACTGCGGCCACCTTCTGCGGAGCCACCGCCGGTGCCGGGCACGTTGAACGTGCCGCCCGTGCCCGACCCGGTACCGCCCGTGGACGACGAAGAACCCGCAACGCCGGGCGCGGTACCACCCGAGCCACCGCTGCTGCCGTTGGCGTCGTTACTGGGCAGCGGAGGCTGTGGATTGATCTCGCAGGCCAGCGCGAAGCAGGCCGCGAATATCCAACAGAGCCTCCGAGCCGAACGAGTCACCGCAAAGAGATTAGCAACATTCCTGCCAATTGCATCGGGTCGCGTGCGGATCGCGCTGTCGGAGGGCTCCCATGCTCGCGGAGAGGGGCGCGCCCGTTCAGCTGCGACGGCTGCGAGCTCGGGCCAACACGGCGAGCGCCGGCTGGGTGTCGGGCGGTGAGCGACGAAGGCCGGTCGCGATTGCTGCGAGCTCTTGGCTCAAGGCTTCCGCCGCGCGCGCGACCTCGTCCGCGTTGGTCTCGAAGATGTCGCTCCACATGGATTCCGGGCCGCCCGCGGCGCGCGTCGCGCGTTCGAAGGCGGGGCCCATCGCCAGGCGCGCAGTCCGCTCGTCGAGCAGCGTGAAGAGCGAGCTCGCGAGCAGCTGAGGCAAATGGCTGGTCACCGCGACCGCGCGGTCGTGCGCCTCGGGCGAAAGCTCGACCAGGTTTGCTCCGGTGAGCGCCAGCAGGTCGGAGACGGCGTCGAACGCGGCGGGATCGGCCTGTTGGGGGCTCAAGATCCACGAGCGGCCCTCGAACAGATCGCCCCGCGCGTTCTCGATGCCGCCATCGGGCAAACCGGCCATCGGATGGCCGGGTACGAAAAAAGCGCCGCGCGCGTGCTCGGCTGCGGCGTGCGCGATCTCGCGCTTGGTCGAGCCGCAATCGGTGACGACGGGCGCGTGGCTGAGGCTCCACGGGAGCAGCCGCACGATGGTACCCACCGGCACCGCGAGCACCGTAACGTCCGACCGCTCGAGCGCGGCCTTGAGCGCCTCGCTGTCGTCGAGCGCCAGGCGCTCATCGGCGGCAGTTTGGGCTTCGGGACGCGACAGCACCGGCTCGCGGTCGATGGCTGTGACGTGAACCTTGCCGCCGCGGCGCAGCGCGAGCGCGAGCGAGCCGCCGATCAGGCCGAAGCCGACGATCGTGACGCGCTTCATCCGCGAATGGCCTGGCCGATGGCGCGCAGCTTTTCGGCGAGCTTGACGGCGTCGGCCCAGCGCAGCGTCGCCGGAACGCGCGGAATCTCGCCTTCCGGACCGATCCAGGTGCGCAGGATGACACCGTCCGCGCTGGCCGCGATCGCCGCGCACGCCACCGACTCGATGTAGCGCGCGCGTTGCGCGATGGTCGGCACGTCCACCACGATGGGCAGGTGCGTGCGCTGCTTGGCGCGAGCGATCGCCGCGATTTCGAGCGTGCGCGCTCCGTTCGGGTATTCGCCGCCGGCTTCGAGCAGCACGATGCTGTTGTCGCCGCGCGAAAGCTCGCGCTCCGCGGCGCCGATCCAGGCGTTGGCGCCCCAGCTCGGCCCGCGCTCCACGAAATGCACGGGAAACCGCTTATCGAGCGGCTGCGGATGAATCGAGAGGCACACCAGCGCGCCGATGCTGTCGACCGCGCGCGGCGAGCGCGTCACAGCTGCATCGAAAGGGCGCCCGGCGCGCACTTCGTACGCCAGCTCCTTCGACGGAGGGGGCGGCTCGCTCGCTGGGCTACCGCCAGTCACGGCCACGGCATTGGCAGCCGGCCCGACGGTTTCGATCGCGATCCATGGCTTGTCGCCGCCGATCGTGCCCCAGGGGCCGTCGACCACGGTCGACTGTTGGCGAAAGCGCCGCGAAGCGAGCCGAAAGCGCTCGCTCACGCGCACCACCTGCGACACACCGGGAAACTCGCTCACCACGGTGACGTCGTTTCCAGTCAGGTCACCCACCACACCCAAGATGGTGGTCGAAGCACCGCTCGAGCGATGCACGTCGAACCCCGCGTTCACCAAAAACGAAATCACGCTTTCGACGGCTTGATCCGTCGCGTCCGGCTCCATCACTACGATCATCGAGGTCCCTGGACCGTATCAGAATCGGAGTCCGGGTGCGCCGGGGCCGTGATAGGTTTCGGGTTCTTACGGGCCGGACGGGCCGCAGCCTGCCATGCAATCACCGCCTGCTGGAGATCCCCTCGTCGGTACGACGGTGGCGGGACGCTACAAGGTCATCAAGCTGCTCGGGGAGGGCGGCATGGGTCAGGTGTACCTGGCCGAGCACTCCGCGATCGAAAAGCGCATCGCGCTGAAGGTGCTGCGGGCCGAGTACGCGCACAAAGGCGACATCGTCACGCGCTTTCAGCAAGAGGCGATCAGCGCGTCGCGTATCAAGCACCCCAACGTGCTCGACGTGTTCGACTTCGGTCAGCTCGAGAACGGCTGCTTCTACCTGGCCATGGAGTTTCTGGAGGGTAACGACCTTGCCGACGAGCTGCAGCGCTCGCGTGTCTTGACCGCGCCGCGCGCCCTCCCGATCGCGATGCAGATTTGTCGCGCGCTCTCGGCGGCCCACGCCAAGGGCGTCGTGCACCGCGACATGAAGCCCGAGAACGTATTCTTGCAGCGCACCGCGGACGGCGAAGAAATCGTCAAAATCGTCGATTTCGGGATCGCGCAGCTCAAGCCGTCCAACGAAGAAGCGGCGGTCGAATCCAAGCATCGTCGGCTGACCCGAACCGGTATGATTTTCGGGACGCCCGAATACATGGCGCCCGAGCAAGCCAGCGGAAAACACGCTGATTTGCGCTGCGACGTGTATGCGGTCGGCATCATCCTCTACGAGCTCTTCACGGGCGCGGTGCCGTTCACGGGTGAGACCTTCTTGGGGGTGCTCACGAAGCACCTCAACGAGATGCCGCCGGCCATGCGCGCGGTGTATGCGGACTTGCAGATCTCGCCGGAGCTCGAAGGCGTGGTGCAACGCGCGCTCGCCAAGGATCCAAACTACCGCTACCAGTCGATGAACGAGCTGGCCGGTGCCTTGGCCGCCACCCCCGAAGGCCAGTATTCGGGCCTGCGCGGGCCCTACAGCCAGGTCGGCGGCGAGCAGCGCTTCTCGACGACGGGCGGTGGGGGTCTCGCTCCCAGCCCGACCGCGCAGCAGTTCGTCAGCGGGCAACACCACGCCGGCACCGGACCAGGCATGAGCGAGGCGGCGCGCGCGGCCGTCACCATGCCGCGCCCGGAAACCGACGCCGCTCGTGCCGAGACTCAGCTGGGCGGCGAGGCCGTCACCAGGCCACCGAGCAAGTCGAGCAGCAGCGGGGCACTCGTAGCAGCGCTCGTGGGCGTGTTGATCGTCGGGGGCGGCGCGGGAGCCTATTTTCTGCGCGGTCAGCAGAGCCCGGCAGCCGAGCCGTCCGCGGCCGCGAAGGTACCGGAGGCGCCTCAAGTCACGCCCGAACCGCCTCCTTCAGCCACAGTCAGCGCGGCCGCGCCGGCGCCTGCACCGTCGGTCGCTCCCCCAACCCCCGCGGGTGTCACGCTGGAGGTCGCCACCGATCCTCCCGGCGCCACCGTGATGAAGAACGGCTTTCAGGTGTGCGACACGACGCCTTGCCAGGTCACGGCGTCGCCCAACGAGACGCTCGAGCTCTCGGGTGAGAAGGGCACGCTGCGCGGCAAAGCCAAGGTACTGGCGCAAAAGGATCAACGGGTGCTGATCAAGCTCGCCGCCCCTGTGGCAGCTCCCGCCAAGCCGCTCTGCGAGGTCGAGGTCGACGGCCTCAAGATCCTCCGGCCCTGCAAGTGAAACGTCGCTCGAGGGCGTGATGCGTCCGGTGAGGGCGCCTCGCGAGCTTGGGTTTGGGCTTCGTTTTCGCTGCGGTCCGGTGCTCACGTACTCAAGTACGCTCCGCTCCAGTCCTCGCGAAAGCCTCGCCGAAACCCAAGCTTGCGAGGCGGGTTCCTGATGACGTCATGAATGACCGAGCGTGCTGCGACGCTGGCGCTGCTTTTCTGGGTGGGACGCAGCCCGTGGGGCCGATTCGTGCGCGTTTGGGCCGGATTTCCCGGTAGTTGTGTTAGCGTCGCGCACCCGTCACAAGGAGCCCGCTCAAATGCAACGCCGCTCGCTCGTCCTACTTTTGGCCTCCTCCCTCGCGATTTCGGCTGCGGCTTGCAAGAAGAAGGACGAGGCCGGCGCCGGTAAGGCCGAGGCGAGCGAGATCGTCATCGGCCACTACGCGTCGATGACCGGCAATACCGCCCACTTCGGGCAAGATACCGACAAGGCAGCTCGCTTGGCTGCCGACCAGTTGAACGCAGCGGGCGGCGTGCTCGGGAAAAAGTTGAAGATCGTCACGCTGGACACGCGCGGCGACGGGGCTGAAGCCGCCAACGCCGTCACGCGGTTGATCGACGTGGAGAAAGCGACTGCCATCCTGGGTGAGGTGGCGTCGAGCCTGTCGCTGCAGGGCGGTCCGATCGCTCAACGCCGCAAAATTCCCATGGTTTCGCCGTCGTCGACCAACCCGAAGGTGACGCAGGTCGGCGACTACATCTTCCGCGTCTGCTTCATCGATCCCTTTCAGGGCAAGGTGATGGCGACGTTCGCTCGCCAAACGTTGAAGCTCGACAAGGTCGCGATCCTGAAGGACGTGAAGAACGACTATTCGATCGGCTTGGCCGACGCGTTTCAAAAGGCGTTCGTGGCCAGCGGCGGAACGATCGCGGTCGAGCAGTCCTACTCGGCGGGCGACACCGACTTCAGCGCGCAGGTCACGGCCATCAAGAGCTCGGGCGCGCAAGCCATCTGGGTGCCGGGCTACTACTCGGAAGTGGGCGCAATCGCGCGCACCGCGGCCCGGCTAGGCGTTAAGGTGCCGCTGATGGGCGGAGACGGTTGGGACGCTCCGGAGCTGTTCACGATCGGCGGCGAGGCGCTGGAAGGCTCGTATTTTTCGAACCATTTCGCCCCCGATCAGGCCTCCCCGCAGTCGCAAAAGTTCGTCGCCGATTTCAAGGCCAAGTACGGGCAAGAGCCGACCGGCCTCGGCGCGCTCGGCTACGACGGCATCATGGTCATCGCCGACGCGATCAAGCGCGCCGGCAAGGTCGACCCGCCCGCGATCCGCGACGCACTCGCGGCCACCAAAGATCTCGAGACCGTCACGGGCAAGATCACGATGGACAAGGATCGGAACCCGGAGAAGAGCGTGGTCGTGCTCAAGATCACCGGCGGCAAAGCGAAATACGAAGCCTTGGTCAATCCGTGAGCGCGCGTGAGTGAGTTTCTCCAACAAGTCCTGAACGGCCTGTCGCTGGGCTCGATCTATGCGTTGATCGCGCTCGGGTACACGATGGTGTACGGCATCCTCAAGCTGATCAATTTCGCGCACGGCGAGTTGTTCATGGTGGGCGCGTACGCGGGCTATTACGCAGCGCTCGGGCTGGGCGTGCAGAGCTACCCGAACGGCGGTTTTCCGCTGTATTTGGCCGCCATCGTGCTGGTGGCAGCGATGCTGGCCTCCAGCCTCCTGGGCGTGGCTATCGAGGCGTTCGCGTACCGGCCGGTGCGCTCGGCGCCGCGCCTCACGCCGCTCATCACCGCTATCGGCGTGAGCCTGTTCTTGCAGAACGCGGCCATGCTGCTGTTCTCGCCCAACCCGCGCCCCTACCCGCCCATCCTGCACGAGGTGCGTTACGAGATTGGTGGCGTCATCGTGACCAACGTCAAGCTCGCCATCTTCGGTGTCGCGCTGGCGCTCATGCTCGGGCTCACCTGGTTCGTCCAAAAGACCTGGACCGGCAAGGCGATGCGCGCGGTCGCGACCAACATCGACGCAGCGCGCCTGATGGGCATCGACACCAACCACATCATCCGCGCCACGTTTGCGATCGGCTCGGCCCTCGCAGCCGCGGGCGGCATCCTGTTTGGCCTCGACCAGATCATGATTGGCCCCTTGATGGGCATGCTGACGGGCCTGAAGGCCTTCGTGGCTGCTGTTTTGGGCGGGATCGGCAATATTCGGGGCGCTGTTTTCGGCGGACTGCTGATCGGGCTAGCCGAGCAGCTGACTGCCGGTTACCTGTCGCCGGACTATCGCGACGCCATCACGTTCGTGATCCTGATTGTCATCCTCATCCTGCGGCCGGAGGGGCTGCTCGGTGTGGTCCGGCCGGAGAAGGTGTGATGCAGCTCGCGCGCCGACTCGGTGTGGCGGTGCTGGTCGCGCTGGCGCTCTACGGCGTCGGCTGGTGGATGCAGGACGGGCTCATCGAGTACGTGCAGCGCATCGTGCTGCTCGCCGGCATCAACGTGATCCTGGCGGTGTCGTTGAATCTCATCAACGGTACGACGGGTCAGTTCTCGATCGGGCACGCCGGTTTCATGGCGGTGGGCGCGTACGGTGCGGCGTTCTTCGGCGTGCAGCTCGCGCCCAGCGTGCAGCGGGTGCTCGGTGCCGGCTCCCTCGCCGAGGCCGTGACCTTCAACCTGGCGCTCGTGATCGGCGCGCTCTTGTCGGGGCTGGCGGGCCTTTTGGTGGGCGCGCCGAGCTTGCGCTTGCGGGGCGACTACCTGGCCGTCGTGACGCTGGGGTTTGGCGAAATCATTAGGATTTCTTTCAACAACGCCAAGTTTCTCGGCGCCGCTACTGGCTACTTCGGGGACAGCCCGGCCGGCTTACCCGCGTACACCAATTTCTTTTGGGTCTACCTGTGGGCGATCGCGCTGGTGGTCGCGATCCGCAATCTCACGTTCTCGCAAACGGGCCGGTCGCTGGCCGCGATTCGCGAGGACGAGATCGCCGCTGAAGCGATGGCCACCCCGACGACGCGCTTGAAGGTGATGGCCTTCGCAATCAGCGCGGCCTGTGCCGGCATCGCCGGTGGTCTCTTCGCGTTCATGCAGTCCGGCATTCGTCCGGAGGACTTTCGGTTCGACAAGTCGATCGACATGATCGTCATGATCATCGTCGGTGGGCTCGGTTCGATCTCGGGTGCAGTCGTCGGCGGTGTGTTCGTGGCGGTGACGCTGGAGCTGATGCGCGACTTGCAACAGTACCGGCTGGTGCTCTACGCGCTGCTGCTGATCGCGATCATGCTGCTTCGGCCCCAGGGGCTGTTCGGCTCGCGCGAGCTCTCCGAGGTGCTGCGCGCGCGGTTTGGCTCGCGCAAACTGGCCTCCGGAGGCTCCAAATGAGCCTTTTGGTGCTGGAAAAGGTGGACAAAATCTTCGGTGGCCTGCGCGCGCTCAAGCAGGTCTCGCTGACGGTGCCGGAGCGCTCCATCTTCGGGCTGATTGGTCCGAACGGTGCGGGCAAGACGACGCTCTTCAACGTCATCACGGGCGTGTATTGCCCGGATGGCGGGCGCATCTCGTTCGCGGGGCACGACATCGGGGGTGAGCCGCCGGCCAGCATCGCCAACCGAGGCGTCGCGCGCACCTTTCAAAACATCCGCCTGTTCCGAGCCATGACGGTGGAAGAGAACGTGATGGTAGCGGGCCATCACCTGCACCGCTCGAGCGTGCTCGACGCGGTGCTGCGCACGCGTGCCCAAGCCGCTGATGAAGAGCGGCTCCGCACGCGCGCCCACGAGCTGCTCGAGGTGATGGGCCTGACCAAGCACGCCCAGGAGGTGGCAGGCTCGCTGCCCTACGGCTCGCAGCGCCGGCTCGAGATCGCGCGCGCGCTGATGCTCGACCCGAAGCTCTTGCTCTTGGATGAGCCGGCGGCCGGCATGAACAGCCAGGAGGCCGCCGAGCTGCAGCGCCAAATCCGACTCTTGCGCGACGAAATGGGCCTCACGGTGGTGCTGGTCGAGCACAACATGGCAGTCGTGATGAGCGTGTGCGAGCAGGTGCACGTCGTCGACCACGGCGAGACCATCGCGCACGGCGCGCCCGAGCAGGTCAAGCGCGACCCGGCGGTGCTGGCCGCGTACCTGGGTAAGTCGACAGAAGGTGCCGCGTGATTGCCGGCGACGCGCTTTCGCTTCAGAACCTGCGCGTGGGCTACGGCGGCATCGCGGCCGTGAAGGGCATCTCGCTGGCCGTCGACAAGGGCGAGATCGTGACGTTGATCGGCGCGAACGGTGCCGGCAAGACGAGCACGTTGAAGGCGATCGTCGGCCTGGTTTCGGCTCAGGTCGGTGACGTCGTGCTGTTCGGCGAGAAGGTGACGGGCATGTCCACGCACCGCATCGTCTCGAAAGGCGTCGCGCTGGTGCCGGAGGGGCGCGCCATTTTCGGCAACCTCACGGTGCAAGAAAACCTAGACCTGGGTGCCTATTTGAAGCGCGAGCCCGAGGCGCGCGAGCAGCGCCTGGATCGCGTTTTGAAGCTATTTCCGAGGCTCGCGGAGCGCTTGAGCCAAGAGGGCGGCACCCTCTCGGGCGGCGAGCAGCAAATGCTGGCCATCGGCCGCGCGCTGATGAGTGACCCGCGTCTGCTGTTACTCGACGAGCCGAGCCTGGGTCTGGCACCGAAGCTGGTGGAACAGATCTTCGAGGCGATCGTGGAGGTGGCGCGCGGCGGCCTCACCATCCTGCTGGTGGAGCAGAACACGCGGCTTGCGCTCGAGACAGCGTCGCGCGCGTACGTGCTCGTGACCGGCGAGTTGGCGCTATCGGGTACGAGCGCCGAGCTGCGTCAGGATCCGCGCGTCAAAGGCGCCTACCTGGGCGAAGACGTGACCGCGTGAACGCGCGCGTCAAAGTCCCGCGCGAGCGCGCTCTTTCTCCAGCCATCACGTTTCGCGGCAACCTGCGCGCGACCAGGCATGGCTGGCTGCGGCTCACGCCGGCGTACTCGGTGCAGCTGGTGCGGGAGCTGCTGCAGCAGCGTTCTCGGCCGGATTTGCCGGTTTTGGACCCATTTTGCGGCACCGGCACGACGCTCGTGGCGTGCGCCGAACTAGGCGTGGCGTGCCGAACCGTCGACATCAATCCGTTCCTTCGCTGGCTTTCGCTCACCAAGAGCCGTAGCTACTCCGCGGCCGACCTGAGCAAGGCTCGCACGCTGGTCGCTGCGATGGCACGCGCGGCGGCGCAGGGTAAACGTCGAGGTTGGGTGCCGCCCCTGCACCAAATCGAAAAGTGGTGGGACGAGCACACCCTGTCGGCCCTATCGCGAGCGTTCGCGGAGCTGAATGGCAAACGTGGCAAAGCGCGCGACCTCGCGGCGCTCGCGTTCTGTCGCACGCTCATAAACGTAGGCAACGTGAGCTTCGGGCATCAGTCGATGTCGTTTCGGGCCAGAGCCGAGGCGGGTCACGGCGCGGAGGTCGCGGCCGGTTTGTTGGCAGCCTGTGAGCAGCTGGTGCTGGGTGCGGCTGCGGAATTTCCCGGCTCCGACGCTCAGGTCTTGATCGGCGATTCGCGCGAACTGGGCGATATTTTGCCTGCAAATGGCTGTGGATCGGTCATCACCTCACCGCCATACGTCAACCGCATGAGCTACATCCGCGAGCTCAGGCCTTACATGTATTGGCTCGGCTTTCTCGACCACGGTCGGCAGGCGGGGGAGCTCGATTGGCGCGCGATCGGTGGCACCTGGGGCGTCGCCACGAGTCAGCTCTCGACCTGGGCTCCTGAATCCGCGCTGGGGCTACCGAAGCTTGCGCGCTTGGTGCGCGAAATCGAAGCACAGAGTCCGATCTTGGCGCGCTACGTCGAGCGCTACTTTCACGATATGGACCGGCACATCGGTGGCCTCGCGCGGGTGCTGGCGAGCGGTGCGGAGGCGCACTACGTGATCGGCAACTCCAAGTTCTTCGACGTGGTCGTGCCGGCCGAGCAATTGTTTGCGGCGCTGTTTCGGCGCCACGGCTTCGAGCGCTGCCGGGTGCGCGTGCTGCGCCGTCGCACCAGCAAAAAAGAGCTGTTCGAGTACCTCGTCAGCGCTAAGCGGCCTTGAACCTCACGCTGCCGCGAGCACGCCGAACGCTGCGACTCCGGCCTTGCGGAGCTCGCGCCGGAGATCGTCGGCGCGCGTCGTCGGCACCGCCAGCAAGGCCGTGAGTAGCTCCGCTCCAAAGCGATCGAGCGTCGTCGTGCCGCAGGCTGCGAAGTCCTGCGAGGCGCCGCGCAGCACGGCTGTCCAGGCGCTGCACAGGTCGCGAAACTTTTGTGAGTAGCGCGCGCTGCCGTCGAGGTAGCCGCGGCTCTGCAAGGTGAGCTCGACGTTCTTGGCGAGCGAATCAGCGGGTAACGACTCCAGCCGCAAAATGCGTGGCAACAGCGCTGCCGACCGCGTCGCCCCCTGCGACAGCAAAGCCGCCACCAAAGCGCCTTCAAAGTGCGCAAACGCCACCGCTTCCATCTCGGTCTCGGCCTCGAGCCCGGTCTCGGTCTCGGCCTCGAGCCCGGCCTCGGTCTCGGCCTCGGTCTCGAGCCTGGTCTCGGCGTCGCTCTCTAGCGCGATCGTGACCGACACCCTGCCGGAGGCCGGCTCCAGCTCGATCTCGACCGGGCCCTCGCAGTGCGGCTCGTCGTCATCGAACCAAAACACGAACGGCTCGCTCTTGACCGGCTCGAACGGCTGCAGTTCAGCGCGCGCGGCGCCGGTCAGCTCTGCGCAGACCCAGATCGCGCCGCTGGAAATTTCGGCGTTGTCGTGAGGGAACTCGGACGCGCGCGCTGGAAAACCCACGACGATATGGCTAGCCCTATCGCGCGACCGCGGCCAAAAAACGCGGCGCTTAACGAAACGCGCCGGTCAGCTTCACGCCCTCACTTCGGCGCGATCAGCACGCTGCTCGCGTTCTTGTCGCTGATGCCCTCGGCCGGCACCGCGCTGCCGTGCGCGAGCAGCATGAAGTTCGTGATCGCCCAATATTCTTCGGGCTTCAGCGACCCTGCTCGGCTCTTCGGTAGCGGCATCTTCGTGCTGACGTAGTCGTAAAGGTTCTGCGCGTTGCGGAAGGCGTCGCGCGCCGGAACCCCCGGCGGCCGAGACGACTCCTGCATCGCCTGCTGCACGTTGCTGTTCATGCCCGGGCTCGTCGAGAGCGCCTGGTCCGGCGGGTACATGGGCAGCGCGTTCACACCAATCACGCTCGGTGCATTGGCCAGGCCTTCGCCGCGCTTGCCGTGGCACGCCGCGCACTCCTTCTGGAACAGCTCACCGCCGGGACCAGCCTTTTGCTGGGCATTGGCCAGGTTGGGCTCGGTCGCCCCGAGGGGCGTGGCGCTGCAAGCGCCGAGCGCGAGTGCCAGGGCAGAAACGAGCGCGATGGCGGCGCCGCCGAGCGGCAGGGCGAGGTTGGTGGAAGGCATGGCGGAAGCATTTTTATCACGGCCCCCGCGCCGCCGACCGTGGGCGCCGCAGTGCGCCATCGAAGCGAGCAGAACTGGCCAGCGGGCGGCCGTGCGGCCGATGCGCTTGAGGCGGCCTGACAGCTTGCTGCTATGGTTTTCGGGTGCATCGCGCCTGGCTAGCCATCGTGCTCGCGCCCGCCCTGCTGTCGGGCTGCGCGCCCCGCAATCCGCCGCGTTGGGCAGAGGGTGGGGCGCCGCTAGCGTTCGGGCAGGCGTCCTGGAGTCACGATGGGGATGCCGTCGAGATTCGGCCCGACGGGCGCGTCTTCATCGACGGCGACCTCACGTACGTGCTCGATCGCGTCGGCCGTGTCGCCGACGAAGACTACGAGCCGTACGCGGTGCTGCTGCCCGACGGGCAGCTCGCCGGTCGCGACAATTATTCGCTCGGGCGCGTCGGGGTCACCAACGCCTCGCCGCCTGGAGCCGTCGAAGCGTGGTTGGCGGTAATGCCGAACGGTCAGGTGGTCTACTTCAGCCCCGACGGCGAGCGCAGCTCAGGCGGAGCCTGGCGCGGCTGCGTCGGACTTGTGCTGCGCACCTGCACGCTCGTCACGCATCTGCTCTCGGTTGCCCACTATCCGGGGCCCAACGGCGGCGTCAGCGTCGGCGTGGGGGTCGGGGTCGGGGTCGGCTATTAGTCGGCGAGCGGCGGCCGTTTTGTGCCGCCAGGCGTGCTAAATCGGGGCCGTCATGTTGGACGCCCGCTACGTAGCCGAAAACCTCGATGAAGTTCGCCGCCAGCTCGCGCGCCGCTCGCCCCAGGACGCGGCCTTGCTGGATGGAATCTCGAGTCTCTCG
>JBEHXA010000078.1:0-17281 GCA_048498935.1 Myxococcota bacterium
AGCATCGCCGCGGGGCTCGCGCTGTCACTACTGGTGGCGCTCCGGTCCGCCAGCCTCGCCGCGCCAGGTGAGACGCCGGAGCAAGCCTCCTGGACGGCGACGTTGGTGCTGCTGTGGGCGGCGGCCTCACTACTGGTCGTGCCCATCGGCCTGTGGATACGCCGGGCTCCGCTGAAGGATCCGGCGAGCGTGGACCGCGCGCTCTTGCTTGGGACAGCTTTGTCGGCCCTCCCCCTTGCGCTTTTCGGGGGCGTGCTCAAATCGTCAACGCATCATCGTCCTCTCGGCGGCGCGACGTTCGCGGTCGTGGCCTGCATCGTGCTCACGCTTTGTATCGGGCTCGCAGTGCGGGTCGGGCGGGGTAGGGCGAGTAGCAATGGATCCGCTTGGCTAGCCCATTCCTTTCTCGTGGCTTGTCTCGGTTCGGCCGTCGCCGCGCTCGCGCTCGGGCTAAGCAGCTTGCGCGCGCTGGTGCTGATCGATGGCGTGACGCTGGGCTGCGCTTGCGCCGCCGCTGGATTGTTGAAAATCCCAACCAAGCTCGCGGCCTTGCCGGGCGTGGTCGCGGGCGCGCTGTGGGCAGTCCTGCTGAGCGGTGGGCTGCTGCTGACAGCTCGGCCCGAGCTGATGAGCGAAGCGCGGCTCCGCGCGCCGGTTTCGTTCGCCGCATTCTCCTGGCTTGGCGTCGGCTCCTGACCGCATCATATTTGGGCAGGATGCGGCTCTCCGCTCTCGCCCTGATCTGGCTCGCGGCGCTGTGGCCGCACGCGGCGTGGTCCGCCCCGGTCAGCGACGCCAGCGGAGTGCGCACTGGCACTCAAGAGCAGCAGCGCGATAACTCCGTGCCAGTGGAGAGTCGGCGCGAAGCTCCTTCGGACGCCCCACGCTCACACGCCGGCTCGCTCCGCATGCCCAGCATCCCGGCCGGCTTCAACAGCTACGACGGCGGATGGATCACGTTCGTGTACCACCCGTCCATCCGTGAGCGCGTCCAACCGCTGATCGAGGACGCAGCAGCAGCGCGCACCCAGCTCACCGAATGGCTCGGCCAACCGGTGCTCTCCGAGGTGCGCGTTGCAGTAGCGCGCACGCCCGGCGAGATGACGACGCTCGCGCCCGCGAACGCGCCCTACCCCGACTACGCCGCGGGCGTTGCCTACCCGGAAATCGGGCTGGTGCTGCTCACGGTCAAGCCGGTGCATCCCAATTCTCAGCACGAGCTGACCGAAGTTTTCAGGCACGAGCTGGCGCACGTCGCGCTCGAAGACGCGATCGCCGGCCACGCGGTGCCGCGCTGGTTCAACGAAGGTTTTGCGGTCTTGGCATCGGGGGAAACCTCGTTCGTCCGCATGCAAACGCTGGCGACCGCCACCATGTCCGACAACCTGCTGCCGCTCGCGCAAATGGAGCGCACGTTCCCGGCCGACGAGAACCAGGCCAACATCGCCTACGCGCAAGCAGCAGACGTCGTACGCTTTCTGGTGCGCCGGGAAGAGCAGCACCGCTTTCGCGGCTTGGTGTCGCGGCTTCGCGACGGCGAGAGCATGGACGCCGCGCTCCTCAACTCTTACGGCGAGGAGACTGCGACGCTCGAGAGCGAATGGCGCGAAGACGTCGCGCGTCGCTACACCTTCTGGCCCGTGCTCATGTCGGGCGGCATCATCTGGGTCGGCACACTCGGCTTGTTCGTCGTCGGTTGGCGCAAAAAGCGCCGCAAAACGGCGGCCACGCTAGCGCGCTGGGAGCGTGAAGAAGCGGCTGAAGACGAGCTGCGCCGCCGCCTAACGCTGCGCGCCGATACCTCGTCAGCCAACTCGCCCCGCGTGCACATCGTGCTCGCCCGCAACGAAGGCACGGAAGAGGCGCCCCCCTCCATGCCGCCCCCGCTCACACGCCTGCCCGAGGTCGAAGTGCCCAAAGTCGAGCACGACGGCCAATGGCACACGCTTCACTAGGGTCGTTGGGGCTGCCCAACCGCAGCTCGATTGCAGAAACCCACGTGGCGGCACTCGGTCTCGCGGAGAGCACGCTTCGGGCTGCTTCCATCTTATGCCTCATGGCGAGACCGTCTGCATCGCACGGTGCATCGGGCCATTCGCCACCTGCGCCGTTGTTTCCGAGTGCCTATTCACAGGGAGGCGGGGAGGCGGGGAGCTCCGCGAGACCGAGAATTTTGGGGTTCGAGCCGTGCGTGACGGACGACGACTGCGCAGTTTCCGTTCGTCATCGTACAGCTCGAACAACAAGAACCTCGCGGATCTCCCCGCCTCCCCGCAAAACTCTCACACCGTCCGGCTCGGCCTAACGACGACAAGGAAGTTTCTGCGATTCGGGCTGCGGATTGGCAGCCCGATCGCGGCGGTGCCGTCAGGACTTCGAGACGAACTCGTGCTCGATGCGGCGACTCTCGTCGACCAGCCGTTCGAAAATCCTACGAATGGTTTCGGCGTCGAGCGGTGGCTCGGCGGCTTTGCAAAGGCGATCGAGCAGCGCGCGTTCGCGATCGGGATCGTAAACCGGGATGCCTCGTTCGCGTTTGTACTCCCCCACCTGCATCACGAGCCGCACGCGCTCGTGCAGCAGCTTGAGCAGCTGCTGGTCGACCGCGTCGATGGCGCGTCGCAACTCTTCTAGTCCGAGCTTCGTCGTCACGGGCG
Organism: Myxococcota bacterium; assembly: GCA_048498935.1. Classification (GTDB taxonomy): domain Bacteria; phylum Myxococcota_A; class Polyangia; order Polyangiales; family Polyangiaceae; genus PMG-095. The sequence continues at coordinate 2,658 of JBEHXA010000078.1, forward strand.
CATCTTACACGCAATCGCGCGCGCTTCGTCACTTCAGCTGCGTCTTACAACCCGCAAAGATCTGGACTTCCAGCACGTCCCCGCGCGTGAGCGACGCGCATGCCTCGCCGTGCAAGGCGACGTGGCCGTCCTCCGTCCAATCCCAGCCTTCCGCCGAGTCGTAAGGTACCAGCTGGTCGTCGAAATACACGTTTACGAAGCCGGGATCCTTCGGCTCGTAGTCGAGGGGCAAATCGCAGCTGATCGAGACCGAGGCCGCGATAGAGGTGAGAGATTTTTCCAGCGCCTCGGTGTCGGCCACCGAATAGTAGCGGGGCTGCCCTTCACGCGCGGTTCCGCCGGCTTCAGCCATGGCGTCGAGCAAAGCCTCGTAAGGCTCGCTGCCCGGCATCCCGATCACGAAGGTGCGAATACCGGCGCTCGCGAGCTCTTCTACCGCTTTCAAGCTGGCCTGGTCATCGATGCACGACAGGTTCGCGTGGGGGTACTGCTCGCTCGGCTCGCAGCAGTTCACGCCCTGAGTACAATTTTTACCGCCGTAGCTCAGGTGCTCGATGTTCGGGATGCAGCCTAGCTCGCCGCATTGCAGGTCGATGTTGCAGTTTGGGGCACCGTCGGTGATCAGCACCGCATATGTGTCGCCCGTAAGCTTGGTCAAAGTCGGCAACGCCGCGCTCAAGCTCGCGGCCACGGGTGTGCCGCCCGAGACGCCGGCCGCGCTCAGTCGACCCAGCAGATCGCGCAGGCGCGGGCCATTGCTGTTTTCGCGGGCGTACTTGGGGTCGTCGCCGGGCGCGACCGGCATGAGCTCCAGGCCGGGCTCGCAGCCGGTAGCGCCGTCCAGGCCCGGGAAGACGCTGATGCCGTAGTTGACGCGGTGCCCCACGGCCCGCAGCACCTTCGAGAGCGCGACCCGAGCGCTCTCGTACTTGGTGAGCCCGGTACCGGGCAGCACGTCGCTCATGCTGGCCGACCGATCGACGATGAAGCTCAAGTTCGGCGGATTGGCGATCGCCGGGATGCGCTGCTCGCCACATGGGCCGCTCGGGGACACATCCACATCGGGATCGAGCACGATGCCTTTCCCGCCGCTCGCAACCTGCCCATCGCCCGAGCTGCCTTCGGGTGGAGGCGCATGCGCTGCTTCCGAGCAACCGAGCGCGCACACCCAGACTGCTAGTCCGAGGGTCGCGGCGGGCACGAGACGCATCCTTCAAGTGTAGCCGAATTACGCCGCCGCGGCAGGGAACGGCCGGCGTCGGTGTAGGGCAATAGCCCACGGGGGCTTCCGCGTTATGGTTCGCCGTGCCTTTGGCTGCCGGCCCCAGCTCGAACGCTTCTGTCGCTGGTGCAGGCGCGCGCCTGCTGCGCGCGTTCGACGCACTGCTGGTGCTGGTCGGTGCAGTGACACTGCTCGGCCTCTTGCTCGGCGTGGTGAGCGATACGCGGCTCGAGCCACCGCGCGCGGCGGCTCCCGCGCTGCGCGCCGCTCCCGTCAAAGTCGACGAGACCGAGCGTGACACCGAGCTCGCCGTGCAGGTGGTGGCGAGCGCGGACGGGCAACGCATCGAGAACGCGCAAGTGCGCGTGTTTTGGGAACAGGGCCGACGCTACTTCGACGCGGGTCAGGGCACGACGGACAGCGACGGCAAGCTCTCGCTCCGACGCGTCCCGCGTGGTCGCATTTGGGTGCTCGCCGAAGCGGCGGGCTTGGCGCGCGCTTCGACCCAGCTCGCGGCCGAAGGCGGCGTGCGTGAAGTCACGCTCAAACTCGCTCAGGCCACGCGCTTTCCCGTGCAAGTGACCGACGAGGCACACGCGCCGCTCGCTAACGCGACCGTGCTCGTCACCACCTCCGATCCCTTGCCGTTCGGCGCGCTCACCGACGCGAAGGGTCTGGCGGAATTCGATCGCCTCGCTAGCGGTCCCTTCAGTGTGAAAGCGTCGGCGCCGGGCTACGAAAGCGTGACCCGAGCCGGTGTACGCGGCGCGCTGGAGATCGCGCTGCGCCGCCTCGGTTCGTTGCTCGTGCGCGTGAAGCTTCCGGACGGCGCGCCTGCAGTCGCGGCCACGGTCGAGATCGGCGGCGCGACGCTGTGGCCCGCGCGCAGCGCGCAGACCGACGCGACAGGCGCTTGCAAGATCTCCGGCCTGCTCGCGGGTAGCTACGATCTGCGCGCCACGCAGGGAGCCCTGGTGTCGCGCGTGCTCCTCGGCACGCTGCTCACCCGTGGAGAAAACGCGGAAGTCACGCTGCAGCTCGAGCTCGGCCGCTATGTGACCGCGCTCGTGACGGACGGCGATGGCGACAACCCTCACCTGGTCGCCGGTGCCGACGTGGTGCTAGCCGAAGAAGGCCTGAGCTCGTTTCCGCTGCGCGGTCGCAGCGGCGGCGACGGCAAGGTCACGCTCGGCCCCATCTCTTCGGGACCGGCAACGCTCTCGGGGCGCGCTCCGGACTTCGTCGGCAACGCAGTCGTGGCAGTGCCGGATCCACTGCAAGGTCCGGTCGAGCTCGCCCTGATGCGCGGCGGCACACTGCGCGGCGAGGTGGTGGACGCGCGCGGCTTTCCGATCGACGGGGCCTCGGTCGAAATCGTCGGCGAAGACCGCGCGGGACTACCGATCTCGGAGACGCCGCAGCTGCTGCGCTTTCGGCGCTCGCATTTCAACTGGGCGCTCTCGGGGCCGCGACCGCTGATCGCGGCCGGCGAGCTGGGCGTGATGCCCGGCCCCATCCCGCCGATCCCCGGCAGCAACGCGGCGCTCGGAGCGGCCGCGGTCGACGCCGCGCTCGAGCCGCTCGACGCCGAGGACGAGCTCGTACCGTGGGCGACGGGCGGCGACGGGCGCTTTCGCGCGGCTCCGGTCACGCCCGGTCGAGTGCGCGCGCTCGTACGCCACCCCGACTTCGTGGAAGCGGTCAGCGACGCCGTGATGCTCGCGCCAGGCGGCGAGGCCAGCGTGAAGCTCACCTTGCTGCGCGGCGGCTCGCTCGAAGGGCGCGTGCGCGACGAGCGCGATCAACCCGTGGCCGGAGCCGAGGTGGAAGTGATCGCCGAGCGCGGCACCTTCCAGCGCATGACAATCACGGCGAGCGACGGCTCCTTCGCGTTCAGCGCGCTGCCGCGCGAAGTCACCTTGAACCTACGACGCGCCGAGAACCCGAGCCGCGTCGCAAAGCGCATCCCGCTGAGCGTCAAAGAGGGTGAACGGCAGACGATCGAGGTCGTGCTGCCAGCGCTACGCGAAGCGCTGGCCGTGAGCGTCGTGGACGCGCAGGGCGCTGCGCTCCAGCTCGCCGAGGTCAACGTGATCTCGCTCGATCCGGCGTCGCCGCTGCGCACGACCGCGTTTAGTGACCAGCAGGGCAAGCTCGAGATCGCCGATGCACGCGGATTGCCGCTGCGCGTGACGGCCCAGGCTCCGGGCTTCGTGCGGCAAGTGCTCACCCTGCGCGGCGGCGAGACGGCCATCGAGCTGCGGCTCGAGCGCGGGGTGCTGGTTCAAGGCCGCGTTACCGCGCTACGGGGCCGGCGCAGCGTGAACGGCGCGCAGGTCACGCTGAGCAGCGAGGGGATGCACCAGACGTCGAGCACCGACGCCGATGGCGTGTACCACTTCGCCAACGTCGCACCGGGCCCCGTGAAGCTGCACGTGAGCCAAGCGGAGCTGGCCGACGCCGAGGTCGAGGCCAGCGTGACCAGCACCGGCCGAGACGACCGCGCCTGCGAGCTGCCCGACGTGGACATGGACGAGCCCGGCATCGTCGAGGGCGAGGTCGTCGATGAGCGTGGTGACGCGGTCTCGGGAGCGCGCGTGGCGGTCGAGCACGCGCCGAGCTACTTGCCGAGCGGCCCGCTGCCGCGCGGCGTCGCAGTCACGGACACGCGAGGAGCCTTCGCGCTCCGCGGCTTGGCTCCCGGCACGCGCCTGCTCGAGGCCTTTTCGCCTGAACAGGGACGCGGCTCGGTGCGGCTCGAGGTGCAGAGCAACCGCACCCAGTCCGGGGTGCGCATCACGCTCAAACCGAGCGGCAGCTTGCCGGACCCGTTCGCGCCGGCCGGAGTCGCGATCACGCTGGGTGAGCGCGGGCAAGGCGCAGCACTCGAAGTTGTGGTGGTCGCGGTAGCCGACGGCAGCGAAGCCGAGCGCGCTGGGCTAGCTCCCGGCGATGTGATCACGGCGATCGACGACGCGCGCGCCGCGTCGATGCGTGAAGCGCGCAGCCGGCTCGGCGGCGCGCCTCAAAGTGACGTGGTGATTTCGGTGCTGCGCGGCGGCGCTACCCAGCGCCTATCCGTGATGCGCGAGCCCGTGCGCAAGTAAGCGCCGACTACTTCGCCTTCGCGACGAAGCTCACCTTCACCGGAGCCTCCGCCGCGACCTTACCCTTGAGGTTGCTGGCGACCGCGTCGCTGATCCGCTTCACCAGCTTGCCGGTGGGATCGCGCGGGTGCACCTCGAACTCCTCGAGCACGACCATGAACGGCTCGAGCGTCTTCACTTCCACGGCCTCGAGCTTGTCGCCCGAGTACTTGAAGTTCAGCTCGATCTTGGCGCTCTTCGTAGCCTTGCGCCCGTGTAACCGGAAGTCACCGCTCACGGTCGCGGTCACCTTGCGCTCTGCACCGCTCAGCTTGGTGACGTCGCCGGCGCTGGGATTCTCGAGCTTCAAGATCTTGATCTCGGCGATGCGATTGCTTTCGGCCTGCGCAGCCGTGACCTCGCGATCCTTCGCGTCGAGCTCCAGCCAGCCGCGCGCGTGCTTGTTCTGCAGATCGCTCTTGGTGCGCTCGCCGTACTCGCCCTTCTCGTCGGCTCGCTTCTGCTGGAAAAGCGTCAGCTTGCCGAGGTCGGCCTTCACGAGCGCGGTCGACTTGGTCAGATCAGCGGGGTCGACGTAGAGCTCGCCGCTGAGCGATTGCGGCGCGTCGCCATCGATCTTCTCGAGCGCCGAATCCATCAGGAAGGTGAACGAGCTGCTCGACGGATCGACCTCGAACGCCAGGGCAGTGGGTGCCTTGGGCATCGCGGCCTCGAGCGCCGAAGGCGCCGGTGGCGCCAACTGCTGTTCCGCAGGCTTTTCCTTGTTGCAAGCCAGCGCCGACACCAATGCCAGGGCGCCCATCAGCATCATCCGATTCCGCTGCATCACGTTCTCCCTCAGCGCCAAGGGCGCCGTTAACGACTGTGCTCGCTGTACGGATCTGTCGGCGATCGGTTTCACACGCCCCACACGGAAGCCCAGAAACCCCTGTCCGGCAGGCTAGATATCGTCGAAATGGTCTTTGGGTTCCGAGCGATCGCCGCCCGGCGACAGCAAGAACAGAAACGGGATGACGCCCATCGCTACCAGGAGGGTGCCGACGATCTTGGCGAGTGTGACCAGCCCGGGTTCGACCATGAGGCCGCCACCATAGCTGCGCGGCCGGCGCTGGCAAGGCCCCTCGCCCCCGGCCTGCCGGCCGCAAGGTCTGGCAGGACTCTTGCTCTAGCGGTAGCCCAGATATGGCTGTCAGCGTCCCTCCTCACTCCGGCTCCGGTGTTCGGAGCTCGCGCATCCTGATTGTGGACGACGATCCGATGGTGCTGCGGGCACTGCGGCGGTTGCTCCTAGGTGCGCGACCCGCGTGGGAAATCGACATGGCCGAAAGCGTCGAGGCAGCTTCGGTGCTGCTGGACGCCAAGCTCTACGACGTGGTGGTGACCGACCTGCATATGCCGGCGGCCACCGGCCTGGAGCTGCTGGAGCGGCTCAAAGCGGAACGGCCCGACATCATGCGAGTGATTCACTCGTCTCAACTCGAGGCAGGCCACCAAATCGACGAAGGCCTCGCCCACGCGCTCGTCGCCAAGTCCGGACGACCCGACGAACTAATCCCCGTGATCGACTGGGCGCTCGATCAGCGCAAGCGCAGGCTGAGGGATTCAGTCGGGTACTGAGCCGACGATCAACCAAGCAATTTTGCGATCGTAACCAGCTGCATGTTGCTCGTGCCTTCGTAGATTTTGCCGATCTTGGCGTCGCGGTAGAACTTTTCGGCGGGGTACTCTTTGGTGAAGCCGACGCCACCGAAGAACTCGACGCATTGCGATGCGGTGCGCTCGGCTACCTCTGAAGCGAAGAGCTTTGCCATCGCTGCTTCCTTCACGAACGCCTCGCCGCCGTCCTTGAGGCGCGCGGCGTTGTAGACCATCAAGCGCGCCGCTTCGATCTCCATGGCGACGCGCGCGTACAAGAACTGCATGCCTTGAAACTCCGCGATCGGCTTGCCGAATTGCGAACGTTCACGCATGTACGGCAGCGCGCAATCGAAGGCTCCTTGAGCCAAACCCAACATCTGAGCGCCGATGCCGATGCGCCCTTCGTTGAGCGCCTCGATCGCGATCTTGTAGCCGCGCCCGACCTCGCCCAGCACGTTTTCGGTGGGCACTTCCACGCCGTCCAAGACGAGCTCGCACGTGCTCGAAGCGCGGATGCCGAGCTTGTGCTCACGCTTGCCGACCGAAAAGCCGGCAAAGCCGCGCTCGACCAAGAAGGCGGTGATGCCCTTGTAGCCGAGCGATGGATCGACGTTCGCGAATACGATGAACAGCGAGCTCTCGGCGGCGTTGGTGATCCAGAGCTTGCGGCCCGTGAGCACGTAGCGGTCGCCGCGTTTCTCCGCGCGACACTTGAGCGCGAAGGCGTCCGAACCCGACGACGCTTCACTGAGTGCGTAGGAGCCGACCCATTCGGTCGCCAGCTTGGGTAGGTAACGCTGCTTTTGCTCCTCGCTGGCCCAGCGCAGCAGCGCGTTGATGACCAGCGTGTTCTGCACGTCGACCAGCACGCTCACGCTGGGGTCGATGCAGGCCAGTGCCTCGACCGCCAAGATGGCGTTGAAGAACGAAGAGCCAGCGCCGCCGTACTGCTCGGGGACTTCGATGCCCATCACGCCGAGCTCGAACAAGGCAGGCAAAAGGCCGGCGTCGAGGGCGGCCGCGTCGTCCATGGCCGCCACGCGCGGCCCGATCCGCTGCCTGGCGAAGTCCTTCACGGTCTCGAAAAACAGCCGTTCGTCCTCGGAAATCCGGGTGAGCGCGGTCACCAGACCACTCTACCAGAGCGGACCGGGCAAAGAGCACTTTGCGGGCGGCCGGGCTGCGCGCAGGCTGAGTGTGGTCTAAGCTCACGCCGCTTCATGTCTGGTAACAGCTTCGGTCAGGCCTTTCGGGTCACCACCGCGGGCGAGTCCCACGGTCCCGGCAACGTCGTCATCATCGACGGTTGCCCCCCCGGCATCTCACTTTCGGAAGACGACCTGCGTCAGGATCTCGCGCGTCGCCGGCCCGGTCAGAGCCGCATCGTGACCCAGCGGCAAGAAGCGGACGAACCGGAGATTTTGTCGGGCGTGTTCGAGGGGCGCACCACCGGTACCAGCATCGCGATCCTGGTGCGTAACACCGACCAGAAGAGCAAGGATTACTCCGACATCAAGGACAAGTACCGGCCCGGTCACGCCGACTACACCTACGATCAGAAGTACGGCTTTCGCGACTACCGCGGTGGCGGTCGCTCCAGCGCCCGCGAAACGGTGTCGCGCGTGGCCGCCGGCGTGGTCGCCAAAAAGCTGATCGCTGAAGCGTTCGGCGGCAAAGTCGTCGGCTACGTGAGCCAGGTGGGTCACGTCATCGCGGACGTCGCAGATCCGGCCAGTGTGACGCTCGAACAGGTGGAGACGCTGCCCAGCGGTGAGGCGAACATCGTGCGCTGCCCGGTGCCGGGGCGCGCAGCCGAAATGGTCGCGTTGATCGAAGAGCTGCGAAAGTCGCAAGACTCGGTCGGCGGCGTGAGTGAAATCGTCGCGACCGGCGTGCCGGCAGGGCTCGGCGAGCCGGTGTTCGACAAGCTCAAGGCCGATCTCGCCAAGGCGCTGTTCAGCTTGCCCGCGGTAGTGGGCGTCGAGTACGGCGCCGGCTTCAAAGTGGCGGCCATGAAGGGCAGCGAGCACAACGACCTGTTCGAGGCGGGTCCCGGCGGCGTGCGCACCAAGACGAACCGCCATGGCGGTATGTTGGGCGGCATTTCCAGCGGCATGCCGATCGTGGTGCGCGCCGCGGTCAAGCCGACAAGCAGCTTGCCGCTCGAGCAAGAGACGGTCACCCAGCAGGGTGAAAAAACCACCATCCGCACTCGCGGCCGTCACGATCCGTGCCTTTTGCCCCGCTTCGTGCCGATCGGCGAGGCCATGGTGGCGCTGGTGCTGGCAGATCACTACTTGCGCCAGCGCGGCCAGCGTGGTGATTGGGGCGGCTGAAGCATGGCCAAGCGCGACGTCTTCAGTGGCACCACGGCGCTCGTCACGGGCGCCTCGTCCGGACTAGGTGAGGAGTTTGCGCGGGAGCTGGCGCGGCGCCACGCCAACCTCGTGCTCACCGCGCGCTCGCGCGAAAAGCTCGAGCAGTTGGCGGCCGATCTGGCGCGCGTCAACGGCGTCACGGTGCAGGTCATCGTGCAAGATCTGTCCGAGCCGGACGGCGCGCTCGCGCTGGTGCGCGAGCTGAAGGCGCGCGGCATCGCGGTCGATCATCTGATCAACAACGCCGGCTTCGGCACGGCCGGTCGCTTCGAGACCATGGACGTGGAGCGCGAGGCGCGCATGGTGCGCGTGAACTGCGAGTCCGTGGTGGTGCTCAGCCGCGCGCTGCTGCGCGGCATGCTGGATCGCAAAGTCGGCGGCATCCTCAACGTGGCCTCCACCGCCGCGCACCAGCCCACGCCGTTCATGACCACCTACGGCGCGACCAAAGCCTTCGTGCTCAGCTTCACGCTCGCGCTCTCTGAAGAGCTGCGCGGTACCGGTGTCCGCGCGCTCGCGCTGTGCCCTGGTCCGGTGCCGACCGGCTTCCAAGCGGCTGCCAGCATCCCGAGCGGCGCCGTGCTCAGCATCGCCAAGCTCGACGCGCACACGGTGGTCGAGAAGGCTCTCGACGCGTATGCGCGGCACGCCACGCTCAAGACGCCCGGCTTCGTCAACGGCGCACAAACGCTCGCCTCCAAGCTCTTGCCGCGCTCCGTGATCCTGCGGGCAGCGCGCCTGACGATGACCAAGCTCGGCCGCATCGCCACGTAGGCAGCCAGCCAGAGCCTGGACTAGGCTCGGGCGCGATGTCGCGTCGTTTTCTCACGGGACTTTGCTCCTTCAGTGCCGGGCTAGCCCTGGTTGCCTGTGCCCCTGCTCCGCCACCTGCGCCAGCCGCGCCCAAGCCGGTAACTACGGCGCCGGCACCTCCGCCGTTCGTGAACAGCGGCGGCATGTGGCTGCCGTCGCAGATCCCCGCGCGCGCAGCAGAGCTCACTCGCCTCGGCCTCCAGCTCGACCCGGCCCAACTCGCCGACCCGCGCTCGAGCGTGCTGGGCGCGGTCAACAACTTGAACGGCTGCTCGGCATCGTTCGTCTCCAAAGACGGGCTGGTGATCACCAATCATCACTGCGCGATCGGCGCGCTGCAGCACAACTCGAACCCGACCGCGAACCTGCTCGAAAATGGCATCCTCGCCAAGACGCGCGCCGACGAGCGCAACGGTGGACCGGCCATGCGCCTCAGCGTGCTCACCAAGAGCACCGACGTCACCCAGCGCATCGTGCCGGCGCTCCGCGCCCAAACCGACGACCTGCTCCGCGAAAAGGAGCTCGAACGCCTGAAAAAGCAGCTAATCGCGGAGTGCGAACAGGGCCGCCCGAGCGTGCGCTGCAACCTGACCAGCCTGTACGGCGGCTCGAGCTACTCGCTCATGGAGACGCTGGAGATTCGCGACATACGGCTCGTCTACGCGCCCGCCGAAGGCATCGGAAACTTCGGCGGCGAGGTCGACAACTGGCGTTGGCCACGGCACTGCGGAGACGTCGCCTTCTTTCGCGCCTACGTGGGCAAGGACGGAAAGCCCGCCGACTACGCGCCCGACAACGTCCCCTATCAAGCGCCCGCGCACTTGAAGCTCGCAACCACGCCGCTCCGCGAAGGCGACCTGGCCCTCGTCACCGGCTACCCCGCCGAAACGTCCCTGCTCTCGCCCTCGGTCGAGATGAAGCAGATCGTCGACAAAATCTATCCCGAGACGCTCGCCATGTTCGACGCCTTCCTAGCGACCATCGAAGCCGTCTCCAGTGGCGATCCGGAAGTGGCCATCAAGGCTACGGGGCGCAAACGCGGCTTCGACAACTATCGCACCAAGCACCTGGGTGAGCTGGAGGGTCTGCGCAAAGGCAACCTCCTGGAAAAGAAGCTCGCCGAAGACCAACAGCTCCAAGCCTTCATTTCGGCAACTCCCGAGCGCCTCGCGGCGTACGGCAACGTGCTGAGTGAGCTCGCTCAGGCTTACGCCGAGCAAGAAAAGACGCGCGTTGCAGACACCGCGCTGCAGAGCGAGTACTTGATCACGCGCCTGCTCTCGGCGGCGTACCGCGTCGCGCGCATGGCCGACGAGCGGCAAAAGCCCGACGCCGAGCGAGAGCCAAGCTACCAGGATCGCAACGTCCCGCAGCTACGCGACGGCTTGAAGCAACTCACCACCAGCTACGCGCCCAAGCTGGATCGCGCCTACTTGAAGCTCGCGCTCCAGCGCGATCGCTCTCGCGACCCGGCCCAACGCACGCCGGCTCTCGCAGCCATCGTCGGTGCAGACACCAGCGACGCGGCCATCGACCGAGCGCTCGACAAGCTGTACGCCACGACCAAGCTCGGCGACGAACAAACCAGGCTAAAGCTCTTCGACACCGCCAAGCCAGCCGACCTCAAGAACCACCCCGATCCCATCGTCCGCCTCGGCGCCAAGCTCTACCCCGAGCTCCGGGCGGTGGAGGAGCGACGCAAACGCTTCGACGGCAAGCTGCTCTTGCTGCTGCCGCGCTACCAGCAAGCCTTGCTCGAGTCCAAGGGTGGAGCCGTGGCGCCCGACGCGAACGGAACACTGCGTGTCGCCTACGGCACCATCAAAAAGGCGCCGCCCGGCTACGCCGGCTCGGATATCGGAGCCTTCACGACGCTCGCGCAAATGGTCGCCAAACAAACCGGTAAGGAGCCGTTCAACGCCCCCGGCAGCTTGCTCGCTGCCGCCAAAGAAAGCCGCGCCTCGCGCTACTTCGACTCCACCCTCGGCGACGTACCGGTCGACTTCTCGAGCGACCTGCACATCACCAACGGTAACTCCGGTTCCGCCACCCTCAACGCGCGCGGTGAGCTGATCGGCCTGGCCTTCGACGGAACCTACGAGTCCGTCGCCTCCGACTGGGTCTACCTGCCGACAACGCGCAGCATCCACGTCGACCTGCGCTTCATCCTGTTCCTGCTCCGCGACGTCGAGCACGCCCAGGAGTTGCTGGCAGAGCTCGGCGTCCCATAACGACGCCGCCGCAAACGGACGGCGATCGCCCCTCCGAAGCCCCTCACCAGCCGCGTCTCCATGTCGCATTTGCGACACAAAAACCCCAATGATTCCGCGACGCGATTTGCCAACTGACGCCATGTAGCAGCTGCGACATCCCGTCCGCCGCGCGTCGGCCTCAACAACCCGCAGCCCCCGCGAACCGCGACCCCGCACACCCAACAAAGCGCATCCCCACCAAGTGGCGAGCCAACCAAGCCCCAACGCCGCACCGCCGCCACATCGGCTCCCGCCAAAAGTGCAGGCCAACGAAGACGTTCTCAAATCGGCACGACCACCGTCCGGCACCGCTTCGCACCGCCAGCAACCCAAGGACTCACTCCAGCACCAACCCGCGCGACCACTACCGCAGCCGACCACGACCACCGCCATCCCCACAGCGCGCTCGCTCTGCGCAACGCCGACGGAAGCTGCGGGGAACTTGAACAACGTGCCGCAAACGCACCCCTCCAGCCTCGCAATGGATCGCAACGGTATTGCGCCGCGCTTGTTGGATACGTGCACGTATTCATTAAGCCTCGCCGCAACCGCCCCCGAGGCCGCTTATGGGGGGTCCGGAGGCGCTTGTTGGATACGTGCACGTATTCATTAAGCCGCCCCGCAACCACCCCCGAGGCCTGCTTATGGGGGGTCCGGAGGCGCTTGTTGGATACGTGCACGTATTCATTAAGCCACCCCGCAACCACCCCTGACGCTGTTTATCGCGTTCCAAAGGCGCTTGTTGAATACGTGCACGTATTCATTAAGCCCCGCGGCAACCGCCTCTGAGGCCGCTTATCGGGTTCCGGAGGCGCTTGTTGGATACGTGCACGTATTCATTAAGCCGCCCCGCAACCACCCCCGACGCTGTTTAGCGGGTTCCAAAGGCACTTGTTGGATACGTGCACGTATTCATTAAGCCCCGCCGCAACCGCCCCCGAGGCCTGCTTATGGGGGTTCCGGAGGCGCTTGTTGGATACGTGCACGTATTCATTAAGCCCCGCAACCGCCCCCGAGGCCGCTTATCGGGTTCCGGAGACGCTTGTTGGATACGTGCACGTATTCATTAAGCCGCCCCGCAACCACCCCTGACGCTGTTTATCGGGTTCCAAAGGCGCTTGTTGGATACGTGCACGTGGGTTGGGCTGACGGCTTGTTGCGGCTGACGGGATGTCGCAGCTGCGACTTGGCGTCATTCGACGGAATTCGCCTCGAATTCATTGAGGTTTTTATGTCGCACATGCGACACGAAAATCGGAGCGAATACCCGCTCGGGACAGCGAAGACGACGTGCTCGTGAGAGCGCTTTGTGGCCAGCTAATCGACGCGATCGTCGGGGAGGCGGCTGTTCGCGAAGAGGGGGCCGGCACCCAGCGGATCGCCTAGCCCTTCCGACGCGACCGACGCGACCGACGCGACCGACGCGACCGATGCGACCGATGCAACCGGGTGAGCAGCAAGCGGAGAAGCGACGGCGGCGGGGAGTGCGAACGGGCGCTTGTTGGCGACGACCAGGTCCCAGAACCGGAACGCCATCGCGAGCGCGATGTCGAGCTCACGCGTTTCGCGGCCTGGTTCGAGCGCCGCTGAAGGCAAGCACTGGGCGGCGATGGGGCATGCGGCCAGCATGTGCAGGATGCCGGCAGAAAAGCCGCTACCTGCGTACGCGAGGCACACCGGCACGCCCATCGCCTGCATGTCTTGGATCGCGTACGGAATCTTCTCGTCCACGGTGCCGAGCGTGTCTTGGTACTTGCACTCGATGGCGAGCACCGCCGCCGACTGCTCGTGAATCACGAGGATGTCGACGTGGCGATTCTTGCCGATGATGGTCTTGCCCATCGACACTTCGCGGTACACGGTGAGCCCCCGCGGCCCGAAGTTTTTCACCAGGTACGAGGCGATCAGGTCCGCGTACTCTTTGCCGCTCAGCCCCATGTGACTAACCGAGCGCTAAGCGCTGTTGCACGGCTTCGGCTTGGCGCGGCGGCAAAAGCGCCCCTTCCACGCCCCCCGCCTGGCTCAGCCGCGCGCGCGCGAGCTCGAGCGCTTCACCCGCCACGTCGTTACCGCTGAACCTACGTCCCAGCTTGAGCGCCGCCACGCCGCTCGACCCCGAGCCCATGAACGGATCGACCATCAAGTCGCCCTCCACGCTGCTCTGCTTGATGAGCACCTCGCTCAAGGCGCTCGGCTTTTCTGCCGGATAACCGCCACGGATGCGCGGCACCTCCAGCACGTCGGCGATCCCGAGGTCGCTCAAGCGCCGCTTGCCCTTCTCGAAGAAGAGAACGAACTCGTAACGCGCCCGGTAATGGTAACCCATACCGATCGAGCGCTTGTCCCAAACCAGCGGCTTCCAAAACTTGAAGCCTGCTTGCTCGGCGATCGGCTTGGCGATGAAGGCCGTCTCCGGATCGCACATCAAGTAAAAGTGGGTGTCGCGCTTGAGCACGCGGTACACCTCTTCGAACAGCTCCGCGAAGCGCGCGTTCGGAAAGACGGCGAACCAGGGGTTGCTCGAGCCGCTGCTCACCTTGAGGCGCGTGGTGGTACCGACGGCGCGGTGCTTTTCGAGCGACTCGTAGGCGGGGTCGGTGACGACCAAATCCACCGCTTCGCTCGGCAAGCGACGCAAGAACGCGACCGCGTCCGACTGCGATAGCTCGAAGGTGCTCGCGTTCGCCACGAGCCGGTTTGTATCACCGCGATCTCGCGGATTCTAGCGTCGTCGCGGCTACCCGGCGCTCAGGACGGACAATCAATGTCCGCGCCGTTCCGCCCGGCACTCGGTTGAGATAGAAGCGCATCCATGAAAATGGCTTTCGTGCGCTTACTTCCGGGGCTGTCGTGTTTGGTGCTCGCCGGTGCGTTCGCGGTCGCGTGCGGCGCCAGCGACGGCAAGAAGGCCGTGCGGGGCGACGACGGCGGAGCGGGCGGCGAAGGTGGCTCGTCACCGGCAAGCGGCGGAGCAGGCGCGCCGAGCGATGCGGGTAGCAGCGGCGATCCCGCCGCGGGCGCGGGCGGCGTCGCTACGGTCGAAGGTGGAGCCGGCGGCGCCACGCCTCAGGGCGGAGTGCCGGGCGGTGGCGGCGCAGCTGGCGGCGCAGGCGGAGCCGGTGGCGAGGGTGGCTCGCTCGGTTTGCCCCCCATCAACTGCAACCCGATCGTGTTCGTCGACGGGACGCCGAACAGCTGGGCGATGAGGTCGAGG
>JBEHXA010000079.1:0-17270 GCA_048498935.1 Myxococcota bacterium
AAAAATTTATCTCAGTAGTTTTAGCAACCAGTGCAATAGTACTGTTAAACAGACTTTTAGTGTCACTTAAATATGGATACTATTCAAAAGGTTTCTGAAAATAAATGAAAAATGAAATAATAAACCCAATCGTATTAGAAAAATAACTACTTTGAAATTCCTGGAGAAAAATTCCAACGGATGTGATAGTTGAGGAGTTATCAGAGAGTTTTTATAGATTAAATAGGGCTTAAGATTCCTTATGCTTTATTTTTGAGACTGATATACCGAAGTCATTTTCAGAAATCATTGATAAAAATCGCAAATAAAATTTATTTAAAATTCGCAGAACCAAAATAATGCATAGTCATAAAAATTCGAAAGAATGCGTGTCCTCCTTTTTAATAGCAAAAATTTTTATTGAAATCTCTAGTGAAAAATCGTTTTCGAAATTTGAGTGGAGGTTAGTAACTTTTGCTTCGCTTATTTATTCTCTATCACCTATTCTATCGGTTTATTTGTAATTTGGCTTTTCAGGTTTCGATATAAGCATATATGAAATAATTTACGGATGCATCTCGATGCTTTTAAATTTTATCATATCCAATAGATTTTTAGGGTATGTTTATATTGGCGTTATTGATTTAAAACGTCGAAAATTTTTAATGGAATAAATAAGTGCGTTAATTTCTAAGCGGGAATATGAAGGGAGTATGCTCAAAAAATATAGGCTCCCTAGGTGCGATTTTGAGGATTTGAGAACGATAGACTCATGATATATTATGCGATCAGTCTTTTTAGATTTTGGAAGAAATTATACTTATAGAATTTATGTATATGCATCTACAATATTACCAATCTGTAGTTTTGTTATCATAGTCCTATGACTGCAATTTATCACAACGATGTCTATTATAAGTATCCCAAATATAATAGCTGAAATTTTTTTAATTTTCGTATCTTTGATAATCATATCATATATCACAGTTATAGGCTCTTCTATAAATAATATGTTTGATTTGCATAGAGACCTTGTTATGACTGCTAGTAATGATATTCTCCATCTACAAAATAAAGAGCATAGTGCAGTCCTGCATCAAGCTTTTACAATCCTTTACAATAAACTCGAACAAGATGAAATTTTAAGACCTGTGTCGCTGATGGGATTTAAGGCAGATTCGAAATTCATATTGAAATTAATAGAGGTAGCGACCGTGCAGTCGCTCGCCGGACCATGTGTCGCGATCTGCCCCAACGACACGCGCAGCACGCTGGCGTGTACCCGAGCGGTACTGCTCGAGCGCCTCTTTGGTCTGCGTGCGTTCGCGCCGCTGCTCGATCGCGCGCACGGCGCTCGCGCCTAGCTTTTCGAGGCTCACGGGCTTGGTCAAATACTCGAAGGCTCCGTACTCCACGGCCTTCAAGGCGGTCTGCAGATCTGGCGAGCCAGAAACGAGCAGCACCGGCAGGTCCGGATCTTCGGAGTGCAGCGCCTGCAAGAGCTCGATGCCGCCCATGTCGGGCATGCGCACGTCGCTAATTACGACATCGAAGCTGTTCTTAGCGACCAGCTCCACCGCCTTGCGACCATTTTCCGCGACCGCGACCTCGTGCCCGGCCCTGGTCAAAGTGCGCTGAAACAGCCGGCGCAGCTCGGGCTGATCATCTACCAGCAGCACCCTGCCGGGAGCAGCCGCCTTCGCTTGCGCTGAAGCTTCTTTGGCGCCAATTGCCATGGCTTTCCCTCTCTTTACAGGACCGGCAGCCGGAGGTTTTTCTTTAGGGCAATTCGGCAGCGTTGGACACACGCGAAAAATGACTAGTCACGGTTTGGTGCCATTCTCGTTTTGGCGCGCCTCCTGGCCCCGTTTCGGTTTTCATGGGCGATTTCCGCCAGTTCGGCTGCATCCCACGACGTCCGGCAGGAGGCGCGGGACCGCTCAGTCGCGCCAGGTGAATTGGGCTCGAAATTCGAGCTCGGCAACGGTCGTGTCGGCCAGGCCGTCCGCTCCGTGGAGCGGCTCTGAGCACGACCCGTGCCCGCTCACCTGATAGTGCCGCAGCTCACCGATCGTCGAAGCTTCAGTTTGGAGCAGGCGATGCTCGCTGAGCGACATGGTGCAGGCGTCGCTTTGCCAAGTTTCGGCGTCGCTCATGACTCGCAAATGGGTCGGGAATTGCTCCCCAGTCTCTCCTTCCACCACGTCGTCAATGGCAAGAGTGACCGTGACCTTCGACGGTGGATGCACGAAGTCGGCGTCCAATCCCGCATCGAAGCCGTGCTGCGTGAGGCAAGCGACGTCATCGTGCCCGGTGAAGCTCGCGCTCACCCCGCCACTGAAGCTCGTTCGTAGCCCACAGGTGCTCACCTCTGCGGGGGAGCCGGCGCTGTCGCTCGAGCTACCGCAGGCGAGCACGCTACAAGACATGATGGCGACGAGAAGCGAGCGCAACATGATGTCGATGCTAGTCCGCGTCATCAGTTGCGTCATCGCGAAACAATGTCCGGTCGCGAAATGAAACGCGTGAACCGAGCGTGACTACACTCAGACTAGGCGTAAACCTTCTCGCTGTAACAAATGGGGAATGCGCTTGAGCACACTCACCGATGACGTTAGGTTCAACGCACGTGCCTTGAGCTCGCAGCGACGAGCCGACTGATACGTCAGTCACCGCAGTCCCATCAATTCGCCGATTCGTAACGAAACTTCTCGCATGTGGAACCCTATACCGGTCTGTGAACTGGAGCTGACGTGCCCAGTGACAGAGCCCGAGAGCCTCAGCGCCTACCGCCAAGTCAAAGCTCTGGCGCGTTGGCAGGGAACACCCGTCGCGTGGTTGGATATTCCGGTTTCCGGAGCGCGACTCGGCCTTGAAAACCTGGTCGAGCACGTGCTCGATACTCAACTGGACATCATCACCAGGTGGGCGCTGGCCGATGCGTTGCTGAGCGGGCAGCCCCCGAACGAAGAGGTGGTGAGCGCCAGCGCTCCTGCGCTCACCTCCGACCGGTCGGGCTCGCCTTCGGTATCCGTCATCGTGTGCACGCGGGAGCGACCGGAAGATTTGCGTCGCTGCTTGACCGCCTTGCAAGCGCTCGACCCGGCCGCGCTGGAGCTGCTCGTGGTCGACAATGCGCCCACGAGCCAAGCGACGAAACAGGTCGTCGCCGAGTTCCGCAGCGCGCGCTACGTCGTCGAACCGCGTCCCGGTCTCGATTGGGCGCGCAACCGCGGCATCCTGGACGCGCGGGGCGACGTGGTCGCGTTCGCAGACGACGACGTCGTCGTCGACTCACGCTGGGTCGGCGCGCTGATGCATGCTTTCGCACATCAGCCGTGCGCAGCCGTCACGGGGCTCATCGCGCCGTACGAGCTAGCGACTGCGTCGCAGCTGCATTTCGAAACTCACGGCGGCTTCGGGCGCGGCTTCGTTCCTCGCTGGGACCACTTTCCGACCGATCGCCCTCTACCTTGGATGACGCTCGGTACTGGCGTGCTCGGCAGCGGTGCGAACATGGCGTTCCGGCGCGACGTGTTCGATCGCATCGGCTTGTTCTTGCCTCAACTCGACGCCGGCACGGTGACCGAAGGCGGCGGCGACCTCGAGATCCTTTATCGCGTTCTCAAGCACGGGTATCCGATTGCGTATGAGCCGAGGGCCCTGGCCTGGCATCGGCACCGCCGGGAACCCCAGCAATTGGTGCAGCAAATTGGCAGTTGGGGAATCGCCACGTTCGCGTTCCTGGAGTACGCGCGCACGCAGTTTCCGGACGAGGCGCGGAACGTGGAGCGCTACGGCTGGTACTGGCGGCGCCGACTCGCGCAGCGCGTAGTCGGGCAATACCTGCGCCCCGATCGGACGCCGCCGGAGATGCGACTGCAAGAACTGCGCGGCGCTCTGATCGGCAAGGCTCGCTACTACGAAGCTGTGGCGCGGGCGCAACAGATCGAGCGTGAGTTCGGCGCACAGCCGGGCGCGTCGTCCACCTTCGACAGGCCGCTCCCACCGCGAGCAAGCCAGCACTTCGATGCGCAGCGAGTGGCGGTGCGCAGGGTCGACCTGGCCAACGGGGCTCAGAGCATCGACGACGTGGCCGACTACCTCAGCACGCGCGTCTTCCTGAACCTTTCGGGACGCCCACTCGGCCACGTCGACATCGTGAATCGCGGTCAGGGCATCGGGCGCGAGCGGCTCGTGAACGAGATGCTGAGGAACCGTGATGCCATCGAGTGGCTGCGGCTCGCGGGTCGCACTTCTCGGGACTCGACGCTGGCAGCAGTCCGCACTCGCCTGGCGCAGCGCCTGCTTCCCAATCACAACCCCCGCTCGTACTCGAGACCAGCGACCGAGCCTAGCGTCTCGATCGTGCTCGCGACCTGCAATCGACCCCAGGAGCTGCTGCGCTGCCTCACCTCGCTCACCTCTCTGCCGCGGCGAGAAGGCCTGCAAATTCTGGTCGTCGACAACGCGCCGGACCGCCCCGAGACTGCGCGGGTGGTCGAGCGCTTTCCGAGCGTGACGCTGATCCGCGAACCACGCCGAGGCCTTTCCTACGCGCGTAACGCCGGCTTTGCTCGCGCCACCGGCGACATCATCGTGTGCACCGATGACGACGTGACCTTCGCGCCGGACTGGCTCGATACGCTGCTAGCTCCGTTTCGACGCAACGACGTGGACATCGTTTGTGGCAACGTGCTGCCGATGGCGCTCGAGGCGGAATCGCAGCTTCATTTCGAGCGGTATGGAGGCCTGGGTAAAGGACACGAACCCAAGGAGGTGGATCACGCCTGGTTCTTCCGGGAGTGGACGCGTGCCGTCAGCACCTGGACACTCGGGGCCACTGCCAACACCGCTTTTCGTGCCGCGCTCTTGCGCGATCCGGATGTCGGGCAGTTCGAAGAAGTCTTGGGACCGGGCGTGCCTTCCGGCGTGGGGGAAGATACCTATTTCTTCTACCGCGCACTGCGACAGGGCTACAAGCTTCGCTACGAGCCAAGCTCCGTCGTCTGGCACGAGCATCGGCGCACTCCTGAAGAGCTCGAGCGCCAGCTCTTCGCCTACAGCACCGGGCACGTCGCCTACCATTTGCACACGCTGCTTCGTGACCGCGACTTTCGAGCGCTGCCGCAGCTGCTGCGGCTCGGAGCAAGGCACGCGCGGAGCCTCGGCCAGTCGCTCACGGGCAGGGCGAGCCCCCACTTTGGTGGTGCCCACTACCCATTGCGGTTGGTGCTGACAGAGCTTCGCGGCAACCTGCTCGGACCCTGGGCGCTGTGGCGCTCCCACCACGTCGTTCGCAAGCGGGGGCGCAGCGAGCCGCTGCCGGAGCTCACCGTGGCTGTCGAGCAGACCGAGGCGCCGCGGCTCAAGCTTGCTGAGTGATGCCGAGCGACCCGACGAACGCGCGTCGCGCGTCGCTCCAGCGCCCTTCGCTCACTTGGTAGGTGGGGTCGGGCGAGGCCGTCGCAAAGGATTGCGCTGCACCGACCAAGCCTCCGGGCTTCGGCGTGCTCGAGTCGAACGTTGAACGCAGCCAGCGCTTGAGCTTCTGGCGCGTGCTGCGCCGGGCCAGCCAACTCGGATCTGCGAGCAGGCCGGACAGCAGCGGCAGCAGGCTCGCCACGGGCTCCTGCGACGCGCGCAGCGTTTCGAAGCGGTAGAGATCGTAGGCGGCGCGCGACCAACGGAACAGCGACCTGGGTAGCTCCGGGTGGCGCTGCCGCGCCTCAGCCAAGACGAGCTCGTAGGATCGAGTCATCTCGCCGACGCGCCTCGACATCGACGTGCTGCTCTGGCGGTAGCCGACCAGAAAGCCTCGCGCGAGCGCGAAGGGACCGAGCTCCGCAAGCCGCAGGTACACCTGCCAGTCTTCGCAGCCCTGGGCGCCACGGGCGCGCAGCGTGGAGTCCCAGCCACCGAGCTTTAGCAGCGCTTCGCGACGGATCAGCGGGACGCTAGCGTTGCCGATGAAGTTCATCAGGACCAGCGCCGCGTACACGTCACCCTCGAACAGGTCGAGATCGAGCCGCCGCGCGACGACGTGCGACGCTTCGTCGATATCGGCGGACCAAGAGTAGACCAGAACCGTCCGAGGATCGGCGGCGGCCAGGCAACTCAGCTGGCGCTCCAGTTTTTCGGGATGCCATAGGTCATCGGCGTCTAGTGGCGCTACGAGCGACGCACGCGCCAGCTCCAACGCTGCGTTGCGAGCTGCTGCGACGCCGCCGTTGTCGCGACGAACGCAGCGAAAACGCGGATCCAGGGCCGCGAAGCGCGCTGCCACGGCACCCGTGGCGTCGCTCGAGCCGTCGTCGACCACGATCACCTCGAAGTCGTTGAAGGTCTGGGCCTGAACCGATGCAAGCGTCTCGCCGAGCGTGCCGGATGCGTTGAATGCCGGGATGATGACGCTGACGCGCGGAGCCGGCCCGGCACCGTGGCTCATGCTCGACCCAGCAGCTGCTTTGCCCTGCGCAGCGTCTGTTTGCCGAGCTGACCGGCGCGAAACACACGCGGATGCTCGTAGCGGAAGCGAGCACGCCAGAGCGCGACTTCGACCCGCCGAGAGCGCTCGGATCTCTGCGCCAAGTACTCGGTAAACCAGGTGAGAAAGTAGCGACGCACCTCGTGGTAGCGCCCACTGCGCGTGACCTCCGAAACGCAAGATTCCGCGTGCTGCCGATAACTCAGCCACACTCGACTCGAGAAGTAGCAGGGTGAGGACAGGTAGAGCTTGGAGAGAAATCCTTGATCCTCGTACATCTGGTTGGCCCCGGTGAAATGCTCCTCGAAGCCGCCCACGCGCTCGACGGCCGCCAGCCGCAGCAACAAGTCGGACGGACAGGGCGCAGCTGCTCGGCCGAGCGGATAGAGCTCGAGTGTCGCCTCCGGTGGCTCCACGACTCGGTCTTGCGCGTGGCCGGTAGGGACGACGGTATCGGGGCCGCCCTCCCAGGAGCACCAGTAGCGCACTGCACCGCAAACCATCCCGAGCCGCGGGTAGGCTTCCATGATCGCCAGCTGCTCGCTCAGCTTGGTCGGCGCCCAGACGTCATCGGCGTCGATGAACGCCACGAACTCGCCGCGAGCTTGCGAAAGTCCCAGGTTCCGCGAAGCGCTCATACCCCGGTTCACGTGCCCAGCGTGACAAGCGTAGCGAACGAACGGCGCGAAGCGCTCGGCGTAGGATTTGGCGAGCGACTCGCACGCTTCGGCCGAGCCGTCGTCCACGAGGATCAGCTCGAGATCGGCGTAGCTTTGCGCCAGCACGCTCGCGATGGCTTCTTCGATGAAGCGTTCGGCGTTCAGGAAGATGATGATGACCGAGACCCGAGGGCGCTCGCCGGCCCAGCGGAGGGCAGGGTATTGCGGGATGGGCGCCGTCACGCTGCCGGCCTCAGCTGCGAAAGCTGCTGAAGCAGCTGCTGTCCCGTCCAATTCAGGACCTGCAGGCGTGGCAGGTCGAAAAGGTCGAGGCGCGGACGCAAGGCAGCCGAATGCGTCGAGACCGCCCACGCGTAGCCTGCCTGCTGGGTGAGCTGCTTTGCTTCCTCGTCCCGATCGCCGAAGGGATATGCGAAGCCGGAGACGGGCCGCCCGGTTAGGCTCTCGATCTCGCGCTTCGACTCTGCAATCTCGCTGCGCTTGTCCGACGACGACAAGGTGCTCAGCGCGAGGTGCGTTCGGGCATGGCCTCCCACGCTGATCAAGCCTCCATCGATCAGCCTCGGCACGTCTTCACGGCGCATCGGAAGATTGCCTGGCACCGCCGCAGGCTTGCCCAGCTCCTGCCGCAAGCGCTGCATGCATTGGCGGCGCGTCGTCTCGTCGAGTCGTTGCAGCAGCGTCCATAGCTCCAAGTAGATTCGCTCGCGCTCGCTGCTGGGGGGCGCCTCCCAGGTCCAAGCGCTCGTGCCCGGGGTCGTTCGAGCTGCTAGCTCGAGCTCGAAGGTGCGCCCGGCGAGCTCGAGCGTGGTGCTTATCGCCGAGGTCCCGCCCAAGCACATGTGTGCCAGCTCATCCCACCAAAACTCTTCGCTCGCTCCGAGTCGGCCACTCGTGAGAAATACGGTGGCGGGCGCGCTGACCTGCTCCAACAGTGGCTTGGCCACCGTCAAGTTGTCGACGTAACCGTCGTCGAAGCTGATCGCGACCTCCCTGCCGCTCAGCTCGCCGCGCGCGAGGCGCTTAACCAACGTATCCATGCTGACCACATTGCGCGCCCTGACCAGGCTCCGCAGCTGCTCGGCGAACCGTGACGGGGCGACGCACAAGCTCCAGGGATCGTACGGCAGCTCGGCCACGCGATGATACATCAGGATGATCGGTGCCGGCTTTCGCAAAAGAGCCCGGAGTCGCTGCACGCGAACCGAGCTGCGGAGTCGAGTTCGGATACCAAACATCAGCCCCCACTCCTGCGCGCCCGTACCGTGACGATCACCGGATAGGCGGCGTCCACTTCGTCTAGCTGCTTGCTGTCGACCTCTTCCAGCGCGATGCCCTGCAGGAACGCGGTGGCGGCGAGCACGTTGCCGTAGGAGGTGACTTCCACCTCGGTGTGGTCGAACAGCTCACAAAACAAGCGTCGCGCAGCGTACGGCGTGAGCGACCAGCTCCAGGTCGGGTTCCACTCGCCGCGGTCCATCTGACTAATGCCCGGCACGGTGAGCAACACGACGCCGCCGGGGCGCAAGGCGCGGTGGATCTCTGCCAGCGCCAGCCGCATGTCGTAGATCAGGTGCAGCGTCTGGGTCAGCACCATGCAGTCGAACGCCGCCTCGGGCAAAACGCCTGTTCGTGCGAGGTCGCCGATGATCGTGGCGCCGGCGGCTCGCGGCGAAACATGCAGCACGTCCTGCCGCGTGACGGCGGCGCCGCCGAAGCGCTGGCAGTAGGTTGCGTCCCCCACTTCCAGAACGCGCCCGCGGATATCCGCCGCGTTTTGCGCGAGAAACCCCTCGACATAGTAGCGATCGATCGGTGTCCCGCGATCGAAGCCGAAATTGTGACTGATAGGCGAGGTGGTACCGAGGTCACCGAACTGCACCGCGCCGACCCTTGGCGGCCAACGCTTCGCAAACGGATTGGCATCGCGCAGTAGGCGTCGCTTAACTTTGCCCGCGATGCGCCGCGCCGTGAACCCGGGCGAAGCGACCAGCGCTGACGCCACCCGCGACGCCGCCGGACCGAGTGACTGGCCCCTCGACGCTTGCAGCGCTTGCTCGGCGTAGTAGTCCCGCCAGCGCTTGCGGCCCTCCTTCCAGGCTTGCTGCGTCTCCGGTCGCTGCTCGGCCAACTCTCGCTCACGATCGTGGACGCGCAGCACCCAGTCCAGCATATCGGTGGGGTTCGAGGACATGTTGCTGCCGTGCCAGCGGTAGTCGGCAACGACCCCGTCGTGTGACGCGATCTGACCGGTGCGCGCCAGGCGAAGGTACACGTCATAGTCTTCGCAGCGCTTCAGACTGGGATCGTAGCCGCCAGCCGCGGTGAGCAAGCGGCGGGCGTACATCACCGTCGCGTGCATGCCGATCATGTTGAACGTGAGAAAGTCCACGTACGGCTCCGGACCAATCGCCGCATACTGGTACGGAACCGTCACCTCGCCATGAGCATCGATGTTGCGATAAGCGCCGTAGACGAGCGAGGCTTCGGGAGCTTTCTCGAACGCTGCCAAGCCCAGCTCCAATGCGCCCGAGTGCAGCCGATCGTCGGCGTCGAGGAAGACGATCTTGTCGGCATCCGTGGCGAGGAGGCCTGTATTGCGCGCCGCCGCCAGCCCGGCGTTGTCTTGACGAATGAGCCTGACCTCGGGGAAATTCCGCACGACCGCTGCGGGGTCGTCCTGTGAACCGTCGTCCACGACGATCACTTCGTCGGCTGGCCGGGTCTGGTCGCGAGCGCTCTGCAGTGCCTCCGCCAGGAACCGGGCATGGTTGTAGGTCGTGATCACGACCGCAACCTTCTCCACGCCCGGCTGCTCCGAATTGAATGACCGCGTCACTCATTCGAGTATAAGCTCGCTGGCCGTGGTTACCGATCGCGAAGTAGCGACCCATCGCGAAACGACGAACTGACGTGGGTCTGTTTCGAACACTGCTGCGTCAGGCGCTGGCTCGTGCCGTTGGTACGGTCGGAGAAGCGTTCGTACCCATTCTCGAGCGCTATGTGTGGTTCGTGCCCGTCTCGGCCATGCTCAGCCTGCTGAGCAGCGCGCTCGAAGGACTAGGCATCGGGCTATTGATCCCGCTGCTTACCGAGGTCCTCGGCGATGCGTCTGGAAAAGCGCGGACTAGCATTCCGGTGGTTGCGGAGATTTCAGGCTTATTTCCGGCTGAATGGCGGCTGTTGGGTGTGGCGGGGATCATCTTCGGACTAGTCCTCGTCAAGGCCGGATTGCAGACACTCTACTGGGTCATCGTGGCCCTAGTAGACGGTAAGGCTGGTCATGAGATCCGCGCAGCGCTCAGCCAGCGGCTGCTGTCATTGGGTTATTCGTTCTTCCTCAATCACGATCCGAGCCGGCTGGTGACGATCGTGTCGACCGAGTCGTGGCGCGCTTCCGACGCGATTCGTCTGGCATTTTCCATCACGGCATCGGCCGGCGCAGTCGTGGTCTTTGCAGCGTTTCTGCTGACCGTGAGTTGGAAGCTCGCCTTGTGCGTCGGTACGGGGGTGCTCGCCATCCGCCTCGCACAGGTCGCCTTCGCGCGCCGGCTCGAGCTGCTCAGCGATCGGATCACGACCACGAACAACACGCTCGCCTCGCGCATGCTGACCGTGATCGACGCGATGCGCCTGATCCGCATCTTCGGCCAGCAAGAGCGGGAGCAAGCTCGCTTCGTCGCAGCGTCCGACGACGTGAGGAAGGCGCTGCTGGCCGTGGAACGCAACGCCTCCGTCATGGGGCCGCTGTTCGAGGTGCTGCACGCCGCGCTCTTCATCGCAATCTTGCTGCTGGCCCAGTTCATGGGGCTTAGCTTGCCGGCGATCATCACGTTCCTCGCTCTCTTGCATCGCATGCAGCCGCAGCTCATGACGCTGAGCCAGGCGCGCCTCCAGCTCGCCGCCCTACGCGGACCCGTTCGCGAAGTGGGGTGGCTCCTCGATCCGACCGGCAAGCCCCCTGGCCCCGCCGGCGAGGGGCCATTCCCTGGCCTTTCGTCACCCATCGTGTTCGAGCACGTGAGCTTCTCCTATCCCTCTCGCGTCGAAGGCGGCCCAGCGCTCGAAGACGTGAGCCTGACGCTTCACCCGAAGCGGGCGGTCGCGATCCTGGGCCGCTCGGGCTCCGGCAAGACGACGCTGATAAACCTACTCTGCCGGCTACTCGTTCCGAGCGCGGGCCACATCAAGCTCGGTGAGCGCGAGCTGTCCGAGGTCGATCCCAAGGCGTGGCTGAATCACGTGGCGCTCGCCGGTCAGGACATCGAGCTGATCGATGGCTCCATCGCAGACAATATCGCCTACGGCTGGCCGGAAGCGCCGGCCAACAGAATCGAGCAAGCTGCCCAGCTGGCCGATGCCGACCGCTTCATTCGTGAGCTACCCCAAGGCTACCAAACGAACGTCGGTAGTCGTGGCCTCGGTCTCTCCGGCGGACAACGCCAACGCATCGGGATCGCGCGGGCTCTGCTACGCGATCCCGAGCTGCTGATCCTGGACGAAGCCACCAATGCCATCGACGGTATCTCCGAGAGCGCCATCATGACGCTGCTTCAGCGGCGGGCAGGGCACAAATTGACCATCGTGATCAGCCATCGACCGAGCACGATTGCGTCTTGTGAGGATGGCGTCGTGCTCGACGGCGGACGCGTCATCGAGGCCGGCCCCCTCACCGAGCTCACCTTTTTCAATCGCATGAGCACGTTGGCCGACGAGCCGTTGGTGCAGCCAGAGCAACGCTGACGCTCAGCTTTGCACCGTTGTCTCGAACGCTCCGTTTTCTGGGCGACCGGCGCGGGGGAACGACTTCGCGTTCTTTAGTATGGCGTTCAGCCTATCGCGATCATCCACGGCGAGTGGATCGAGGGCCACGCTAGCTCCGTCCGCGGTGCTGTTGACGACGTGCCCTCGGAGCGTCACCTGAGTTTTGCCACGCTTGAGCGTGATCTTGAGTTGGCCGTAGGGGAGCTTGACCTTGCCAAGCGCGATGCGCAGACCACGGAGGTGCAGGTTGCGAATCGATAGGCCTTGATAGTGGTGCTTGAGCCCGACGTATTTCAAGTTGGCTTTGAGGTCGGTTATCTCGTAGCGTTGGTCGCGCTTTCGCCAATGTTTCTCTAGTCCAACGCGCGCGTTGAGCCGGCCCCACGAGTCGCGCGCGCGATACGCGGCATCGCGATCAGAGCGGCCATGGATCGAGTACCATTGGCTTTGGAGTTCCTCCCAAATGCGTTCGAGCACCGCCAGCCGTTGCGGGTGCTTGAAGATGTTGAGCATGCCGGCCGAGATGGCTTCGAGTGCTTCGAGCGTGATGCGCTCGCTTTCCACCTCCCAATCCTGTTGTGAGAGACAGCGCACGGCCTTGAGCAGGTCGCGCCGGTGAAAGCTGAAGCGCGATGCGCTGTCTTCGGATTCATCGGCGAAAGTGAGGTGTTCCGGTGGCCTCCCCAGCAGGGTCACCGGGACATTGTCTCGCGCCGCGTGCAAGAAGCGCAGCGACTCCAGGGCCAGCCGCGCGCGGAGCACGAACAGCCGCCCCCACCAGAATACGTCGCGGCGGCCGTGCTCGAAGCTGGACTCGGCCTGGGCCAGCGCGACCTCCGCGGATTTGAAGAGTGACCAAGTGGTGGCCGCGCTCTTGATGTGCAGCCCATGCAGCAAGCAGTATTCAGCGCGGTGCAAGTGGTAGATGTTGAGAGACAGGATCCCCTCGGGATCCACCGCACGCGAAGCATAGGCGTGAGCACGGTTGAGCTCTTCGTTGGCCGCACCGAAGTTGTTGGCCAAGTACAGGGCGCGTGCGTAGTAGCAGCGCACTCGGCTTTGCAAATCGCGTAGTCGGTTGCCGCTGCCGTAACGACGCAAGCCGTGCGTGGCCTTGATGAACTGTTGTCCGAGCTCGCGCAGATCGCCGGTGGTCACCTTGACCTGGTCGCTCTCCCAGGGATTCACCCAGCGTGTGCGTTGGTCGATCTGTTGCGCGATGCACCAGTTGGCGAGCAGCGTCGCACGCTGCCGGTGTTGTTCACGGACGCGCCCTGTCGTACGCGCCAGTCGCTCCAATAGTTCATAGAGGAGTCGTTCTAACGCCACCAAAACGTCGAGCGCGTGTTGGTCCGTGTCACCGCGCTGAATCACAGCGCGTGCGCCCCAGCATGAGGCAACCTTGAACGCCCTCTCGGCGTCGTCGAGCAAATGGTCGATACGATTGGTGTCGATACCGTTGCGACCCAAGAAGCATTGCTTGAGCTGCGGTAGACACACTTTTTTCCACGCTTGGCGCCCGGCCTTCTTGATGGCGCTCGCGTCCAAACCGGGGGTGCCATTCGACCTGTGCACTGCTTCGTATTGTTTGGTACTCGCGTCGAAGTCGGTGAGGTCGTGCCAGACTTCGGCGCGCATTTCTCCGATCTTGCGGCGAGCGTGAGCCAGGAGGGGCTGCTGCGCACTGGCCCGTTTGCCTTTGCGCAGCAGGTTCAGCTTCCACATCACGTTGTCGAACGCGTCGAGGAGCATGCTGGCATGACCCCGTCCGATTAGGTGTTCTCGCTCACGATCGAGCGACGCCAACAGCCATTCGAGCTGCTCGGCGGCACCACCGTCGGTAATGGCTGCTAGGCGGTGGAAGACATATTCGAGGTACGCCGCAGTGCTCTTCGACTGCTCATACAGGTCGATCCGGTAGTAGTCAGCGATGTAGCCCTGGATCTTGAAGCAGAGCTCCTGGTCGTGAGCGGCCATGGCGTCGAAGAGCGCGTCACGCTGGTCACCCGGCATCGAGAACATCCCGCCTGGCTGAGCGTGGAGGATCCCTGCGTCGACCAGGCCCTCGATGGCCATCTCGATTCTCTCGTAAGTTGGCGCCAGGTTGGCGTTCGCACGGTCTACCAACTCTCTGATTTGTACGGGGTCTGAAGGTGCGGAGCCCGGCGCGCCGTCTTCTCTATATAGTCGCAGTGCGATTCGCGTTAGCGCGACGAGCGAGCGCGGGCGCCGAAAGGAACACGCTACCTGGAGCACGCGCAACTGCCACTTCTTCAGCCCCCAGATGTCTGCGGACTTCTTCTTGGCGCTGGCAACGAGGTATGCCTTGTAAATTCGGTTGGCCCAGGCGGCCCAGTTCTCCTCGGTGCCTCGCGTCGACGACGGTGAACCGTTCGCAGAACCAGCGTGCGACCAAGTCGCGATGCTCAGCGGCCCGGAGACTGGGATGTCGAAGGACGGTGGGTTTTCCTTGGGCAAGCCGATGACGATGCGTGAGCCGCCGAGCTTGTCTGCGGCCTTCTGCAGTTCGCCGATCAGCGCGCAAAAGCGCAACCATTCGCGCCTCTCGTGGCGACGATTCACGTTCTTGGCGCCGAGCGCCAGCGCAGGATGTGAGGCCACGAATGGTCGCAGCGCGTCGATCTCGATGAGATAGTCTTCACGTGTGAGCGCGTGGATCAGGTAGTCCGTAGCAAGCTGGCGCCATTGCTTCGCCTCGCTGCCGGTCGAATACGCAACGACTGGCGAAAGCACCAGGGGCGGTAGCCAGCGATCAACGCGGCGGAGGCGCTCGACGAGCGCGCTGATGAAGGTCGCGACTGAACGGTATTCGTAGAGGTTGAACCAAAGCTTGATAGACGGGGAAGGCAGTGCGGCTCGGTCGTTGGCCTTGGTCTCGCTCTCGGTCTTTTCCTCGGCATCAGCCTGGGGATTCGCGCCGGACGCGGCTGCAGGCGGGTCTTCCAGGAGGGAGCCCATCATTTCAGGCAGATGGTGGAGGAACTGGTACTCCTTGCGCCCAACGGGATGTGAGAAGTTGAGCGATTGATACAACCCTTGCAGGAAGAGCGCGGCATCGGCGATCGGTACGGCATTCACGCGCGGGCCGAGCCGCTTGGACAGTTGCGGGCCTGGGCGTGTTTCGTCGTCTCCGCTCGGCCTCTTGGTCGGTTCCTGTTTGGGAGGCTTGCTTGGACCTCGGGGGTCGGCGCCGTCGTAGTAGGCCCAAACGATGAGCGGCTGACCAGGCTCCGAGAGCGGCGCGCGGGCTGCGAGTGCGGTCAGCAGTGACACGACGCGTTGTTCTTCGCGCTGACCCAAGACCAGCAGTAGCGCGTCGCTCGGAATGTAACTCTGAAACGCGGCCTGACTGTGATCATCGAGTGGATAGTCCAAGTCGAAGCCCGCGCGTAAGCCGAAAGCCCCGCCGTGCAGCTTGACCAACGACAAGTGCCGCTTGACGATGCTGGCATCAGGCAGCTCACCGCTCTTGAGAATTTCGTAGACGACCGGAGTCATGCCCTCGTCGCGCAGGGCCACCTCGGTGAGGTCGTCGAAGTTGGTGGTGAGGATCAGTCTCAGGCCCACGAGCTTGGTCAAGAACGCGACCATTTGGTGCGCCGTCGACGGCTGCCGGTTGCGCACCAGTCGATCGAAGAAGGCATCGATCAAAGCGTCGTTGCGACCGGTGACGTATTGGAGCATCGACGCCCAATGCCCCTCGTTTTTGCCCAGCTCATCCCGATAGTCGTCCCTCTTCCGGAGGCGCTCGACCGTGCTGGCCAAGGTCGGGTGTCGCAGCCTGACCTCATCGACCAGAGAGTCGATGATGAGGTCTCGGCGTGTGGCTTGCAGACTCTTTCGCAAGTCGCGTGCCTCGAGTGGGCTGTCCCGTTCGGTGAGCCGAAAGTGATGCCGCGCGTGCAGCTCGCCCGCCAAGCGGTGCCGGCTAGGCCAGCCTTTCGCGAGCAAGAACTCGCTCGGATCGCGCCAGCCCTCTGCCTTACTCAGGTACCTGACGCGGACCAAGTAGTCGGTGATCTGCGAACCGATCGGAATGCCCGCACCAACCGAGATCCCCGCGCCTAAAATGGGCACGATGGGCCGTCCCGTCTGCCAGGCATGTCGCAACGAGCGGATCGCTTCGCGCAGCGGCTTTTGATCGGCGCTCAGCACCGTCCTGCTCCTCTGGTGTCGACCGACATGCCGCGAACCCATGCCTGCTTGCTGCCCGCCTCACACCTGAATTGTGTACTACGGCGCATGTAATCGCGAACGATAAGTCGGAATGGCGCCTTCCGACCAGTCGCTTTGCGCGATTCTTAATTTGGTACTTTGGAGAGCGCGCTCAGGTACCTGGCGGCGGATCCAATCGCGTAGTCAGCGAAACCCGGAGCGTCGTCATCACGCGCGTCAGATAGCAAGCGATCGCGAATTCATTCGCTTGTTGCGCTTCGCCGGCGACGTGCAGGCCGATTCCGGTTCGGGTGTCGGGGTCGTACCAAACGGCGCCCGAATCTCCCGGGGCGCTGAGGTCCTGTGAATTGGGATCGTCGACGCCCACCGTGCCGAGCATGAACCCGCTCACACCCCCGGGCGCATCTGGATAGTAGTAGGTTCCCATGCCTTCGACGCAGCCGCGCGTGACCTTGGTGGTCCGCGCGGCCTTTTCGAGGATTTGACCGATCGCCGGCGTGTCGATGGCCGTGATGGTGACCCCACTCGTCGCTTGCTCCAGCGCGCAGCGCCTGCGATTGTTGAGGCGTGCGATCGCGGCGTCGCCCCAGGGTCCCGCCGCGTGCCAGCGGTAAAGCTCCGCGACGGAGTCCGCCGGAGCCACGCCGAAGTCCAGCCGCGCGGGCTGGGTGATCGGGTCGTGATCTGCGCCCCAAAGCCCGGCAAAAACGTGTCCAGCGCTGAGTAGGCAGAGCGCGCCTGTATCGTCGTCAGTGACGATGAGCCCGATGGTGCCCGTTTCAGCAGTCGGGTTCCCGGCGCTGATGCCGGGCCGCACGACGTCGTGCCGCTCCCAGGGCAGAGGAGCGGCGCCGTTCGACTGCTTTCTGTAGCGCCCCTCGATGACATCGGTGGGGATGCCTGCGATGAGCTTGGGGATCCGTTCACTTTGCTGGAGCGAGTCCTGAGGCTTCTTTCGATTCACGTGGACGCGCAAGACGAGGTCCGGTTGGCGCTCCTTGTCGCGGTACTTGTAGCCAATGTCGACGCCCGTGACCTCCGGGCGTGCGCCCAGCGATGCGACCGCGAGCGCGTAGGCCTTGCGGAGCTCTTCGGAGAGTTTACCGGCGATGTCACTCATGCCAGATCTCGGTGATGGGGGTGTCGACGAGGAGGGAAAGACC
>JBEHXA010000080.1:0-17262 GCA_048498935.1 Myxococcota bacterium
TGCCCCTCGCAAGTTCTGCCTTTGGGGCTCCGCGCCCTGGGCCCTACGGCATGCCTAGCGCCAGGCCGCCGAAGCAGCGCGCCGCAACCGCGAGCCCCCCAAGCCCGGGAGCGCCCGCGCGACCCTGCGCGAGCCGCAGGAAGCCGATCGCATCAAGGCCTCGATCGGTGAGCTGCACGGCTTGCTACAAAAGCTACGAACCCTGCAAAAGACCCTGAACGAGAGCTTCTTCGAGCTGGGCGAGGTCCTGGTCGCGATCGAGAGCCGCAAGCTCCACGAGGCCAAGGGTTACTCCTCCATCGAGGTGTTCGCCGAGCGCGAGCTCGGGCTCGGCAAAGGCCTGGGGGGGAGGGGGGGGGGGGGGGAGATTGGGGTTACTCCTCCATCGGGGTGTTCGCAGAGAGCGACCTCGGCTTCGGCAAGGGCCTGGCGCAGAAGCTCTATCGCATTCCGAGCGTCTTCCAGCCGGCCGCGGCCAAGGCGCTCAAGCTCGACGCGCTGGTCCGGGCCCTGGATGCCATCGACCAGGCGCCGCAGGCGGCGGCCAGCCGGGCCGCCAAATTGCCTTTGAAACCACCGAAGTAGCCGCGATTGCGGCCCGGGTTGCTCGTGGGGCGTTTCGCTTCTAAAACACGCGCCCTTCCGTGAAGTTCATCGACGAGTGCACCCTGAGCGTTCACGCCGGCAACGGCGGCAACGGCTGCGCGGCGTTCCGCCGTGAAAAGTACGTACCGTTCGGCGGGCCCGCGGGCGGCGACGGTGGACGCGGCGGTGACGTGATCCTGGTCGCTGACTCCGGCGTCAACACGCTGTACGAGCTCACGCACCTCACCACGGTACGTGCTGCCCATGGCGGCCCGGGGCAAGGCAAGGATTGCTACGGGCGTGGCGGCGACGACTCCGAGCTGCGCGTGCCGGTCGGCACCGTGGTCTACGACGCCAGCACACGCGAGAAGTTGTGCGAGCTGGTGCGAGCCGGCGAGCGCTTCACTGTCGCGAATGGTGGTCGTGGTGGTCGCGGCAACAAGCACTTTGCGACGCCGACCGATCGCGCGCCGCGCAAGTTCGAGCGCGGCGAGCCGGGTCAGGTGCGCGAGCTGCGGCTGGAGCTGCGCGTGATGGCCGACGTAGGCCTGCTCGGTTTTCCGAACGTCGGGAAGAGCACGCTGATCAGCGCGGTGAGCCGCGCGCGCCCCAAGGTAGCGGACTATCCGTTCACCACCCTGGTGCCACACCTGGGCGTCGTCACCATCGGCGATTCTCGGACCGGCCTCGGACGGAGCTTCGTCATCGCCGACATCCCCGGCTTGATCCCGGGCGCTAGCGAAGGCGCTGGCCTCGGCACGAGGTTTCTGCGCCATCTCGAGCGCACCCGCGTGATCTTGCACCTCCTCACGCTGTCGGAAGAACCGGGCAGAAGTCCGATCGACGACTATCACGTGATCCGGCGCGAGCTGCTCAACTTCAATCCGGATCTAGCCGGTCGCCCCGAGGTAGTCGCGCTGACCAAGGCCGACCTGCCCGACGTGCTCGAGGCCTACCCGACCCTGGTCGAAGACTTCAAAAAGCTCGGCGTCGACTTGCGCATCGTGAGCGCCGCCACGCATCACGGCCTCGACGAGCTCATGCAAGAGCTCTCCGAAAAGCTGTTCATCTAGACTCGTTCGCCTCCGCACTCGCGGAGCCTCGCTCTCAACCGCCGTCGCCGCCGCCGGGGTTGAAGTCGTCCAGGTCGTCGAAGTTGTATTCGTCTGCCGCCAGGTTGTCGAAGCGCGTGTATTCGCTGGTGAACTTGACCATCACCTTGCCGGTGGGGCCGTTGCGTTGCTTGGCGACGATCAGCTCGGCGACGCCTTTGTCGGGGCTGTCGCGGAAGTAGTACTCGTCCCGATACACGAAAATGATCGTGTCTGCGTCCTGTTCGATGGCGCCCGACTCGCGCAAGTCGCTGAGCTGCGGACGCTTGTCCTTGGCATTGCGCGTTTCGACAGCGCGATTGAGCTGCGACAGCGCGATCACCGGCACGCCCATTTCCTTGGCCATGCCCTTCATGCCGCGCGACAGCTCGCCGATCTCTTGCTCGCGGCTGCCCGCGTCTCGGCGACCTTGCATCAGCTGCAAGTAGTCGATCACCACCAAGCCGAGCTTCTTCGCAGGCAGGCTGCTCTCACCGCCGCGGCTGATCTCCGCCTGCAATCGCCTGATCTTCGCGCGCAGGTCGAGCAGCGTGAGCGCCGGCGTGTCGTCGAGCCAGAGCGGCAAGCGACCGAGGCGCGCAGCGGCGTCGGTCAGCTTGTTCCAATCCTCGCGCTGCATGCGGCCGCTGCGGATCTTCTGCATGTCGACGCGCGCTTCGGACGACAGCAAGCGCGCTGCCAGCTGTTCGCGCGGCATTTCGAGCGAGCAGAACAGCACGCCGTAGCCCGGCTCCTCCACCGGCGCCTCGAGGTATGGCTCGTTCTCTCCGCTCACCTCGAGCTGGCGCGGTCGCGCCACATTCATAGCCAAATTCAGGGCAAATGACGTCTTACCCATGCCGGGGCGCGCCGCCACGATGTACAGGTCGCCGGAGTGGAGCCCGGAGCACTGCTTGTCGAACATCGTGAAGCCGCTCTCGATGCCCGTGATGCCGCCACCGCGTTGCGCGGCGTCGGCCAGGATCTTGAACGCGCCCTTCACCGCGTCCTTCAACGGAACGATCGTCGACGATTCGGGGATGCGCGCGATGTCGAAGACCGCTTGCTCTGCCTGATCGATGAAGCCCTGAACGTCTCCGTAGTCCGAGTACCCTTCGGCCGCGAAGCGCTGGCAGGTCGTGATCAGCTGGCGCACGCGCCACTTCTCGCGAATGACCCTCGCGTGCGCGTCCACGTGAGCCACCGCGGGCGTCGCGTCGGAGAGCTGCGCCAGGTAGGGCGAGCCACCGATCTGCTGCAGGCGGCCCTTGTCGCGCAGGAAGCCAGCGACCGACACGATGTCCACCGGCCTGCCGGTGCTGTTCAGCTCGACGACGGCTTCGTAGATGCGGCGGTTGGAGTCTGCGTAAAAGTGCGTGGGCTGCAGGATCTCCTGCACGCGGTCGAACGAATCGCTGTCGAGCAGGATCGCGCTCAGCACCGCGGCTTCAGCGTCGAGGTCGCTCGGCGGCACGCGCCCCGAGCCCTGCTCGGGAGCCGATCGGATCTGTTCGGCGAGACCTACCATGCTAGAGCCCCATACTGAGCACTTGCGCAGTCACCCGCAACATGGGCGCCTAAACACCTGAAATTACCGCTGCTTTCGCGACCCAGCATCCACTTCAGGTTGTCCACTGACTCCTCCAGACCTCTTGCCCAGGTTGTGCACAGGTCGCCAAATGCACGAAACCCCGGACGTGGGGACGTCCGGGGTTTCGATGGGCGGGACACTCTCACGAGTGAGCCCGCTCTGTCAACGCGAGCCTACTTCTTGGTTACGCTGACCTTCAACGTGCCGGTCACGCTGGCGTGCAGCTTGATCGGCACCTCGAACGAGCCGATCGTCTTGATCGCGTCGGCGAGCACGATCTTCTTGCGATCGAGCTTCACTCCGGCCTTGGCGAAGGCGTCTTCGATGTCCTTGGTCGTCACCGACCCGTACATCTTGCCTTCTTCGCCGACAGCGCGCTCGATGCTCACGCTCGCGCCGGCGATTTGCGTCGCCAGTGCGTTTGCCGCTTCGAGCTCCTGCTTGGCTTGCGAGGCGACCTGACGCTTCAGGTCGTCGACGCGCGCCAGGTTGCCGGCCGTGGCCGGAACCGCGAGGCCGCGCGGCAGCAAGAAGTTACGCGCAAAGCCCGGGCGCACGCGCACGATCTCGCCGCCGGTGCCCAGGTTCGCCACGTCGTTCTTCAGCAAAACCTTGATCTGAGTTGCCATGGTTGTGCCGCCTCTCAGTCGTTGGAGGTGAAGGGCAAGAGCGCGATGTTGCGCGCGCGCTTGACCGCAAGCTGAACGCTGCGCTGATGCTTGGCGCAGAGCCCGGAAATGCGACGCGGAACGATCTTGCCGCGCTCGGTCACGAAGTAACGCAGGCCTTGCGGATCCTTGTAGTCCACCGGCACCGCGTCGTCGGAGCAGTACGTGCAGCCACGGCGGCGCGGACGGCGTCCGCCGCTGGCCAGGGCCTCGTTGTCGCCGCGCATATCGCGGTCACCACGGTCTCGAGTTTGCTCTCGCATCACGCATCCTCCGAATTGTCGGCCAGCGGGTTCTCGTAATCCTCTTCGTCGGCCGGGCCCTCGTCACGCGAGTTGCGGTCGGGGCCGCCCTCGAAGCCGAGCTTGCGCTCGATCGTCTCTTCGACCTCGTCCTCACCCGGGAGATCGACGGCCTCGAACTTGAGCGCCTCGGCGTCGACGGTGAGCGTGCCGGCGTCGACGTCGTCGCGCACCTGCACGGTCTGGTACTTGAGCACGTCGTCGAGCATGCGCAGGTTGCGCTCGACCTCGGCGACCGCCGCGCCGCCGCCCACGTACTTGACGTAGACGTACACGCCGCGCTTGGCCTTCTTCACCGCGTAAGCGAGCTGGCGACGACCCCAGTTCTCGATGGTCGTCAGCTTGCCGCCCTCACGGGTGACTGCCTCGCCCATACGCTGGGCGATCTTTTCCTGGCTTTCGCGAGCGACGTCGGGGCGCAGGACGTAGATGGTTTCGTATTCTCGGGCATGCAGGCCCGCTGCTTGTGTCTGTGCCATTCGATTGTGGTCTCCTTTTGGACCGAGGGCCCCGTTGCGTTGCCCTCGCGAGTTCGCGAGGGACACGGCCTGGAGCAAGGAGTTGCTGATCGTCACCCTGGTTGGGTGGGTCGACCAGTCAGCGCGAGGGCCGCTGATTGATACGGTTCATCGCTTTCTCGAGCCCGAGGCTCGTCACCAGCGAGACCGCCTCCGTGGCGCGAGCGAGCATCTCATCGACGGTCGCCTGCTCCGCGGGGGCGAAGGCTTGTAGCACGAAATCTGCCGGGTCACCCCGAAAGTCGGGGGGCGGACGTCCTATTCCGAGTCGAATCCGGACGTAGTCGGGGCCCAGAGCGGCGGTGACCGAGCGGATGCCTCGGTTACCCCCGTCTCCCCCGCCCTTCTTCAGGCGGACGTCGGCAAAAGGCAGGTCGAGCTCGTCGTGGGCAACGATGAGGTCGGCCGGCTTGATCTTGTAAAAGGTGCAGGCTGCCTGCACGCTCCGACCCGACTCGTTCATGAACGTCTGGGGGCGGAGCAGGAGCAGCTCTTCGTCACTGTCGCCTAGCCGTGCGCTCGCGATTTCGCCGTGAAAGCGCTCGCGGAACGCCGATGCAGGCACGGCGCATTGCCGAGCCAGCTCGTCGATCACGCGGAAGCCGACGTTGTGGCGCGTGGCCTGATAGCGAGGCCCAGGGTTACCGAGCCCCGCGATCAGTCTCATCGCGACGCGATCACTTCTTCTCGGGTGCCTTCGCTGCTGCAGCGGCCGGAGCTGCTGCTGCGCCGGCAGCCGGAGCTGCTGCTGCGCCGGCAGCCGGAGCCGCCTCTTCCTCGCGCACGATCTCGTGCACGATCGCTGCGACCGTTTGCTCCGGGGGCAAACGAACCGAAACACCTTCCGGCAGAGCCAGATCCTTGGGAGCGACGTGACCGTCGAGATCCAGGCCCGTCACGTCGTGGACGATCTTGACCGGGATGTTGTTCGGCAGCGCGCGGATCGGCAGCTTGCGGAACACCTGGCGCAGGATGCCGCCCTTGATCACGCCTTGCGGCTTGCCGGTCAGCTCGAGCGGCACGTCCACGTCGACCGGCTGATCCAGGTGGATCTGCACGAAGTCGGCGTGCAGCAGCTGGCGCGACACGGGATGGTACTGGTAGTCGCGGAGCAGGACGGTGAGCTTGTCCTTACCTTCGACGTCGAGCTCGATGACGTTGTTGTTGCCCCAAGCGCTGGCGAACACCTGCTTGAGCGCGTCGGGAGACACCGCCAGGCTCTGCGCCGGCAGCTGCTTGCCGTAAGCAACGGCCGGGATCTTCCCGGCGGCACGCAGGCGGCTGGCCACACCCTTACCGCTCTCGTTGCGACGACTTGCACTGACTTTGATCGATTCCATCTTCGTTTCTACCTTTGGTGGGTCAGCGGGGAAACCGCCCAACCACCGCTATTGGAGACCCGCTCAGACGAAGAGCGAGCTCACCGAATCACTGTTGTGGATGCGCCGGATGGCCTCACCCAGGAGGCGCGCGATCGAGATGTAGCGGATTTTCTTGCTGGCCCGCGTCTCGGGCGAGGGCGCGATCGAGTTGGTGACCACGACCTGCTCGAGCGGCGACTCCTCGATGCGCTGCACGGCCGGGCCGCTCAGCACCCCGTGGGTCGCGCAAGCGAACACGCGCCGCGCGCCGCCGTCCATCACCGCGCGCGCTGCGTTGCAGAGCGTGCCCGCCGTGTCGATCAAGTCGTCGACGATGATGCAATCCTTATCGCGCACGTCGCCGATCAGGTGCATCACTTCGCTGACGTTCGCGCGCTCCCGGCGCTTGTCGATGATGGCGAGCGAGGCACCGAGCCGCTTCGAGTAAGCGCGCGTGCGCTCCACACCACCTGCATCCGGAGACACGAACACCGTGTTTTGATCGAAGCCGTGCTGCAGGTAATCGCTCAAGAACACCGGCAGCGCGTACAGGTGGTCGAACGGGATGTTGAAAAAACCCTGAATTTGCCCGGCGTGCAGGTCCACGCACACCACGCGCGACACGCCCGCGGCCACCAGTAGGTCGGCCACCAGCTTGGAGGTGATGGGCGTACGGGGCGCCACTTTGCGATCCTGGCGCGCGTAGCCGTAGTACGGGATGACGGCCGTGATAGAGGCCGCCGATGCGCGACGCAGGGCGTCGCACATGATGAGCAGCTCCATCAAGTTGTCGTTCACCGGCGAGGCCGTGGGCTGAACGATGTACACGTCCAAGCCGCGCACGTTTTCGCGAATCTCGACGAAGGTCTCGGCATCGCTGAAACGCGACACGCGCGCCTCCCCGAGCGGAGTATCGAGATGCTTCGCAATCTCGCTCGCTAGCTCGGGATTAGCGTTCCCGGTGAAGATGCAAACTCGTTTGACGGCCAATGGACCAGCTTCGCTGCCCGCCTAACCCCGCGAAAGTACAACACTACTTTGCGCTCGGTCAGGGCTCGGGCGGCGGACAACTAGCAGCCGACTTGTGCCGTGTCAACGCCGCCAACCGAGGCCGCCTAGAGCTCACCGGTAAGGGTTACGCAAGTCCACGTCATCGGAGGACTTTTTGCGCTTCGTGCGCGGTGCGGCAGGCGCGGCCCCACGGCCGGCCGGAGGGACAGTCCCCAGCGCACTGGCCGGAGTCGGCGGCGGCAACGCAGAGGCAGGCGGCTGGGCGGCCGCGGGATCCACCGTCGCGGCAGGCGCCGGGACAGTGAGCGCCGGAGGCGGAGCGGGTCGCGGCTCGGTGGGCGCTGCTGCTCCGGCACCTGCCGAGCGGGCACCCCGAGTCAGCATGAAGCCTCCGCCACCCAAGAGTCCCATCAAG
Organism: Myxococcota bacterium; assembly: GCA_048498935.1. Taxonomy (GTDB): domain Bacteria; phylum Myxococcota_A; class Polyangia; order Polyangiales; family Polyangiaceae; genus PMG-095. The sequence goes on from JBEHXA010000080.1 coordinate 7,543, forward strand.
AGCAGCGCGCCGATCACGAGCGGCGCGCGCGAGCGCTGGGGCTGTTGCACCATCGACAGCGACCCGGACACGCCGCTCCGCGAAGCTTCGACGAAGCCAGGGATGGACATGGCCGCAGCCGACACGCTCGACGACGGGAGCACGCCCGACGGAAGCTCGAAAGGCTTCGCGCCCGTGGGCTCGCTGTGCGCCAGCCAAGCGCGCACGTTGTCGCGTTGCTGGCCGATCTCTTGCCCCATCACCTCGTTGACGTAAGCGGCGAGCTCACGCGGTGAAGCGACCTTGTCCTTGAGCGCAGCCGCCGCTTCGAGGGCATCGGCGAAGGCGGCGCAGGTCGGAAAGCGCTTGTCGCGATCGCGATCGAGCGCTCGCATGACCACGCCGCTCACCTCTTTGCTGACTTGAGGCGCGACCTGGAAGAGCAGCGGCACCGGCTCGGTGATGACGCGCGACAGAGTCGCCGCTTCGTTCTCGGCCTTGAACAAACGCTTCTGCGCCAGTGCTTCCCACACCACGATGCCGGCTGAGAACACGTCGGCGCGGCGATCGAGCTCTTCGGAGCCGGCCGCCTGCTCCGGGGCCATGTACGCGATCTTGCCCTTGAGCTGGCCCACGCGCGTGGCCGTCAAGCGACTGGCCGCGCGCGCCACGCCGAAGTCGGTAATGCGCGCGATGCCGTCCTGCCCGACCAGCACGTTTTGCGGGGATACGTCGCGGTGGACGAGGTTCACCGGTTGGTTGGTGTCGTCGTGAAGCTCGTGCGCGGCGTGCAGGCCCGAGAGCGTGTCGATGGCGATGCGCAAGGCGATCGACACCGGCAAACGCTTACCGGTGCTGGCCGCGCGAGCGAGCAGGCGCGCCAGCGTGTCCCCCTCGATGTATTCCATCACCAGGTAGTAGCCAACCTGGCTGGCACCCACCTCGAGGATCGGCACGACGTTCGGGTGATGGATGCGCGCAGCGATGCGCGCCTCGTCGAGGAACATCTCGACGAACTCTTTCTCACTCGCGAGGTGCGGGTGCAGGCGCTTCATCGCGACGAAGCGCTGGAAGCCGCCCATGCCGGTCAGGCGCGCCAGGTAGACCGTGGCCATGCCTCCGGACGCAATTTCGCCCATCAGCTCATAGCGATCGACGCGCTGGCGGCCTCCCGCGGGATCGAAGAGCTTGGCAGCCACTCTACCGCCTCAGAACCTTCCGACCGCTTGCAGGCCGCCGCCGTCGAGCGACGCCCAAGGCGCCACGTTCAGCTCGGGGCGAACGAGGCGCGCGGCTTGTTTCGGAGCGCTCTTGCCGCCGCTCCAATCGGTTGCGAGCACACCAATCAGGCCCGTCGCGACGGCGACGCCGGCGGTCACGCCGATCAAGATGTTGGTGCGACGCTGATTGTCGACGCCCTTCTGGTAGAGCTCGTCGCACTTCGGCCCGGGCGTCTCGCACTCCTTCTTCACCGCGTCGGTTCCGGGGTTGTTCAAGGTGTCGATCCCACTCCAGATAGTGATGCCACCTACCACGGCCGTGAGCCCGACTCCGACGAAGAAAATGGTGGGGCTCCAGCCCGACGACTTCTGGCCCGCGCCCTGATCGCGGTTGGGATCTTGCTTGGGCTGTTCGACCACTGGCTCGTTCGGCTCCTGCGCCATGCTAGCCGCGGCCGCGGTCGTGGGAGCGGTAAAGCTGACCTCGCCCTTAGCGCCTGCCTCCGCCTGAACTTGCTTGGAATCACTGCGATTGTCGGACCAACCCGCGCGCACGGTGAGGGTGCCTGGCGTCAGGTAAAGCGTCCGCTGGGTATCAGCCGCGCCGTGGATGATCTTGCCGCCCACGGTGAGATCGCACGGTTGATCGCAACTCGCCTTGAGCTCGTAAAGCTTCTCGGAAGCGCGCTTCGACAGCTCGGGTGCGAGCTTCAGCAGGTTTCCGTCGTCGGGGTGACGCTTCAGTGCCAATGCCATGAGCGTCGCTGCCCGATCCAACTCGCCCGCTTTATCGCGCGCGCGAATGGCTAGCTCGAGTGCTGCGGAGCTCGGCGCGTTGGCGTCGGCCTTCTCGAATTGCTCGGCGGCCTCGACATATTCTTCAGCTTTGTACGCTTCGCGACCGTGGTCGAACGCCTCTGCTGCAAGCCTGATCTGCGCCGGCGTGGGCTCGGCACCAGAATCCTGGGCGTACGCCGGCGCTCCGACGCTGATGGCCAGCGCCAGAACATGGACGGATAGAGCTCTTCTCATTACTCGTGCGGCCTCGCGCCAAGCTTTGGCCTGGCGCATCCTCCACAAACTACACCGTAAGTGTCCACCCGGCGAGCAACCGCTCGCGCTGCTCTCGCTACGAAGTGTGCTCCGATGTAGGCACGGAGATTACACCGCGTTTCGCCTAGTCCGTCGCGGCCGCGGGGCAGGCCCAACCAGCGTCAGGTCATTTCGACGAGCAGGCGGTCAGGCTGCTCGAGATAGCCGATGATCTCCTGCGCAAAGCCGGCTCCGACGTCACCATCGATGATGCGGTGATCGAATGAGAACGAGAGGTTCATCACGTCCCCGATCACGATCTGATCGCCCTTGACCACCGGCTTTCGCTTGATGGCGTGCACGCCCATGATGCCGACCTCTGGGTAGTTGATGATCGGCGGGGCCATCAGGCCGCCCAGCTTGCCGAGCGACGAGATGGTGAACGAGGTACCGCCCAGGTCCTCTTTCTGCACCTTGCCTGCCTTGGCAGCGGTGCCCAAGCGCTCGATCTCCTTGGCGATGTCCACGATGCTCAGACGATCGGCGCCGCGCAGAGCGCAGACCATGAGCCCCGCATCGGTCGAGATGGCGATGCCGATATCGTAGTCGTGACGGATCACGTGCTCCATCGCGCCCTCATCGATGACCGAGTTGAGGCGCGCATGGCGCTTGAGTGACGCGACGACCGCCTTGACCAGGAACGGCAAGAACGTGAGCTTCACGCCCGAGCGCTCGGCGTGCGGCTTGAAGCGATCACGGAGCGCGATGAGCTCAGCGCAATTCACCTCGTCGATGTAGTGGAAGTGCGCGGCGGTGTGCTTCGACCGCGCCATGTTTTCCCAGATGCGCTTGCGCATGCCGCGAACCGGCACGCGCTCGTCGGCGTCCCTCACCGCAGGCTTGGGGGCCTCCGGCAGAGGTGCTGGTGCGGCGGCGGCGCGTGCTGCGGGGGGCGCCGCTGCGTGACCGCCACCCGAGGATGCGCGCTCCACGTCTTCGCGCGTGACGCGACCGGCAGCTCCGCTCGGCGCAACGGTCTTGAGATCGACGCCCAGCTCACGCGCCAGCTTGCGCGTGGCCGGCGCGGCCAGCGGCTTGTCGCTGAAGTAGTCGCTCGCGGCGGGGGCCGCCTTCGCCATGCCGGGCAGCGTCTCGCGGAGATCGCCGACGGCGCTGGCCACGGTGGGCGCCGCTTTGGCAGGTGCCTCTTTCGCGGGCGCAGCCGCGGGCGCTTCCTTCGCGGCCGAAGCGGGCGCGGCTGGGGCACCGTCGCCACCCACGTCGAGCACGACCAGCACGTCGCCGACCGGCACCGTGTCGCCAACCTTGTAGCGACGCTCCGCGATCTTACCCGTCTTGGGGGCGCCGATGGTCACGGTGGCCTTGTCGGTCATCACCTCGACCATCTCTTGGTTCTCGCTGACGCTATCGCCCTCGTTCACCAGCCAGTTGACGATCTCGCCCTCGGCGACGCCCTCACCAATATCAGGAAGCTTAAACTCGAACTTCGACATAGACGGCGTCTCCTTCAGCCCCGGGCCACTTCTAGTAGCGCGGGCAAAATTCGGTGAGAAAGCGGCATATACTCCATCTCGAGCGCGTACGGGAACGGCGTATCGAAGCCCGTGACACGAACCGGCGCCGCCTCCAGATGATAGAAGGCGCGCTCCACCACCAGTGACAGCAGCTCCGCCCCGAAACCGAGCGTGCGCGGAGCCTCGTGGACGATCACGAGGCGTCCGGTCCGCTTCACGCTATCGATGATGGTGTTGATATCCACGGGCCAGAGGGTCCTGAGGTCGATGACCTCCGCGCTGACGCCTTTTTCTTCGGCCTTGGCAGCTGCGTCGAGAGCTTCGTACAGCATCGCGCCGTAGGCCAGCACAGTGACGCTGGTTCCCGGCCTGACCACCCGCGCCGACTCGAGCGGCACCTGGTAGGCGCCCTCCGGGACGTCACCCTTCGCGGCGCGGTACAGCCGTTTCGGCTCGAAGAAAATCACTGGATCTGGGTCAGCCAGACTCGCAAGGAGCAGGCCCTTGGCATCGTAGGGGTTCGAAGGGCACACCACTTTCAAGCCGGGCACGTGGATGAACGCCGATTCGGGGTGCTGCGAGTGGTAGTGGCCGCCCTTGATGCCGCCACCTACCGGCGTCCGGATCACCACCTTGCAGGAGTGATCGCCACCCGAGCGGTAGCGGTATTTGGCCAGCTCGTTGACGATCTGGTCGTAGGCCGGCCAGATGAAGTCGGCGAACTGAATTTCGCACACCGGCTTCATGCCGTAGAGGCCCATGCCCACCGCACAGCCGACGATGCCGTTCTCACTCAAAGGGGTGTCGATGACGCGCTCGTCGCCGAACTCGTCGAACAGCCCCTGCGTGACGCGAAATACTCCCCCCACCTTCCCGACATCTTCGCCGAGCACGACCACGTTCGCGTCGGCGCGCATCGCCACGCGCAGCGCGTCGTTGATCGACTGGACCATGTTCATTTGCGGCATCTGTGGGGGCTCTTGGCGGGGGCGCGAATTCTCTTACAGGGAGGTCAGAAGGTCGGAGGCCGGGCAGAGTTGGGCGCCAATTTGGCTCGCCACTGCGTCTCCCCGACACGGCAGGGTCAGTGCGAAGAAGGGGCGCGGGGGCCGGAGAGGAGTTGTTGGCGTTGCTCGACGAGGTGCCACGGGAGCGAGTCGTACACGTCGTCGAACATCGACTCGAGGGGCGGCGCCGGCGTGCGCTCGGCGATCGACACCGCCTCGCGAAAGCGCGCGTCGATCTCCTCGCGCAGCGCCCGCTCGCGCTCGTCGTCCCACGCGCTCTTGCGCGTCAGGTAGTCGCGCACGCGCTCGAGCGGGTCGCGCGCAGCCCATGGCTCGAGCTGGTCGGCTTCGCGATACGCCTTGGGGTCGTCGCTGGTCGAGTGACCACCCATGCGGTACGTGATGGCCTCGATCAACGTCGGCCCCTCACCGCGCTCGCCTCGCTCACGCGCGCGCTGCGTCACGCTCACCACGGCGAACAGATCGTTACCGTCCACGCGAACGCCCGGAATGCCGTAGGCGGCGGCTTTCTCGGCGAAGGTCTTGGTCGCGGTCTGGCGTTCGACTGGCACGCTGATGGCCCAGCCGTTGTTGCGGCAGAGCAGCACGCACGGCACCTTGAAAACGCCGGCAAAATTGACACCGCTGTGAAAGTCGGACGACGAAGTCGCTCCGTCGCCGAAATAGACCAGCGCCGAGCGCTGCTGCTTGGCGATCTTGGCTGCCCAAGCGAAGCCGACGGCTTGCGTGATCTGCGTGCCCACGGGCGAGCTGACCGAGCACCACCCCACCTCGCGACAGGTCGAGTGGTTCGGCATTTGACGACCGAGCACGGTGTCATTCGCGTTGCCGAACATGTTGTCGACGAACTTCTGTAGCGGCAGCCCGCGCATCAGCGCCGCGCCGAACTCGCGGTAGCAGGGGAACAAGAAGTCGCCCGGAGCCATCGCGAAGGCGGAGCCCAAGATGGCTGCCTCTTCCCCCAGCGAGCCGACGTGAAAGCCAATGCGCCCTTGGCGCTGGAGCTGGACGAGGCGCTCGTCGAGCTGACGAGTCATCACCATTTGCCGATACAAATAGGTGACCTGCTCGTCGGAAAGTCCCGGATCGTGCTCGGGGTCGAGCGTGCCGTCGGGCCGCAGGGCGCTCACGATCTCGGAGCTCGGGGAAGCTTGGGGCGTGCGAACTTTGGGATTCATGAGCTGCGGCGAGCTATTCGGCGATCGCGTTTCCGGCTTCGTTGACGGCGGCTTCGACCGCGCTGTCGTCCAACTTGAGCTCGAGCGCCAGCTTGGTCAGCACGTCCCGCTCGACGTCGCTGACGCCGCCCGAGACGTGCGCCAGGAGAGCCGCGATGCGCAGGACCTCGCGCGCCTGGTCCTCGCGCACGATGCTACGCGACACCATCTGCAGGCGCTTGCCCATGCCGTCCTCGGCCAGCTGCTCGTGCAGATCGGCCAGCAGCGCGGAGACCTGCCGCTCCACGACCAGGCCAGAGCAGGCCGTCACCACCACGTGACGGAAGGCCGACTGCTCGGCAGCGTCGAAGTCGCCGTCGGCGTTGGCTACCAGAAACGCGGCCTCGACGACCGACTCGAACAGGCGCGCGGCCTCCGGGTCGAAGCCCGTCGGTTGCGTGACTTCCTCGCCGCCCGACTTCCAGCCGTAGGAGGCGGCGGCAATGCTCAAGATCGAGGCCTTGCTCGTGGTCGAGGCATAGGAGGGCGGCCGACTGAGCTGCGTCGCTACCTTGCCGAGGAGGCTTTCGTCCGGGACGGGCATGGCTGGTGACCTAGTGGTTAGACCAGTTGAGATGCTAGTGCCCCCGCAGGGATTCTGCGAGCGATTTATGCGCGAGCGCCGCTTCCCCGCGAGGGTTAGCGGCGGACGAGGGCTGAGGCAGGAATCAGCGGCTGGCCGTCGGGAAGATCGGCGAGCGGCCGCTCGGGGGCAGCGGTGGGGGCGAGTTGGGCCGCCACGAAGCCTTCGGCAGCGTGGTAGCTCGACCGCACCAGCGGTCCCGAGGCGACGAAAGCAAAGCCGAGCGCGTTCGCTTCGCGCTCGTAACGGGCAAAGATGTCGGGCTCCACGTAGCGCATGACCGGCGCGTGCTTGGGCGTCGGGCGCAAGTACTGACCGAGCGTGACGATGTCGACGCCGGCGTGGCGCAAATCGGCGAGCGTCTCGATCACTTCGTCGTCGGTCTCGCCGATGCCGACCATGATCGAGCTCTTGACGTAGCGGCCGCTGGCGCGCTCCTTGGCGTAGCGCAGCACATCCAGCGATAGATCGTAGTCGCAGCGCTGATCGCGAATCTTGGGAGTGAGGCGGCGAGTCACCTCGATGTTGTGCGCGAAGACGTCGGGTGCCGACTCGAACAAGGTGTCGAGGTCGCGCTTGCGACCGCCGAAGTCGCCGACCAACGCTTCGATGAGCAGCTCCGGACAGCGCTGGCGCAGCTCGGCGATGGTCTGGCCGACGTGCGCGGCGCCGCCGTCGAGCAGGTCGTCGCGGTCGACCATGGTGAGCACCACGTAGCGCAGGTCGAGCTTGGCGATGGCGCGCGCCACGTGCACGGGCTCGCGCGGATCTACGGCGCCGCCGGGCTGCCCCGTGGTCACCGCGCAGAAGCGGCAGCCGCGCGTGCAGGTATGCCCGAGCACCATGATGGTCGCGGTGCCGGCGCTCCAGCACTCACCCACATTGGGGCAGCGGGCTTCCTCGCAGACCGTATTCAGATCGAGGCCGCGCAGCGTTTGCTTGATGCGCGTGTAGTTGTCGCCGCCTGGGGCGCGCACCTTGAGCCAAGGTGGCTTGGGCTCGCGGATAGGCAGCGGGGCGCTCATCTCAACCACCGAGCAGCTTGTTGAGCAGCTCGTTGACGAGCTTGGGATCGGCTGAGCCGCCGGTCTCTTTCATGACCTGACCGACGAGGAAGCCCATGACGCCTTTTTTGCCTGCTTTGATCGAGGCCACTTGGTCCGGGAAGCTTGCCACGACCTTCTGCACCGCGCCTTCGACCGCGCTCGAGTCGGAGACCTTGATGCCCTTCTCCTTGATGACTTCCGCGGCCTTTTTACCGTGGTTTCCTTCGAGGGCGGCGAAAACTTCCTTGGCCAGCTTGCCGGTGATCTGTCCAGAATCGATCAAACTGAGCAGCTCGCTGACCTGCTCGGGCGTCACGCTGAAGGTGGCATCGAGGCCGTGCGTCTTGGCGCTGCGGAGCACGTCGTTGACGACCATGTTGGCGACCTTGACCGCATCCTTGAAGCCGGCTCGCGCGGCCTCGAAGAAGCGCGCATATTCCGGGTGAGCACTCAGCGTGACCGCGGCGGCGGCAGGGAGCCCCAGCTCGGAGGTCCAGCGGGCGCGCAGCGCGACCGGCGACTCCGGCATCTCGGCCTTGGCCTTGGAGAGCAAGGCCGCGTCGATGACGAGCGGCGGCAGGTCAGGCTCGGGGAAATAGCGGTAATCGTGCGCGTCTTCTTTGGAGCGCAGCGTCGCGGTTTGACCCGTGTCGGGGTCGAAGCTGCGCGTCTCCTGCGTGATTTTGCCGCCCGCATCCACGATCGCGGTCTGGCGCGCGACCTCGGCGTCGATGGCGCGCTGCACGTAGCGGAACGAGTTGATGTTCTTCAGCTCGCAGCGCGTGCCGAACTTTTCGCTGCCGCGCGGGCGGATCGAGACGTTCGCGTCGCAGCGAAAGCTCCCCTCCTCCAAGTTGCCGTCGTTCACACCGGTGAAGACGAGCAGGTCGCGGAGCGCGCGCAGGTACGCCGCCGCTTCGGCGCTGGAGCGCAGGTCGGGCTCGCCGACGATCTCGCACAGCGGCACGCCAGCGCGGTTCAGGTCGACGATCGAGTCGCCGCCGACACCGTGCAGGTTCTTGCCCGCGTCTTCTTCCATGTGAGCGCGGGTGATGCCGACGCGCTTGATTTGACCGTCGACGTCGATGTCGAGGTGTCCCTTGGTCGAGAACGGCTCCTCGAACTGGCTGATCTGATAGCCCTTCGGCAGGTCCGGATAGAAGTAGTTCTTCCGCGCGAAGATGCTGCTCTCGTGGATGGTGCAGCCCAAGGCGAGCGCGGTCTTGACCGCCATCTCGACCGCTTCGCCGTTGATGACCGGAAGCGAGCCCGGCAAGCCCAAGCACACCGGGCACACGTTGGTGTTCGGCGGCTGCCCGAAATTCGTGCTGCACCCGCAGAAGAGCTTCGTCTTCGTCAGGAGCTGTGCGTGAACCTCAAGGCCTATAACGACTTCGTAATCAGTCACCGCGGCTGCTATAGTGCGCCGCGGCGCAAGCTGTCGCAGCGACTCAGTGACCGCCCAGGCGGGTGACGCCGGGGTGGGTGGATTCGCCGGGTTCGTGGCGGGGGTTGGCGGTGGCGTGCGAGCCGTCGCGACCCGGGAAGCTCATCAAGAGATCCTTCTCGAAGATGAACTGGTCGCGCGAGTCGTACGGCGCCGCGTGCATACCGGTATCCATGCGGATGGCGTCGCAGGGGCACGCCTCGACGCAGAAGCCGCAGAAGATGCAGCGCAGCTCGTCGATCACGAAGCGCTGCGGAAAGCGCTCGTAACCGCGGCGCGGATCGCCCTCCGGGTACTCGCCGGCTTCGATGTGGATGCACTGCGCCGGGCAAGCCGTGGAGCAGCACAAGCAAGCCACGCAACGCGGCGAGCCGTCGTCGCGGTGCGTGAGCCGGTGCAGACCGCGAAAGCGCGTCGGGTACGGCCGGCGCTGCTCGGGGTAGCTGAGCGTGTTGATGCCGTCCTCGACTGCTTCGAGCACCGGATCGTTGCGCTGGTCGAGCACCATCTCCTTCGTGTTCTGGAAGAAGTGCTTCATCGTGATCGCCAAGCCCTTGGCGATCTCGGGAATGTAGGTCTGAACGCCGGCGGTGCGGCCCGGTCTCGCGATCGGCGTGCCGGTGACCTTGCGCG
>JBEHXA010000081.1:0-17229 GCA_048498935.1 Myxococcota bacterium
GGGAGGTGCACGAACGGGGCCTCCGCGAAGAGCTGCTCACAGATCGTGACCGGGTCACCGTCCGACGTCTCGCCTTCCGACTCCACCGGGCACACGCCCCGCGGAAGGGGATGAGCATCCGGATCCGAGTCGTCAGCGCACCCGCCTAGAGTGAGCAGAAGGCCGAGCAGCAAGCGAGGTTTGAAGTTACCTTGACTTCTCCAGAGCATTTCGATGTTTCCTTGTCGTGATTTCGGCGCGCGACCTGCCGAGTCGTTGGGTCTCACTGTCGACTTATCCAGTTGCCATGCAAGCCTTGAGGCACGCGCTGCGGCATCCGAATCACGGCCGCGGGCGCAGCGTCGAGCTTGTCCGCGTGGAGCAGCGTCAGCGAGCTTTCGTTGCAGGCGGGGTCGAACACGAACGTGGCGATGTAGCCGTCGTCTTCGCGAGTGCCGCCGGGGCGCGGCACGAAAGCACCTTCACCGATGACCTGGTTGCCGAAGTCGTGGCTGGTCATCGCGCCCGTTTCGGTGTCCACCTTGAGCAACGTGTTGAAGACGGCCGAAGGTGGGTTGGGCACTTTCAAGCTGCCCGACCGGGTCGGCATGTACACGTAGCGCGTCGCCAACGCTTCGCGACGATCGTTCACGCGTGGAAACTCGATCACGAGATCGGAGAACGCCGTGACGCTGAAGGACTTGCGCGCCAGGTCGATGGTCATGCGGCGAAAGCTGGGCGGCTTCCCCGGGGGTTGGTGCGCGCCAAAGGAATCGTGCTGCGCGTAGTCGACCACGATCTGCTTGCCCCGCTCGAAGCCGTTGGCGAAGTGGAAGACGAAGAACGGATCGCCTTCGATCCAGCTCAGCGGCCCACCGTCCAGCGGGATGACGGCGATGCGCATGCCCAGGCCGGGTCGCCACTGCAGCATCGGTTGCCCGGCGCGAGCCGCCTCCAGATCGAACACCGCCGGCCCCGCGATGAGCACGATGTAACGCTCGGTGAGCACGAAGTCGTGGACCATGGTGGGCATGGCCATCGAGACCGAGATGGTCTTGACCAGCGTGCCGGCCTTGCTGATGCGATGGAAGCGCAGCAACTCTTCGCGCCAGCTGTACTGCAGCGCGATTAGCTCGCGGGTACGGGGGTGGTGACGATTGTGGGCGCCGAGGTGCAGCGGCTGAGTGGTGCCGGCTCGCCACTCACCCACCGTCTCGAGATCCATGGTCATCTCGTAGCTGCTCGTCGCTTCGTTGAGCGCGATGAGCCGGCCCCCATGGCGAATGACGTTGATGAACGCGCTGTTCTTGTAGGGGCCAGGGTTGTCACCCGACTGGAGCAGCGCGGGATCGATCGGCGCGGGCCGGGTGAAGCTGCCGTACACTGCGCGGCCCGCGCGCTTCTCGACGGCAAGGTCCTTCGTGCGAACGAAGCGATTGCGGTAACGGGCGCGGCCTCCGTCCAGATAAACCGCGTGGATCATGCCGTCGCCGTCCATCGGATAGGCAAACGAGATCGGCTTGAAGAGCGGGTTTGGGCCGTTGCGCATGTAGGCGCCCTTGAGGGTCGGCGGGATCCGCCCCGAGACCACCCGAAGGTCGTCGCTGGACGTTTCACGCTCCACGGGCAGGAAGTTGCCGCTCAGGTGCGGGTCGTCCGAACGCCACGGTACATCCACGGCCTCGTCCGCCCACGAAGTCGATACCGTTGCGGCCGTGGCCGTGGACGCGACAGCGCCGGCGGCTAGAAGGTTGAAGTGACGCCTGTTGAACGTGGAGCTCATGACGGCTGGTTCCTCCGTGTGCTTGCATTCTCGTCAGGGCAATCCGTAGAGGACCGCGCCCGCCAGCGAGCTCCAAAACCCCAGTCCGGTGCCCACGACGACAGAGAGCCCCTCGGTCGGCTCCTTGATCAGGTCCGTGTTGCAGCACGCCGCGATGTTGGCGATGTTGCTCAAGATCGGACCGGCGTAGTCCACGCCGCTGGCGCCCGGCTCATTACCGGCCGCGAGTACGCCGGTCACCAGCGACAAGACTCCGCACATCGTCTGGACCCACAGCGCGGTCTCTTCGGTGTTCGAGGCGTCGACTTCCTTGCTCTTGGTGGCGTACAGCACCTGGGCGGAGCCGTAGGCGGGCAAGAGGCCGAGTACCCAGGAGCAGAGCGCTTCGGCATCCTCGGTGCTGTCCGTCATCCGGCGCCAGTCAGGTAGCCCGTCCGTCACGAACGGCGGGGCGAGCGCGCCGACGACCAGCGGTCCAGCAATGTCCATGGCCGGGGTGAGCAGGGGCACTCCGTGGCCCACCGCGTCGAGCATGACGTTAGCCACGCTCAGCGCGGCCGACACGCCCATCACGGACGAGGCAGTGATCTGCAGAGCGCGGTCAGCGTCCGGATTCGCACCGAGGTCCTGGGCGTCCGTGACGTAGCTGAAGGGTCGGGTCGCCGGACCGTTTGCGATCTTGTAGGCCAGGGTGGCGGGGAACGCGAGCACCATCATCGCGACGGTGCCGATCTCGAAGTCGCCGAGACCGGCGAGCGAGAGCAACTTACCGACGATGCCCGCGCTGCCGATCTTCGTGCGCAGCATGTCGGGGATGACCTTGGACAGCGCCGCCACCATGTCGAACAGGGCGTCGATGATTGCCTTGAGCAGCCTGAGGGCTGCCTGGACGAGCTTGCTGACCGCCTCCAGGAGCGCCGCCACGGCCAGCGTCGGGAAGTCGCTGGGATGGCTGACCGCGGCCTCGAGGAAGCGCCAGAAGTCCTGCGCCGCGGCCTGGAGATCGCCGACCTGCGATGCGCACGCCTCCATCAAGTCGAGCTGGAGCTTGTCGTAGGAGACCGCTTTCAGGTCAGGGGTATCGAGCTCGCCGTAGATGGCGTGCTTGACCTTGTTGAGGAACCAGTCGCCGTGCGGCTGCGGCGTGTCGTCCTCGTCGTCGTTGTTGCCCGGCGGCTTGCTGGCCGCACCGCCGGGCTTGGCCGGGTTGAAGTCGGAGATCGTGCCGAGCGTGGCGCTCTTCGAGTAGCCGCTGCGTAGCCGGTCGAACGAGTCCTGAATGGCCTTTTCTTTGCCGGTAAACCAGTTATCGAGCGTCGCTTTCACCTTGTCGGACTCGTCGCCGACGAAGGCCACCGCTTGCTCGAGTAGCGCCGAGAATTGCTTCGCGACCCGAGCCGAATCCTGCAGCAAGCTCGTCACGAGCGCACGCAGCCATTTGACGGCGTTGACGATGTCCGCCTCGAGGTGGTTCAGCACCGCGTGCAGCACGTGGGCTGCATCCTCGATGGTGTGGACGACGATCTGCACGGTGTTGTCCGCCCAGTTTTCGACATCCATCGCGATGGTGACGAGCTTCTTCTCGGCGTCGATCGCGACGTGTTCTACGGCGATGGCCCCCTTCTTGACGGCGTGGAGCGCGTCCTGAGCCCAATGGTCGATACTGCTGCCCAAAATCTCCACACCCACCGCGTGATTGCCGTCGACGCGGCCCACCGTGGACGCGACGACGCCTAGCAACGTGCCCTGCGCGCCCAGCTCGGCGGCCTGCTTCATCGTGCTTGCGGCTTGGCTGGCCGTGTCGGCATCCGCAGCGCCGGGTGCGACGGTCTGCCCGTCCGCCGTTTTCGCATCGCTCAGCGTGCCGCCGCTCATCGCCGGCAGGAAGTTCAGCGTGCCGGTGCCTTGCATGTAGGTGTTGATCGGTTCGCTCGGGTACACCGTCGCCGGCGTGGGCAGCCCGGTGGCGATGACAGTGAGCGTTGGCGCTGACAGCCCCTCGGCCAGCAAGGCGAGGACGACGTCGCCGTTCGCGTCAGTGGTTGCCGTCACCGGGACGCCGCCGAGCAGAACCGTCTTCGGACTCGGCCCCTCGATGACGGCCAGGATCGGCGTCGACGCGGTGATGACGACGTCGTGGCCGCCCACGGGCGCGTTCCACGCGGTGTCGGCCAGGGTCAGCGTGACTCGGTACGACGAGACTTCCTGCAGCTCGCTGGCCGGGAGGTGCATCGCCGTGTCGGTCCAGCCGCCGCTCGCGCCTTTCACCAACGTCTGCAGCGTGCCGTCGGCGCCCACGAGAATCAGCTGATTGCCGGCCGAAGGCGAGGCTTGGCTGCTCATCGCGAGCACGTCGGGCTGGAGCGGGATGAGCGGCGTGAACACCGGGTTGGTCGCATCGGCTGTCCCGCCCTGCTCGATCTGCCGCACGACTCGGAGCGTGCCGCCCCAGCTCACGAACACGTCGACCAGGTAGCCGTCTTTGGCCGACTTGCGCGGTGTCAGCGCGGTCGTCACCGGTATGTCGAACGAGTCGTTCTGGTCCGTCGGCACCGCCAGGTTCGTCCAGACCCAGTCCGGAGCATCGGAGTCACCGTTGAACGATACCAGCCAAAGCTGTGGATCGCCGGCCAAGGCGCCGCCGTCGACCGGGATCTGGTGCTGGGTCCAGACTAGGGCTGCCGGCAGCGCGTCCGCGCTCGCGAACTTGAGGTGGAGCAGCGCCACGATGTCCGAGACGACGGTGCGCATGCCGGACGCATCCTGCGGAGGGTAAGGAGCGGGAACGTCCAACCTGTCCATCTTGCCGCCGACCAGCCCCGCTAGGCCCCACAGCTCGAGGGAACCATCAGCCTTGGCGATGTCGAGCACGAAGCCGCCGCTGATCAGATTGGTGTAGCGACTCGCCAGACGCGAGAGCGACCAGCTGCGGTCACCGTCCCAGGTATTGAAGGAAAAGCCGCTCAGAACACCGGACCAATTGCGGAAATGCCAATACACCAGGGCATCGCTGCCCTGCTCGAACTCGGAGCCGGGGACCATCGCGGATACGAGCGGCTCGAGCAGCTCGGCGGCCACCGCGGTGGACGCGCCCATGGTGATGGCCAATGGTCCAGCCTTCGCGTTCCAACCAACCGTCTTCGTGTCGAAGGTCGGGCCGCCGGAGCCGATCGGACCGGCGGATTGGGTCGCGACGACCAAAACGTCCGGCCTGTCATGCGTGACGTAGCTGATCTCCAGGTAGGCAGGGCCAGTGATCGCCTGGCCGACGGCTGCAACCATGTCGGCCACCCCGATCGCGTCCGGCAGCGCGAAGACCGCCCAGCCACCGGCTTGGCTCGAGTCGCGATAGACCAGCTTGACCACACCGTCCTGCAGCACCACGGCCTCGGTGTCACCGTTGCTGCGGGTGTAGGCGACCACCTTGTCGCCGTTATCGACGTCGATCTTGTGGTTTACGATTTCGAAGTAGTCCTCGCTGAGCACGCTCTGGCTGCTCAGCGAGAAAGGCACCTGCGGCTCGTAGCCCGGAGGGGGAGCGCCGACCCGGCGCGGGCTTCCGTCACATCGGGCGCGAGGGCGGGGATCGGCGCAGCCGGCGGCGTAGGTGACTGCTGCCATGGCGCTGAGGAAGTTGCGGCGTGTGAGGTCGGACGGATTGTAAGTCATCGTGTTTTTCCATTTCGAGGAGGCAACGATCGTCGGGCGAAGCTGCTCACGCTGACGGGCTCTGGCTGGGCAGCGACGCCGCGGCGCGCGGCTCCGTCAAAGCGAACAGCCGGCGTTTCATGCTTCGCTGCAGACACAGCGGGACGAAGCGCGTGATGAACGAGACGAGTCGGGTGTCGACGCCGAGGTGATACCGGTAGTTGGGACGCTCCTTTTGAGAGATGTCGAAGATCTGGGCCGCGATGCGAACCGGATCGGCGGCCAGCGGGTTCTGCGGCGCTTTCACGCTCATTCCTGCCAGGTGTTGGAGCGCCTCGCCGTAGTCGCGCCGTCCCTCACTGGGGAGCTTGGCCAGTGCTCGCTCGAGCTCTTGAGGAGCGGTGTCGACGAAGCGAGTTCGCATCAAGCCCGGCACGACCGCGATCGCGTCGATGCCGAAGCGGTCGAGCTCGAAGAACTGTGCCTCGGTGAGCCGAAGCAGGGCTGCCTTGGCGGCGGCATAGAATCCCGTGAAGGGACCGGCGTCGAGCGCAGCCCACGACAAGACGGTGATGACCTTGCTGCGCCCGCGGCGGCCAGCGCGCTTGAGCGCCGGCAAGAGCGCGTTGGTGAGCCGGTAGGGACCGAACGTGAGCACCTCGAACAGCGCCGCTGCCTCCGCCGGTGCCGTGTGTTCTATGGGCGCGTAGAGGATTCGGCCTGCGACGTGGATCACGGCGAACAAGCCGCGCTCGCCGCACGCGTGATCGACCAGCTTTGCAGCGGCCTCCACCTGCTCGGCGTTCGCTACGTCGACGACGACGGCGACAATCGCCGGGCTCTCGCGCTCCAGCGCTTGCCCGTCCTCTATGCGCCGAACGCCGGCAAATACGCGGTAGCCGCGCCGCGCGAACCACAATGCCGTCTGCTTACCGAGCCCTGAGCTGCTGCCCGTGACGAATACGCTGTCTTTCATGTTTGGACCTCTCCCCCAATGAATGTGGCACATGATGCCAAATGTCAATCGATGCCACAATGGCACCTTGCGCCAGATCCGAAGACCCGAGAGAAATACATAGAGAAAACGCGGACCTACGAATACAAACCAGCAAAAGCCAAGAAGCTCGCGCTCGAGTTTCGCAATCCTGCTTGGTGCGCGCAGCCGCAGTCGACGCTGCGCGCGAAGCGAGCACCGCCGAGCCGGCTTGTCCTCGACGGCGGCGAGCAACTGGCAGCCCGCGCAAGCCAAGCCGTTAGTCGCTAGTGGTGCGATTCACGAGCGCGCGGCTCCCTAGGTTAGGCGCGGAGCGTGGTCCAGCACCCACCAGGCCACGGCTTTTCTGCTAGGCTGCTGAAGCTACGAAGCCATGACGACCCAAGACGACGCTATGGCTCGGCTGACGAACTCGGGCCAAAAGCACTGAACCTCCAACCGCACGAGGCAGTCGGAGGTTCATATCGGGGTTGCGCGGGGGCGATACGCACGCCGGATGTCGCGAGCGTGAGGTGAGCTACGCCTCGTCCCGGATCGGGGCAGCTTCGACTGCTGGGTACGATTCGACGTATTCTTCGCCGAGGCACCCGACGTAGGTGACCGTTCGCGCCTCGAGGTCGACCGCGTAGCTCACGCATCCCGCCCGCCACGAGGCCTCCAGGAATTGTTGGAACGTCGTCTCGCCGGCCTGATCGTCCCGCAGCGCTCGGATCAGCGCCTCGCGATCGAAGGCCGGCACATCGGCGGCACCGGTCACGAGGGGCTGCCCCTGCACCACGACCGGGCCTTTTGCCGTGAGGTAGATGCTCTGGCACGCCGGGAGCGACCAGACGTTGCGGGTCACACCCGCGCGTCGCAGCGTCTCGGCGAGGAACGGGAAGCCGCCGACCTTGGGTCGACAAGCCATCGCACTGGCCTGGGCGGTTTGAAGGTTCGTGATCGCAGGGCTCATCCGGGATTTCCTAGGTGATGGGAACATCGGCGAGGGAATGTGCCTCGGCGACCTTGGTGAGGAGGCGGCGCAGCTCAGATCGTTCGCGCGCCGTGAGACAGTCGAAGAACCGCGCGTCGTTCGCGTCGGCGAGCGCCGCGAGCTTCGGCGTGAGCCGTGCGCCTCGGCGAGTGAGCGACAGCCACTGGACGCGGCTGTCGTCCGGGTTCGGCGCGCGGGAGACGAGGCCCTTGTCCTCGAGCTTGTCGACGACCTTCGACACGGCCCCTCGGGTCATCCCCGTGAGCGCCGCGAGATCGCTAGAAGCGCGCCGCGCCTCGTCGTGGAGGAGCCGCAGCGCGACCCACTCGGCGACCGAGACGTCGTTCGCCTCGAGCGCGCGCGCGAACGTGGCGGAGACGTGGTTCGACACGCGGCGGAGCCAGTAGCCGAGGTGAGCCTCGAGGTCGGAGGGGGGCGAGGGCGACAATTGCTTCCTTGGAAAGGAATATGTTTCCCAGGAAACAAAATGTCAAGAACGGCCGACAATTTTGCCCGCCCTCCCGGTGCAAACTCGGAGGGCGTTGACGCATTTTCGGTCAGCAGTACCAGTGGCATCAGGTCGCCGCGAGTCGCAGGCCCCAACGGCGCAGGAAAGACGACCATTACCGAGCGCGGCCTCGCACACGAGTGGTTTCAAGACTGCGACTACATCAACCCGGATCTCATCGCCCAGGACGAGCTCGGCGATTGGAACAACCCGGGCGCGGTTCTGCGCGCGGCGCAGCTGGCCACTGAGAGACGAGAAGCATGCCTTGGCGCGGGCCGCAGCCTGGCGTTCGAGGCGGTCTTCTCGGCCAGCGACAAGCCCGACTTCGCCGCCGAGCACTCTCGGCCGGCTACTTCGTCCGGGTATTCTTCGTCTGCACTGAACGCCCCGAAATCAACGCAGCCCGTGTCGCACGTCGAGTCCTCCAAGGCGCCCGAGGTCGAAGTTCAAAGCGCGGTCGACAAAACTGAAAAGCCCTGTTTTCACAGGGCCTTTCCGGGTTGCGCGGGGGCGATACCCCGCGTGGGTTACGGCCATTTCGGTGCCGATTGAGGTGCGGGTGGCTTAGCGCGATCCAGGCACCGGCGGTCCCTATTCCATCCACGAACCCTCGGTCTTCGGCGCGAAGACGTTCGCAGCGAAGACCTCGAGAGACCTCTCGTAGAGTTCATCGGCTTCCGCTTGGGTCAGTTCCCTCTTCAGCCGTTCGAGTCTAACCATGCCTCGAGCGAGGGACCGCGCGAGATAGTAGCGATCATGAATCGTCGTGAGGCTAACCGACTGGCCGGAGAGTGGCCATTCAATGGCGCGCTCGAGGTAGTCCCTGCCTCGTCCACCGCCCGCGCTCAAGCTCAGTTGAATGTCCTCGGGAGTTAGCCCGTGCTCGAGCCCCGTCCGCTGCCAAGCTGCTAGGCGCTCGTGGAAGGTATCGCCGGCGACCATTCGTGCCGAGAGATGCCTGCCATAGATCCACGCCTCTGAGTCCGCCAAACCGAGGAAACGCAGGAGCGGTAGATGGTCGGGGCGACTTTTTTCGCGAACGACGACGGTCTCTACCGATACGCGACTGCTCAACGCATTCGCCGATAACGGCAGCGGCAGCGACTGCAGGCCCTTCGTCGGTGCCGCGCTCAGCCAATCGGCGTTGTCGGCTACAAGTAGCACCGAGAGTGACTCGCGATCGGCGAGCTCCGTGTTTCCGAAGTACCAACGTAGGCGCAACGCGAACTCCAGAAGCGCTAGGCCATTGGGATTATGTACCCGCCACGCCGAGCGAATATCCGCCTGAAGCGAAGCAACAAACGCGTTAACCTCTTCCTTGGCATATTGCTCTAGGGTCCAGGTCTGAGTGAACAAGATGGACCGAGATTGCTCCAGAAGCTGAAGAATCTCGTCGAATTGAGCCGAGACAAAAAGGGAACCCGCATTGCGCTTGCTCACGTGCCAACGCTGGGACTCGGCCCGGTCCAAAGTGTCGGCCAACATTTCGAACGACTCGGTATGCCGGTAGGCACGGCCGACGTACGCCACCGGGGTGGTATCGACGATTGCCGGCGCCCCTTTCCAGTCGTCCACAAAAACCACCAGATCGCGTCGCGCACCGCCTTCTATCTCCGCCCAATGGTCTGTCATCGGCAAAGTCCCATTCGTGCACAGTGTGCCGCTGCGCTTTGCTCAAGTCACGCCGGGCTGCGCACGCCACGCGCTGAGGAACTCGACCGCGGTAACGGGCCCGGTTTCTATTGTCCTGGCATGCGCTTGTGGCACCATGCGCCCAGTGGCGATTCGCGCACGTCCCGAATACCTAACTTGTTCGCTGAACGGGAGTGTTTGGGACGTGCCGAACATAGGGCATGCGAGACTCACGGAGCCCTGCGCGATCGACAACGTGAAACAGGTGGACGGTTCCTGGCCCGCCGAGCGCAAGCCACAGGACGGAAATCGGCATTGGATGTGGCGCGACATTTGTCAGCGCGCGCCTGAGCAGTTCGCGCTTGTGGCTCTAGACGGGAAAGTCCTGGCGCTGTGGGCGTCTCTGAGCCCGCGCCCGCTTTCGCTACCGGGCGGCTTGACCTATCGCCTCGACTACCTTGAGGTAGCGCCATCGCGGCGCAATCAGTACCTAGGCCTGTTTTGTATCGGTCTGGTCGCCCAGCGGGTCCTAGAAGCGGGCTGCTCCAATTTGGTACTCGAGGCGCTCCCAGAGCTGAAGGCCTTCTATACGGCGGCTGGGGGCCTCCAGACACGGGCTCATGGTTGGCGCCTTTCTCAGCGGCTTATGCCCTTCCTTTTTGAGCGCGAGAGGCTAACCTACCTGAAGGAGTTGACCGATGCCTACCTCGAGCAAAGCTGAACGCCGAGCCGCTTTCATGAAGCTCGCTGCCGAAACGGCAGCGCCCGAGGCGTCTGTTTTGGCGGGCTCAATGGTTGCTCCCTCGGGCACGGCAGTTGCCGTCGCGCGACGATGGGTTGGCGGGGTGAGTGCGCGCGGCGCGTGCGAGACGCGCGTAAACCGGCTTGCTCTCAAGCTCGATCGTTTGGTCGAAGCTGATCGTTCCACGAGCATGAAGCCCAAGCGCGCGCATGGCGGCCGCTAAGCCTACAGAGCTGACTGGTCAGACAGCGAAGCAGCTCAACCTCTCACCGGAGGTTCAATCGGCGCTGGCCGAAATTCAGGCCGAGCTCGCCGATGCCTACCGCGAGGACTTCACAAACCTTGTTCGTGCTGTTCAGGAACAAGCTTCAGCGCTCAACCGAATCCAAAACACACTCAGCCTGCTGCTGCAGCATCTTCCCGCGACGTTGGCCGCACAGGCGCCCCCCGTGCTCCGCGTATCGGATTCGCAAGAGCACGCCGACCTGGCGAGTGCAGTGGTAATTGCCGATCCGATTGGCCAGGGGTTCACGATGAGCTTGACCAGTCTTGCCAAAGCCATGGGCGTGTCGCCTAGCGATTTAGGTGTTGTGGTTAAGGCACTGAAACTAGGCAGTCAGGCCGATTATGCGGTCGTTTGCCGCACCGGGAAGCACAACGCTATCACCAACTATCACCCGAAGGCCGTCGAGGCTTTTCGAAAAATTATTCAAGACACGCCCCCATCCTCCCTTTCGGGAAATGATCGGTCGGCGCTGCAGAGGCTCAAGGGGAAGCTCGGTCCATCGACGGGGGACAAATGACGATTCAGATGAGGCGGTCCGTTGACGCAACGGTGTGAATGACGAAGCCGTAGCGCGCTCCTAGAAGGCCGTGCTGGCGTGGCGCGCGAATGCACGTAGTCTCCAGAAAAGACCAGCCGGCATCTTTCATCGTGGACAATTGCTGGGCGAGGATCGGATCCTGGATTATCGGAGCCCCGTTGTATCGAACGCCGCACAAGACGTCGCTACCGGCGGCATCGATCAGGCGCGGCCTGTTGAGGTCCACAAGCACGGCTATGAATGCATCCGTCAACGTTCGAGACAGCACCCGGTTCGGGTAATGCTTGCACTCTACAACCAGCAGGGGAAGTGGGGCTCCGCTATGCACGGCAGCCACAACAACGTCTGGCGCATGGTCCGCACCGCTCGCCCCGCGAAACTTAACCCCGAAGTACACGTTGAGCCCGCCCACCCGAATGTAGTTGAAGCTGGATGCCTCACCCGGTTTCCGTGCGAAACGCTGAGTGCCTTGCCGCACGACACTAGGCACCTTGACACCCGTCGCTGCTGAGAGTCGCCCAACCAAGCCGAGCATGGCGGCAAACTCGAGCAGCGTCTCTGGGGCGTCACGCGCTGTCACATACCTCTTGCGAAAGCCGCGAATCACGCCGGCGGCTTGGCGCACCGATTGCAGGGTTGGACTCCCGTTCATTGACCTCTTGCTCCCCCGCCATCAATGTACGACTTGAAGAACTGACGCAGCAAAAGGGCCTCCGCGAACAGACCCTCCCGGCCTTCTTCTATTATCTTCGACACGTCCAACCCATCCGCGGCCCCTCACGAAGCGGCGCGTGCTCGAGACGATCGGCGACGCCCTTGCCTCGCCCGAAGCAGTCGCGCACATCCGCAGGCGCCTAGCCGAGCGGCTCGGCTCGCTCTCGCGAGACTCTGCCACCGAAGCGACCGAGCGAGCTGCCCGCCTCGAGCGGACCCAGGAACGCGTCCGAGGCCTGATCGTGATGCAGGCCGAGGGCGATCGCTCGCCGCTAGTGGCTCAAATGCGCGCCGACCTCGAGGCCCAGGCCGAGGACGAGCGCTCGGCCATCGAGGAGCTACGCGCCACCTCCGAAGCCCCGATCCGGCTGCCTCCGGTAGACTTGATCACGGACCGCGTGCTCGCTCTAAAGGCCCTCACCGACTCCCCCGACGTGGAACGCGCCCGCGCCCAGCTCGCCCGCTACTTCCGCGAAGGAGCCATCACGCTGACTCCAGAAGCCGGCCCCGACGGCAAGGAGACCTACGTCGCTCGCGGCGACCTGATGCCGCTGGTCCTCCTGACCGAAAATGCAGCAACGCCCTCCGAGTTTGCACCGGGAGGGCGTTGTCCACGTTCGGTTGCGCGGGGAGGATTTGAACCTCCGACCTTCGGGTTATGAGCCCGACGAGCTACCAGGCTGCTCCACCGCGCGTCAGTTGGGAGGCGGTAACGTAGTCACAGCGGCGCAAGAGTCAAGCAGATATGGCGGTCTTGTTTCATGGGCTCAAGGCTCGGTAAATCATGCTGAAAATGACGAGTGGGCGCCGGTCGTTCGGCCGTTTCGGCTGGGCGGCTCGCAGGGACTGACCGAAGGTGCCAACGGGGTTGTCGAACCGGCCGAGGGGCGTGATGAGTTTGTGGGTGAAGAGGCGGGGCTAGAGGGTGGCGCGGTGCGTGCAACGGTCGGGGGATGCAGATGGTTCGGGTTCGGGGGTCGAAGTGGTTGGTGGTGGCGCTGGGTTTGCTGACGGCGGGGTGCGCCGGAGCGGCGGCTGTGGCGGCGGGGCTGGCGATCGTGGGCGCGGGGGCCATCGCGGCGACTTGTTATGACCAGGTGGCGATCACGGTCGTGGATCGAGAGAGTGGCGCGAAGTTGTGCGATGCGAAGGTGACGTTTACGGAGGGGTCGAGCGTGACGACGGCGTCGAGCTGTTATGCGGCTTCGCTGTCGAAGGGGAAGTACAAGATGAAGGTGACGCGACCGCCGATGGTGCCGTTCGAGATGCCGATGGAGGTAACGGGCGGGTGTCAGCATGCGGTGCAGACGATTTATGTGGCGATGGATCGGCCAGAGACGCATCCGGCGCCGCAGCGGATTGCACCGCGCGGTACGGTTGCTGCGCCTGTGACGGCTCCGTCTGCACCGGCGAGTGTGGTTACGCCGACACCGAGTGCTGTTAGCGGCGTGCCGAGTGCCGTTGCTCCGACGCCGAGTACCGTCGCGCCAACGCCGAGTGCCCTCGCGCCAGTGCCGAGCGCTGCGCCTTCGTCGAGTGCCGTGCCGCTACCGAGTGCCGCGCCAGTGCCGAGTGCCGCGCCTTCAAACGCAGCGCCGCCGCCGAGCGCCGCACCTTCTGGTGGGGCGCCTCCGGCGGCGGGGTCGTTTCCGGTAGAGCGATGAGCGCCGGGCGACGAAGTGCTGAGCCGCGAACGCGACAGTACTAAGGGGCGCTCGGGACCTCGAGCACGGCTTTCGAGACGCCGGGAGCGCCGTTGTTGTCGGTGCCGCCACCGAAACCAGCAGCGCCTAGAGCGCCAAGCATGAAGGTTGAAGCGGCGTCGACCATCGGGGGAATGGTGCCAGCCCACGCGATGCCTACCGAGCTGCCTCCAGCACCGCCGCCGCCTGCTCCACCCTTTCCGCCGGCTCCGCCCTTACCGCCTTTGCACGGTCGAGACTTCAAGCCCTCGATCACGCCGCCGCCAGCGCCGCCTTCTTGACCCGACTGCCCGGCGACACTGGAACCACCCTTACCGGCGGCGACAGTGACGAAGCGACTGGCGACGATACTCATGCTGGTGCTCGCGCGCACCGCGAGCGCAATGCTGCTGCCACCGCTCGTGCCGCCCGTCGCACCGTTGCCGCCGCACCCACCGGCACCACCGCCGCCACCCCCGTACCAGTTGTAGATGGTGTCGTAGCCGAGCCCCCATTCACCGTCGCCGCCGCCGCCACCGCCGCCCGGCAAGCCGAATTTCCCGTCGCCGCCAGCGGCGGAAGGCACCCAGGCAGTGGCGCTCAGCTTGTAGCTCAATGCCGCGCCCGCACCGTCGGCGCCGTCAGGGCCGGCTTTGCCGTTCGAGGCACTAGTTGGCACGCACAGGCAGGCGTCCGGACCGAGCGGATCGCTCGTGCCGACGGTTACCTCATCGCAGAGGTCCCCCTTCGCCTGACCGCCTGCTCCGCCGAGTGCCTCGGGTAACCCGGCTTTCGCTTGGTCCGACGCCACATTGGGTTTGCTCCCGCCGCGCCCGCCCGTAGTGGCTCCACCGTTGTCGCAAGTCACCTTGGTGGCATCGCCGCCAACGAAAACGTCGTTGCTGCTATTGGCCAGGCCCTTGCCCGGCTTCCCGGCGAGCTCTTGTGCGGTGGGCCACGCGGCGAGCGTGACCATCCCGTTGACACCAGCCGTTCCAGCGCCTGCGCGTAGCTCTACTCGTGCGAGGGTCACGGAGGTCGATTCGTTCACGAAGGCCGCAATGGAGGAGGCGCCCGCCCCCGTCGCGTCGCGCGCAGCGAAATGCAGGTCGTTGATGTTGGCTACGGAGACATGTTGGAGCTCGAGCGCGTAGCCGGGGCCAGCCGGCAGAATCTCGGCGGCATGCGACGGCTCGTAACGCCAATCATCGCAAGCGAAGCCGCCGAGGAGCGAGACGCCACCGTGCTTTTCAGCGAGAGCGACGCTTTCAGCATACGTGCCTTCGCAAATCAGGATGCGACTGGCCGTCCCTGGACTGAAGGCCATGAGCCCCGCCGCGATCGTCTGAAACGGCGCTTCGCGCGTGCCGTCGCCGTCGGGCGCTGCGGCAGCGTTCACGAACACGCTGCCCGTCGCGCTCGGAACGCAGCCAACTTCAGGCGTCGCTCCGCACTCGGGGGGTCCTGGGTCGGGGGTGCCGCCTTCACCGCCAGCACCGCCATTACCACCTTCGATTTGGCTCGCGCCGGCTGAGCCGCCCTCGCCACCGACGGGAGCAGCACCGGCATCACCACCGCTCGCGTCGTCTCCGCCGTAGCTGGCGTCTCCCGCGTTCGATGAGCCACCGTGGGCCGCTCCGGACTCGTTCATGGTGGCGCTGGTGCCGCCCTTGCCGGAGCTGCCGCCGCCGGTATCGCTCGCGCCGGCTGCGCCGCCCTCGATCGGGCAGGTGCCGGTCGATGCGCAATCCGACGAGAAATCGCCCGAGCAGGCGACAACGCTCGCCGCCAAGCATCCCAAGATTGCCGCAAGCCCCAATTGCCGTCTCGCCGTCATCGTAAACTCCTGCGGCTCCATACCCTCTCCCCCATTGGAGGAGTAGACGTTAGTGCGGAGCCGCCGTGTGAGTTTTAACAGCCCAGGTGAGGCGGCGGGATGAGAGCTGGGAGCGTGACCGTGGGTCTTGATGTTCGTCATTGCGAGGCATTCGGTCACGACGCCTCGCAGTTGCTGGCAAAGTGCGGCCCTCCACGAAGGCGGGCAACGCACCCATCCGCCATCGACTCGCTACGCGGCCAACTGATCGGCCAGCTGACGCAACACGGTCGGCGCGTCGCCGTCGATGACCTGGCCATGCGAAACGACGATGCGCTGCAGATCACCGAGACGCGCCCAGGCCTGCAATTGGTCGCGCAGTGCCTCCTTGTCTCTAATTGAATGGAGCCTTGCGACGAAAGGGATGAGCGGGGTCCCTCCCGATAACCCCAGCGCGTGAAACACCCAGCCGCCGAAGCCCGGCCGATCTTGTACGTTCCAGATCAGGTCGTTGATGACCAGGGTAGAGCCACCGGGGCGCCGGATGAGCAGCGCTGCCTCGCGCCCGTTCGTGCCGGGCACGGTGATGTACCGGACGTTCGGATCGTTGAAGTCGATGTGCTCGGCATCGACCGGTATCACTTCCGCCACGCGGTCGCGCGCGCCGTGGGGCGCAACGACCAGCAGCTCCGGGTAGCGATCTTTCCAGATTTTTGCGTCTAGCCGGTGCAAGTCTCCGGGCACGATCAAAAATGCGGGGACGCCGAATTGCTGTAGCTTGGCCATCTCCTCCTCGCCCAGCGCGATGGCGCTGTAGATGACGAGCCGGCCGTCGCGCAAGCGCGCCACGGTCATGCGCCGCGGAAAATTCCCGAGCGGCATGGGCAGCTCGCCGACCACGGTGAGCAGCCCCTCGTCGAGTTGGGTGAGCTGACCGTGCGGCAGCACGGTCCACTCCTTGAGTGGTTTGGGCATGGCTTGTTCCTCGTCCTTTCGTCAACCCTCGATCCGTTGCGAATTCACCGAAGCAACGCGCATGCCCAAAAGTTTGTACAAACGACGCTCATCGAATGTGTGGCGAGGGCGCCCACCGCCGGGCCGTCGACTGGAACCCTCCGCTCTTGCTTGCTCAGCGCGACGGTCTCGTACTATCTGATTCGCCGTGAATTTTGCTACTTCCGCGCTGACCGCGTTGCTCGGCCGGCGCTTGACGAACCCTGGGGGTAGGCACCTGGTCGGCTGCAGGCGCGGCGTGCGCGTGCGACGCGATCAGCACGGCGTGGCGTATGTCGACGCTGAAGACGAGTACGACGCCTGGTTCGGGTTGGGTTTCGTGCACGGACAAGATCGCGGCGGCCAGCTCGAGATCACGCTACGGCTGACGCGCGGCACGTTGTCGGAGGTGCTGGGGCCCGCGGGGTTGCCGATCGACCGCGCCGTCCGGCTGATTGGCGTGCACCGCGCCGCGATCAAGCAGCTGCCGACGCTCGACGCTGACGTGCGCGATCAACTTGCAGCTTACTGTGCCGGCATCAACGCGGCGCTCACGAATCGCGATTTGCCCCGCTCACATGAGCACGCACTCTTGCGCTGCGAGCCCAGCCGCTGGCAGCCAGCTGACGTGCTGGGCTTGGGGCTACTCACTTGCTGCTTTCTGCCCTCGAACTGGGACGTGGAGCTGGTGCGGCTCATCATCGCCACGCGCGACGGCGCGGACGCCGTCAGCAAGCTCGACTCCGATTGGCGACCCGATCTGCCGCTCACCTCGCCTCCTGGCGCGCCTTCAGGGCCGCCGCGGGCGCCCTTCGTGGCCAGCGATTTGGAGGCTTTACGCGAGTTTTTGGGTAGCTCGGGCGGCTCCAACTCGTGGGCCGTGCAGGCGCACAAGAGCGCGACCGGTCGCGCGCTGTTGGCCAACGATCCGCACCTGCCGG
>JBEHXA010000082.1:0-16958 GCA_048498935.1 Myxococcota bacterium
TCGTAGCCCTCGTCGAGTCGCTCGGCGGCCAGGCCGCGCACCAGCTCGGCCAACTTGCCCTCGCGCGCCGCGAGCTCGAGCTCGCGCACGCCGCGCCCCGGCGCTCCGGCCTCCGCCTCGAGCAGCAGACTCACGGCTAGGAACTCGGCCCGATAGACGTCGCGCGTCTCGGACGCGAGCTCTTGCTCCCACAGCTCACGCGCGGCAACGAGCTGCGGGTTCGAGATCGGCTCGAAAAAGTCGCTGCCGCTCAGGTGCACGTTGAGCACGCCGTCACGCGGCACGATGCTGAGCTCGAGCGGCCGCGTGTTCACACTAAAGCGGTGTGAGCCGAAGCGGATCACCGTGCCGCCCTCTTCCAGGAGGTCGGTCTTGTCGCGCAGCACGCGGAGCGCGTTCTGCTTCGCGCTCTTCAGCTTGGAGTCGAGCTCGTCGGCGCGCACCGAATCGCCGAGGCCACGCAGCTGCTCCGACAGCTCCAGGAGCTTCTGCACCATGGCGTCGGACGCGAAATAGGCATTCAGCTCGTCGGCGCTGGTGGCGGTTTGGGCTCGCCGCGCGATACCGGCCAGCACCCTTTCGGCGGCCGTCGCCAGGCTTTGCGCGCGGCGCTGCCGCTCCTCGACCAGCAGCTGGCGCTTGGCCGCTACGGCGTCGAGCACCTCCTCGCGCTTCTCGGCCAATTGCACCGAGAACTCGTCGAGCTCGCCAAAGCGCCCCTCCAGCTCTTCGAGCTGAAGCATCAGGCGCCCCAGCTGCTCGTCGCACGCCTCGGGCGTCGCAGCCAGCGACAGCGCGCTGGTCACGCTCTGCCCGAGCAGCTTGAACTGCACGCCGAACTCCGCCCGACCCTCACCCGCTGCCAGCTCTTTCTGGCGCGCGTCGAGCACCGCGCGCGCCCGGTTCTGCTGTGCGAAGGCGGAGCTGGTGCCGTCGAGAATCTTGGTGCGCAGCGTCGGGTCGTCGATCGGCAGGCTGCCGATCGTTTCGCTGAGCAGGCTCAGGCCTTCATGCACGCTGTCGAGCTCCTGGCGCAGCGGTGCGAGCTCGGTGGTCTTTGCAGATTTTCCGACCGACTCGACCAGCGCGTCGAGCCGCGTGAGCAGCGGCTGAAAGGCATTTTCCGCCAAAAAGAAGTCGACGCAAGCCCGGCTCACCTCGCTAAAGGACGCGGAAACCGCGCGTTCCAGCTCGGCCACGCGCTCGAGCTGCACGGAGCGCAGCTCCTTGAGCGTGATCAGGGCGCCGCGCTGGCGCTTGAGATCCGTCAAGCCGGTCAGAAAGGCTTCGACGCTACGGAGCTCGGTCGGCCGCAGCCGCTCGAGCAAGGCTGCCTGCTGCTGCTCGGCGCGATCGACCGCTTCACGCGCCTGTCGCTCCAGCGCCAGCTGCTTCTCGAACTCGTCGATGATGAGCTCGGCCGATTTGCCGAGCTCGGCGAGCGGTTGCTGAAGTCCGAACGCCTCCGCGTGACCGAGCCAGTAATGCGCATCGCCAGCGCGACGAATCGCGGTCAGCAGGTCGTCGTAGCTGCGCCTCGTCGGGGTCTCGACACTCGCTTGCTTGCGAATGCCGAACAGATCGCTGATGCCACTCACGAGCGCCGCATTACCGACTTTAGCCAGATACGACCCGTCAGTCGGCGCGGCTGCCGCGTACTCGGCAGTGGTGAACGGCGTCTGCCAAACCTGCACCGGGTGCACGCGCGTCGGCTCACCCTCGGTGCGAAACACCACCATCGTGCCATCCGGCAGCAAGCTGCAGCCGTGACAGCGGATCGGATTTTTCACCTCTTTGGCGATTGCGTTGTAGGGAAGTAGCTCGTACTGTCCCTCCTCGGCCCGGTAAAAGACGTACAGCACGTCTTCACCGTTCGGCGACGCGATGGTGCGATGGAACTCGAGCCGCGCCGTGTCGGTATCGAACAACTTGTGCTCGCCGACGCTCAGGTAGTAGCCGCCGGGAAAGATCACGCCCTGATCATCGGGTAGCGCCACACACGCCACCCCGATGCCGTCGGCGCGCAGCACCGCGCGCGTGCGCGGGTTGTAGATCAGGTAGCGCGTCTTCGTTTCACGGAAGGGCCGCACCTTGAGCAAGATCAAGCCGGCCAGCTTGGCGTAGGCGATCTCGGCGTCGTCTAGAGTCTGGTTCGGATCGTCGACCGGCTCGCGGTAAATGCCGAGCCCGTCTTTCGTGTTGTTCTCGACCTTGACCGTGAGATCGCCGCCGATGGTCTCGACGAAAACCTCGTTCAAGACGTTGACGTGCGGGTGGGGTCCCCCCACCTGGTCTTCGCGCCGCGTCGGCGTCCACTCGAACGGGTGCGGGCGCGGCGGCTGAAAATCGTCGTCGCCGCGCGCATCCATGAAGCTGACGCGCCCCTTGGCGTCGATCGAGAAGCGGAAGATCTTGGCGTCGTCGACGCTCGCCCCGATTTGAACGGCGAGCAGCAGCCGCGTCTCGGTGCGCATGAGCTGCAGCAGCCGCGCGTCCTTGTAGTAGCGAAAAGCTTCGCGAAACTGCTTGTCGAACTCGGGGTCGGCCAGAAAGGCCGAAGGCCCCTCGAACGGCTGCGCGCTCAGCTCGTAGCCCGCCTCGGTCTTGGCGAACCGAAATGAGCTCAGCACGTCTTGCACGCGCGTCTCGCTCTTCAAGCCGATGAACACCTCGAAGCCGAACAGCAGCTGCCCGTCGACGCTGACCACGTCGCGCGGTGTGCAGTTGTTCTCCGTGCGCAAGCGCTCGGTAGCGACCAGCGTGAGCTCGCCGCCACCGAACAGCTCCTTGCGCTTCGCGTTCAGCTGCTCGGCGCGCGCGCCCAGGTCCGCCGCCCGCTCCAGCAAGCGCCGCCGAATGACCTCATAGCTCCCGCCTTCGAGCTTCTGCTCAGCCTGCTCTGTCGTCATGACGAGCTGCGATCAGGGGCGCTTGCCGGGTCTGCCCTCGGGCTTGGGAGCGAGCTTTTCCAGCGCGGCCGCGAGCGCGGTGCCGCCCGAGCCGTTGCCGTCACTGGACGAGAGATTCGCGACCAGCGCGCGCAGCGTGTCGCTCTGCTCGAGCGCGCCGTCCAGCGACTGACCGAGCGAGATCGCGCTGACGAAGCGCTCGAAAAACTGGCCGTCCCCGCCCACGATGTTGATGCGCGCCTTCGACATGGCCTCCGCCAGGATCTGCGCCTGCGCTGCGACCACGTCCTTCTTGACCTTGAGCGACTCGAGCGCGACTGCGCGCTCCTTCTCGATCTGGAGCCGGAACTCTTCGTGTCCGCGTCCCGACTCGTCGAGCGCCTTCATCGAAGCTGCCTTTTGAGCCAAGCCTTGCGCTTCAGCGCTCAGCTTCTCGCGAATCGCAGCCGCCTCTGCCACGCCTTGCTTCTCGACCGCAGCCGCTTCGGCCTCGCGTACCCGCACCCGAGCCAGGCCCTGCTTCTCCTGGCCTGCAGCTTCCGCGTTCAGCTTTTCGAGCGAAACCTTGGCCTCGGTCAGGCCGAGCTTCTCACTGGCGGCAGCGTCTGCCTCCTTCACGCGCGCCTTGGCCAGGCCCTCCGCGGCTGCCTCGGCCTGCACGCCCTCGGCCACGCGAATCTTGGCGCGCGCCTGCTTGTCGGCGGTATCGAGCTCGGCGTCCGCGGTCACGATGCGCTCACGCGCCTTGATCTTGGCTACCTCTTCGGAAGCTTGCGCGGCTTTCACCTGCTTGGTTGTGACCTCGGTGGCGGCAGCCTCGGCGGCGATGCGCACGACTTCCTTTTCACGGTTGGCCTGGGCCACCGTGCGAATGTCCTTAATCTGCTCCTCTTCGTTGGCCACCGTCTTTTCGACCGAGATGCGATCGCGAACCACGTTCGCGATCTCCTTCTTCTGCACCTCGACCTCCTTGTCGCGGGCGATACCGCCGAGCGCAACCTCACGCTCGCGCGCGATCACTTCCAGCTGACGCGCCTTTTCGACGCGCTCTTGCTCGACGGCGATCTCGCGCTCCTTGTGCTTGGAGGCGATCGCGACTCCGCGCTCCTTGGCCTGGTCCGCCACCTGCGACTCTTCGTCGTTTTTGATCGTGATGAGCGCGGTCTTCTTCCGCTCGTCGCTGGAGACGCGCAGCGCCTCGTTCTCTTCGCGCGCCTTGGCGATGGCAATTTCCTTGTCTTTCTTGGCCTCCGCCTCAGCGCGTCGCTGATCGAATCGAAACACCGCCTCGTCGGCGTTGAGGTTCTGGCTACCCACCTCCATGCGCTCCTTCTGACGGAGCTCGTTGGTCTTGAGGTTCTGGATCACGGTCAAGTCCGTGATCTTACGGATGCCGTCGGCATCCATGATGTTGTCCTTATCGAGGTGCTCGAGCGGGGTCTGCTCCAAATAGTCGATGGCGGCGTCATCGAGGATGAAGCCGTTGAGGTCCTTGCCGATGACCTCGATGATCTTGTCTTTGAAGTCGTCGCGCTTGGTGTAGAGCTCTTCGAAGTTGAAGTGCTTGCCCACCGTCTTCAGCGCTTCGGCGAACTTCGCGGTGAACAGCTCTTCGAGCGCGGCTGGGTCGCTTGCGCGCTGACACCCGATCGACTGCGCCACTTTCAGCACGTCTTCTACGGTCTTGTTCACGCGCACGAAGAACGTGACGTTGATGTCGGCGCGGATGTTGTCGTTGCAGATCAGCCCTTCTTTGCCGCGCCGATCGATGTCGATCGTCTTGACCGAAAGGTCCATGATTTCCGCGCGATTGATGATTGGGTAAACGACCGCGCCCGTGAAAGCGACCACCGGCTCGGCGCGCATGGTGTTGATCACGAGCGCGCGGCCCTGGTCCACCTGACGGTAGAACCTAGCCACCAGCGCCAGCAGCCCGAACAGCAGGAACGCGATGATGCCGACGACCATCAGCACCGGATACAGTCCGACCATTTGACTTTCCCCAAAGTTCATCGTCGCCCAGGATGCCTGAACCGTAGCGGGCTGTCTCGGCGCGCCCGCCCCGATTGTGGCGTCACGACGCACTTCGTTATGCGCGCGTCGCCGCCGGGCGCCCGGTGGGACTGAACGGACGAGCGGTGGCAGACGGCGACAGCGCCGAGCTCACGGCTTGCGTTCGGTCATCAAGTCGCGGAGCGGTTCAACCAGGTACGTCTCACGCTCGGCGTCGTAGTCGATGATGAGTGCCTGCTCGCCCCGCGAAAGTTGCTTGCCGTCCTCGACCCGGACGCGCAGCACGAGGCCGGCGCCGCCGTCGGACAGCGTGGCTTCACCGAATTTGGCGGTGACCGAACCGGTGCGCACCACGCAGGTACGCCCGATGAAATCGACCTTGAGCGGAGCCTGCTTGAGCGCGAACACCTTGGCGAGCGGCCTGGCGCACAGCGACGTGAGCGGTAGCGACAGGACCAGCGAGCTCAGCAACACGGCCAGCGACGTCAGCCCGCCGAGCAAGGCCGGCGCCAGGCGCGACAACGCTTGCATCGCGACCACGCACAGCAGCCAGGCAAAGGTGATGATCAGGCTCAGCACGACGGTCGCCGGGACCGAGCGCAGGTGGAGCGCGCTCATCAGCGCCGCCAAAGCTCCGTGACCGTCGCCGTCTCCGTCGGCAACGTCGAGGTCACCCACCTCCGCGTGATGGGCGTGCCCCAAGCCGTCGACCGCGCCCTCCAGCAGGCCCTTCGTCGCGCCCTCGAGCTTACCCTCGATCACGCCCTCCGAGCCCTCCCCGATGTGAATCACGCCGACCATCACAAATGCCCAATAAACGAGGACGACACCGAGCGACACCGTGTAGACCACGCTCGGGAACGACAGAGCTAGAATCAGGACCTCAGCCATGTGCAGACGCTGCACCCCGCTGACTTTGCAGCTCGACCAAAATTCGCTCGAGCTTGTCCGCGATGTCCCGGAGCGCGGCGTCCGACCGCTGGTTGTCCTCCGCCCGCTCGCGCGCCTCGTGGGGCGGGTCGAAGACCCGAGCCGCCATGGCCGGCCCATAAGCCATCAGCGCCGACCCGATCAGCTTGCCCGCCTCGGTCTTGGCAAAAATGTCCGAATAGCCAACTGACAGGTTCGTCGAAACGTAGACCAGGGCGTCGTAGAGCGACGTGACCTTGGGGTTGTGCCCGCGCTCCGCCGAGTAAAACGCAGCGGACCCGAGCAGCACGGTGAGCAACACCGCTTGCATCGGATCCTCCGCCTGCTTGGTGCGAATGAACTGATGCGCTCCGTCGAGCCACCGCTCGGGGGGCTGACCGGAACTTACGCCCAAGAGCAATCCCAGCGTGAGCAAGGTGCGTTCGTTCATTGACCCAGCGAGCTAGAATAGATCAGGGCGGACTAGCATGGTAAGCGCCGCGCAAAACCCCTACGTTGAGGCTGCGATCCGCTCGCAGCGCTTCGCAGTACCGCTGCACACTTCCTCGGCGCGGTGCCTCCGGCCCCCGCAAGCGTCAGCGCGTCGGTCGCGTGATGCTCTTGGGTTCCCCAAAAGCGCGGGCCGGGAGCGGTCCCCCATGACACGCAAGTCACGCGTGCGCTGCTGCGGCGTGGCGGCACGAAATTCCGACTGCGATCTGAAGTTATTACGAGTTGCGCTCGGGCCTCTCCGGAATTAAGCCCCGAGAGTGGGGTACGGTAATTCCTTGTCAAATCCCCTGACCTTTGCGCTCTCCGGAGCGCTGACGCTGCTCCCTGCGGTGAGCTTCGCGCAGACCGCCGAACCAGCAGAAGCAACAGCGCCCGAAGCAGGGCCGAGCTCTGCGGATCGCGCGACCGCACGCACGTTGGCGCAAGAAGGTTACGAAGCGCTGAACGCCAAGGACTACGCGACCGCCGCGGACCGCTTTCAACGAGCGCTCGGGCTCGTGCACGCGCCAACGCTACTTCGCGACCTCGCTCGCTCGCAGGTCGGCCTCGGTAAGCTGGTCGACGCCCACGAGAGCTACAGCCAGATCATTCGCGAGGGCGTCGCAGCCGACGCGCCGCCTCCGTGGCACAAGGCGCTCGCCGATGCGAAAGCGGAGATCGTGGCGATACCGCCACGCCTGCCGTATGTGACCATCACCGTCGCTGGCCCGGGCTCGCCCAAGGTCACGATCGACGGCAAGCCAATCCCGGTCGCTTCGCTCGGCGTGAAGCGTCCGATCGATCCGGGTCGTCACGAGGTTCGCGCGCTGGCCAACGGCTATTACACCGCGCGCAAAACCGTCACGATGAAAGAGGGCGAGTCACTGAACATCGCCTTCGAACTCGAAGAGGCACCGCCGGACGCTCCGCCGCGCGTGGACGACGAGACCAAGGGCGCGGTCGTCGTGACCTTCGCGGACCCTGCCTGGCGCAAGCCGGCCATGATCACCTCGTTCGCGGTGGGCGGCGCCGGGCTCGTGCTCGGCAGCATTACGGGCATCATGGCGCTCAGCAAGCACAGCCAACTCTCGACCGATTGCGCGCGCGGCACGTGCGGCCCGAACGAAAAGGCCGACCTCGACACGTATCACACGCTCGGCACCCTCGCGACGATCGGCTTCGTGGTGGCAGGCGTCGGCGCGACCGCCGGCACGGTGCTCTTGTTCGTGACGCCACAGCCCATCGACGACGACGAAGCACCCAAAAAGGATTCCGCCAAGGTGACGTGGTCACCGTTCGTCGGGCTCGGTGGCGCCGGCGTGGAGGGGACGTTCTGATGTCACTACGACCTTGGCTCGCGCTACTCATGGCTTCGTCGGTTTCGCTGGGCGGCTGTACCAGCTTGCTCGGCGACTTCGCCTACGACCCGAACCCGAGCAGCGGCAACGGCGGTAGCAACGGCGGCAAGACGCCGGACGAACAGGGCGACATCGTGGTGGTGCCCAACACTGGGCTCATCACGACCGAGCAGGGCCGTAAGGCTTCTTTCAACATCTCACTGAAGCGCGCTCCCACGGACATCGTCGCCATCGCGCTCTCCAGCAGCAACGAGGCGGAGGGTACGGTCAACCCGCGCAGCGTGACCTTCACGAAGGAGAACTTCGCCGCTCCGCAAATGATCCAAGTGACGGGTCAGGACGACGCCCTCCCGGACGGAAACCAGAAGTACGTGATCCGCACGTCAGCGGCGACGAGCGACGACTCGACGTACTTCGGCCTCGACCCGCTCGACCCCGAGGTCACCAACGTCGACGACGACACGGCGGGTTTCCTGGTCACGCCGACCAGCGGCCTCGTCACCAGCGAATCCGGGCTCGAAGCTTACTTCAGCATCGTGCTCAATCATGCGCCGAGCGCGAACGTCGCCATCGGCTTGTCGAGCGACAACCCCGCCGAGGGCACGCCGTCGCCCGGGGCGCTGATCTTCACGCCTGAGAACTGGATGGCACCGCAAATGGTGACCGTCACCGGCGTGGAGGACAACGGTGAGGTGGATCCCGGTGATCCGCAGCCGATGCCGGGGGTGCCGTATCACATCATCACCTCGCCAGCGGCCAGCGATGACGCCGAGTACAACCTGCTCGACCCGGCAGACGTTCTCGTCAAAAATCAAGACAACGACAGCGCCGGCGTGATGCTGACCCCGCCCGACGGGCTGCTCACGTTCGAAAACGGCGCGATGACCACGTTCGGCATCGCGCTAACGTCACCGCCGAAGGGCAACGTCACGATCGGGCTCTCCAGCAGCCGTGAAGACGAGGGCATTCCCTCGCCCGCGGTCGTCACGTTCACGCCCGACAACTGGATGGCGCCGCAGGTGGTGACCGTCACGGGTGTCGACGACATCAAGCAGGACGGGCCTCAGCCTTATCTGATTGTCACGGCGCCTTGCGAGAGCGACGACCTGGCCTACCAGGGCGTCAACGGCCCCGACGCCAGCGTCACCAACGTCGACGATGACTCCGCCAGCATCGCGCTCAGCGCGATCCCGACGGGCGGCCTGATCACGAGCGAGGACGGCGCAGCCGCGAGCTTCGGCGTCAAGCTCAACACCAAGCCTGCCGGCGACGTCGTGCTCGACGTCGTGAGCACGCGCATGGACGAAGGCCAGCCCTCGCCCATGCAGCTCACCTTCACCGAGCTCAACTGGGCCGCCGAGCAGACCGTCACGGTCACCGGGCAGGACGACAACGTCGCCGACGGCATGCAGGTCTACACGGTGCACGTGCGGCCGAACGAGGTCACCGCCGACGGCGCGTACAAGGTCCTGAACGAGCTCGATGTCCCGTTCGCGAACACCGACAACGACAGCCCGCAGATCGTCGTCATGCCGACCGGCACCGTGCTGACGACCAAAGAGGACGGCACGGCCGCGACGTTCACGGTCGTGCTGCAATCGCAGCCGACGGCCGAGGTCACGGTGCCGGTCACCAGCAGCGACGGAACGGAAGGCACGGTTTCGCCGACCAAGCTGGTGTTCACGCGCGAAAACTACGCCGCGCCCCAGACGGTGACCGTCAAGGGTGTCGACGACAAGATGGCCGACGGCAACCAGCCGTACCGCATCAACACCGAACCTGCTGTCAGCGGCGACGGCATGTACAACGGCATGAACGCGCCCAACGTCGAGGTCAGCAACCTCGACGACGACAGCCCGGGCATCATCGTTCAGCCGAACCCGGCCACGAATCAGCTGCTGACGCGCGAAAACGGCGCCATGGCCACCTTCACGGTGGTGCTCCAGTCGCAGCCGAAGGGCGACGTGACCATCGGCCTGAGCAGCACGGATGCCGGCGAGGGCACCGTGACCCCCGCCAGCCTCAAGTTCACCAAGGACAACTGGAACGGCCCGCAGACGGTGACCGTGAAGGGTGTCGACGACCCCGACGCCGACGGCGACCAGACGTTCCGCGTCGCGATCGCGCCCGCCGCAAGCCCCGACGACGCGCAGTACAACGGCATGGACGCGCTCGACATGGTCGTGAAGAACGCCGACGACGACTCGCCCGGCGTGATCCTCGAGCCGGCGCCGCCCACCCTGCTCACCACGACCGAAAAGGGCGGGATGGCTACGTTCACGATCAAGCTCAAGTCGCGGCCGGCCGCCGACGTGAGCATGGCGCTCTCCAGCAGCCGCACCACCGAGGGCACCGTGTCGCCCGACATGGTGACGTTCACGGCAGCCAACTGGGCCGCGCCGCAGACCGTGACGGTCAAGGGCGTCAACGACGACCGCGCCGACGGCAGCCAGATCTACCGCGTCCTGATCGGTGCCACGACCAGCAACGACGCCAAGTACAAGAACATCGATCCGCCCGATCAGACCGTCATGAATGTGGACGACGACTCGCCGGGCATCACGCTCACGCCGGCGATGGGGCCGCTCACCACGACCGAAAAGGGCGGTCAGGCCACGTTCACGATCGTTCTCAACTCGCAGCCGACTGCGGACGTCAGCCTGGGGCTCCACAGCACCAGGACCGGCGAAGGCACCGTCACCCCCGCAGCGGTCACGTTCACCACCGTCAACTGGAACGCCCCCAAAACGATCACCATCACGGGCGTCAACGACGACGTCGCCGACGGCCCGCAGCCCTACAGCATCGTGATCGACCCGGCGACCAGCGGAGACACCAAGTACGCGGGCATCGATCCCGCGGACATGTCGGTCAGCAACACCGACGACGACAGCGCGGGCATCACCGTAACCGCGGCGATGAACCTGACCACGACTGAAATGGGCGGCACCGCCACCTTCACCGTGGCGCTCAACTCGCAGCCCAAGGGCGACGTCGTCATCCCGCTCAAGAGCAGTGACACGTCGGAGGGCACGATCAGCCCCTCGACGTTGACGTTCACGATGGTGAACTGGGCCGCTGCCCAGAAGGTCACCATCACCGGCGTCAACGACAACGGCGCCGATGGGCTCCAGCCTTACTTCGTCGAGGTACAGGCCTCGATGAGCGGAGACGCCGCGTACAACATGATCGACGCGCCCGACGTCTCCGTCAGCAACCTCGACGACGACAGCCCGGGCTTCTTGGTCTCTGATGCGGCCGGCACCACGAGCGAAAAGGGGACCAGCACGACCTTCACGGTCCGGCTGACGTCGCAACCCACCGCTTCGGTCTCAATCCCACTCCGCAGCAGCTCCACGGCCGAGGGTACGGTGAGCCCCGCAATGCTGACGTTCACCATGGACGACTGGGCTTCGCCCAAGACCGTCACCGTCACGGGCGTCAACGACGACGTCGCCGACGGCCCGCAGCCGTACACGATCTTCCTGGATACGGCGACCAGCACCGACACCAAGTATCGCATCGACCCCCGCGACGTGACGCTGACGAACATCGACGACGACAGCGCCAACATCGAGGTCACGCAGACCACGGGCGTCACTCACGAAACGGGCGACAGCTTCACCTTCCGCGTCTCGATCACGTCGAAGCCGACGGCGGACGTGACCATCCCGCTCAGCAGCAGCGACACGACGGAAGGCACGATCAGCCCCGCCAGCATCACGTTCACGACGGGCAACTGGATGTCATCGCAGCTGGTCACCGTGACCGGCGTCGATGACGACGTCGCTGACGGCCACCAGAGTTACACGGCGTTGATCGGCGCTGCCATGAGCACCGACGGCGAATACGCGGGCATGAACCCGCGCGACGTGGCCATGACCAACATGGACGACGATAGCCCCGGTATCGTCGTATCGCCGGTTTCCGGCTCCACGCGCGAGAACGGCACCACGTTCACGTTCAACGTCTCGCTCAATTCGCAGCCGACCGGCACCGTCACGATCCCGATCGAGAGCAGCGACCCGACCGAGGGCTCGGTGACGCCGACGTCGCTGATGTTCACGGTCGACAATTGGAAGTCGGCTCAGCCAGTGACGGTCCACGGCGAGAACGACGAGGTCGCCGATGGCAACGTGCCCTACACGGTGCGGGTGCTACCGGCCAAGAGCACGGATCGCATCTACGACACGATGGACGGCGACGACGTTTCGCTCACGAACGTCGACGACGAGATGGCCGACATCGTCGTCTCGAAGATCAGCAACAACACCAAGGAGTCGGGGCAGACCGCCACCTTCACGGTGGTGCTGACGTCCATGCCGACCGGGTCGGTGTCGATCCCGGTGCACAGCGACAACACGGACGAAGCGACGATCGCCGAAACCAGCATCGACTTCACGACCGAGAACTGGAACATCACGCGCACCATCACGGTGCATCCGGTCAACGACGACGTCGAAGACCTGGATCAGACCGTTCACATCGTGCTCGAAAACCCGACCACGACCGACGCCAAGTACGCCGCCATCAACCCGGCGGACGTCACCGTGATCAACGAGGACGACGACGCGGCGGGTGTGGACGTATCCCCGGCGATGCTCAACGTGACCGAGGGGGCAGCCAGCGGCACGTCGTTCAACATCAAGCTCAACTCGCAGCCGACCGCGAACGTCGTGATTCCGCTGTCGGTCAGCGATGCGAGCGAGGTGAAGCTGCAGGTAACGTCCGTGACGATCACGCCTGCCGGCTGGAAAACGGCCACGCCGGTGAGCGTGCTGCCCATGGACGACAAGCAGGCCGACGGCGCCCAGAACACCAAGGTGATCACCGGCGTCATCACCAGCGACGACGACAAGTACAACGGCACCAACCCGGCCGACGTCGACGTGAAGACCACGGACAACGACACCGCCTCAATCGTGGTGGGCACGCCGAGCGGCAACACCACCAGCGAAGCAGGCACGCCGACGGTCACGATCCACATCAGCTTGACCTCGGCGCCCACGTCCGCTGTGACGATTCCGATCATGAGCAGCAACACCGACGAGGGCACCGTCGTGAGCCCGGCCTCGGGCAACGTGGTGCTCGACGCGAACAACTACGAAGACGGCGTAGATGTCGTCATTCAGGGCGTGCCCGACGGCATGCCCGACGGCGACAAGATGTTCAGCATCGAGATTGGCCCGTCGGTGAGCCAGGACCCGCTCTACGACGACGAGGCCATGACCAGCTTCGACTTCAACAACGTCGACATCGATACGCCCTGAATTCAAAAATCCGCGTAGCGTGAGTGCTCTCGGGGCGGACTCGGGTCCCTCGGGTCCAAGACTCCGGGACACTGCGGATTCGGCCAGCTTACCAGGCCGAGAAAAGTCGCTATGATTGCAGCCACCGGGCGATGGCTGACGATACGAATGGCATCGACAAAGGCTGGGACACCCTGTCTCAGTACGCTGAGAAGTCAGCTGACGCCGACGACGCGGTGACGGTATCGCTTTCGACGACGCCCGGCGAATGGTTGGTCAATACGGCCGAGTCGGTCGTGCTGCCGATGAGCATGGCAGAGGTCGTTGGAGCGCTGCGCGCCGGCAAGCTGTCGGAGCGGTCGCTGGTGTGGCGCTCAGGCATGCAGGAGTGGGCACCGCTCGACAAGGTACCGCAGCTGAAGCTCGCAGCGCGCCTGCCGCTCAGCAAGCCGCCGCCCAAGCCAGCCCGCGCCACACCAATGCCCGCGCCGACGCCGATGGCGCCGCAAGTCGGGCTCAGCCGAAAGAGCACGCTGCCGTTCGGCATCCCGGCGCAAAAGCCCGCGTCGCATCCGTCCAATCCAGCACAACGCAAGCTCACCCCGCTGCCGCGCCCGGCGACCGTACCAACGCCCGGCGAAGAGCCGAAGGTGCTCGCGGTGTACGAGCGACCTGCGCCGACCATCAGCTTCGAGCTCGACCGAGCTGATTCGACGCGGGCACCAATCCCGGCTCCGCCGGAGACGCTCGCGCCCACGACCTCGGACACACAGCCGCGCATTCGCGCCGCAGGGTTCGAACCGCCGAGCGGACCCGGCACGGTGGCCGTCGGACAATTCGAGGCGCTGCAGCGCTCCGCCAAGCGTTGGGTCGTTGCTTCGTCGCTGGTGTCGGCGGCGGCGGCTTCGCTGCTGACGTTCTGGTTGTCGCATCGGGCGGCGCCGGCGCCGAGCGCCGCGCTGGCGCCGGCTACCGTGCAAGCGCCCATCGCGGCTGCGGCCCCGGCACCCGCTCCGAGCCCACCGGCACCTGCACCAATCGCGGAAACAGCGCCCGCCACGAGCGCCGCCGCGCCAGCCCCCTCCGCGGAAGTCGCGGAGAAGCCGGCCAAGAAAGCTCGCGCACCGCGTGCTGTGTGGCGCCCCCGCGCGCCAGTAGCGCCCGCCGCCAACCCGGACGCCCCGAGCGCAGAACCGAATCCGTACGACGTGAAGCTCGAAGAAGACGCTCCGAGCACCTCGAAGAAACCGACGCCCGACAGCGCTCCTAAAGAAGTCGAAGCATCGACCAGCAGCGGATCGCCTTCGCCCGGCCTCTGAGAGTCGAGCGGAAGCGAGCTCGAGTTACCACTCGACGCCGAGGCGGCGCACGAGGCCGCGGCCATCACGGAGATCGGCAGCGTAGATGAAGTCGCCGCGGACGATCGGAGCCACCACCGCGGCCGCTGGCGCGCCCAGCCCCATGAGCTTGATCGGGCGTGGAGCGGTCGCGCTGCCGGGCTTCCACGAAAAGCCGTACAACTCACCCGCACCCTCACGCTCGACCGTAACCGCGAACCGGCACGTGCCGGCGTCACAGGCAACGCCGAGCGCGCGCGGCGCCCCCGTTTCGATCGGTACGACCTGCACGCCGCTACCAACCTCACCCGCTTCCGAAAGCGTGGCGATGCGCAGGCTGGGGGGCGCGCCGTCTTCGAGCCACGCCAGGAGCGAGCTGCCACCGAGCTCCGCGACTTGAGGCGCAAACGAGTGCTGGCGGGTGCTGGTCAAGCGGTGCTCGGTGCCCACGCGCGCGGCGTCGTTCGGAGCCAGAAAGGCGCCGTAAATGTCGGCCCACCCGGGTTCCTGGGCGTTCCTGGCGTCCGACCAGACGGCGTAGGGTTTGCCGCTGAGCCGCGTCAGCATGAGCTCGCTCGCGGCGCCGTCGCTGTCGGTGATGCGCTGCTCTGGCCCGGTCTTCTCGAGCGCGCGACCGAGACGAGTCGCATATACCTCGGCGTCGCTGCTGCGTTGATCGACCCAGGCAACCAGGTAGCCGCCGTCTACCGGTAGCCCGGCCACGTCGCTCAAATCCCCGGTTTTGCGGGTGAGCATGCGCTGTTGCACGCGTTTGCCCGCCTCAGACAACAGCGTGGCGAACACCTGAGGGTCGCCCTTGTCGAGCCCGGCCCACAGCGCCAACTGCTCTTTGGACCCGGTCGCGCTCGGCAGCAACGCCAGACCGCCGAGCGAGTGAGCGCGCAGCGACACGATCTGCTCATCAGCGAGCGGCGCCCCGGCAGCGCCGAGCGGCCGGAGCGCGATGCGGGCGCGCAGGGGCTCGAGCCGTCCGTCTTCGGCGGGCTTGGTCAGTTTTTGCCAGGGCGTCGTGGGATCGAAGTCCGTGACGTAGCCGACCACGGTACGACCGGACACCTCGCTCACGGCCAGTTGAGCCAACGGACTACTGGCGCGCGCCACGACATCGCTCGAGGTGACGCGAGGCTTGCTGACCTGCACGGCGTCTTCAGCAGCTGCTCGGTAGTACGCGGCGAAGTTCGGCAGCAGGACCGAAAACAGCGCGGCGGGGCTGCGGCTCGGAGCAGCGAGCGCAAAGCAACCGGCGCTCGCGCAGGTCAGCCCCCAGCCCAGATCTGCAGCTTTGCCGCCCAGCGCCTGGAGCACCAGGGGCTGCGAGGCCTTTACGTGCAGGGTCGGGTCCATCAGCACGAAAGTCGGCACCGAGAGCGCGACATCGCAGTCGCCTTCGCCCATGCAGGCCGGCGCCAGCGTGAGCGCGGCGAGCCCACCAGCGTGCGCGACCAGCTCCGGCGCGCCGCCGTCGGAGCGACCGTAGAGCAAACGAGCGTGGGGGCCGCTGGCGCGGCCGCGAGCATCGAGCGTCGAGAGCTCGAAGTAGCGCGCGCCTTCGGGCCGCTCCGCCAGGTTTTCCCAAACCAGGAAGGCCGACCGCTCCGGGCTGGCGCCCGGCACCAGCGCCACCACCGCTTGCTCACCGAGGCCCGGCGCCGCCGCAGCAGCGGGGGCGCGCAGCACGCCCGCGCCGTCGACGATGGCGGTCATCACGCGCGGCTCGAGCTGCTCGTGATCCGACCAGGCCAGCATGAAGCCCGCGGGTGTAGCGGCAAGGTCCAGATCCAGCGAGGCGCGCCCGCCAACCTTCACGCTCTTGCTCGGCTTGCCCGAGCTACTCAGCAAGTCGAGGCTCACGCTACCGCTGCTGCAAGAGTTGCCGGATGGCTCGAC
The DNA here is from genome assembly GCA_048498935.1 of Myxococcota bacterium. GTDB lineage: Bacteria > Myxococcota_A > Polyangia > Polyangiales > Polyangiaceae > PMG-095. The sequence goes on from JBEHXA010000082.1 coordinate 16,176, forward strand.
ACTGCCGAGCGCGGCCTGAGCGCCGAGCTCCGCCACTTGCCAGACGCAAGCCTTGCTCTCGATGAGTTGAGGCGACTGCTGCTTACCGTCGATCGAGAGCGGCAAGCCGTAAATGCTCGCAGCTTCCCCGGTCTTGCCGGTCAGAGGCTGCTCGGCCCACAGCACCAACGGCGCGTCGCCCACATTGACGAGCCCGACCCAGAGCACGCGCGCCTGCCGTTCGATCAACGTGGTGGGCCCCCAGACGGCGGCGCCGGTCGCCGAGATGGCGGCCAAATCGAGCTGGGTACGCTGTTCGCGGCGGCGCGTCGTGATCAGCGCGAAGCGCGGTTGTCCCGGCAATTTGGCCGACGCCGCGCCGAGACCGCGCACCAGCACCAGGTCGATGTCCTGACCCACGCGACCTGCCGACTTCGGCTCCGCAGGCCGGCCTTGCGGGTCGAGCGTCGCGACCATGAGCTCGCGACCCGTGCCGCTCGCTTCTGCCCACGCGGCGAGCGCCAAGTCGCCGTCGCGCCCGACGTAAGGGCCGATCACGTCCTTCACCTCGGCGAAGCGATGCGCGGTGAGCAGCCCGGGCAAGGTCGCATTCCGGAGCGGCCGGTCCACCGTGCCGGCGCGTCGCAGGGGAACGATCGGGCCCTTGGGCTCGGCCGTTCCGCCACAACCACAGGCCAAAGCTAGGGACAAGAGCAGCGAGCGGCGAAGCACCGGGCGAGCCTAGCACTTCCGCGTGCGCAACCGGCGCCCGCCAGTTGTAGGCTGCAGGCGTGAGTCTGGCTC
>JBEHXA010000083.1:0-16946 GCA_048498935.1 Myxococcota bacterium
CCGACGTGCGCCAGGGCAAGGCGGCGTGGCCGATCGTGCGCGGCATGGTCGCCTTGGTCGAGGCGCTCAAGCTGGGCAGCCAGGCGCTCCGCTTCTCGGCCGAGATCTTCGAGCAAGATCTGGAAGAGGAAGAGAAGCAAAAGGAAGCCGCCAAGGCCAAAGCCGTGAGCGGCGCGACGCTGCTCTCCGCGCTCTCGCTCCCGATCGTGCACCTGATGACCGCGGAGCCGGAGCTCGCTCCCGCGCCCAAGCCGACCCCCGCCGAAAAGGGCAAGGGCTTGATGGGTCTGATCAGCATCGTGTTCGCGATCGGGCTGTTCGTTGCGCTGCCGCAAGCGTTTGCCGCGGGCGCGTCGAGCCTCTTCAAGCTCGACCTCGACGTGCGCTCGCCGCTGTTCCAGCTGCTCACGGCCGGCGCCAAGCTGACCATCCTGATCGGCTACATGCTGCTCATCCGGCGCCTGCCCGAGATCTACCGCGTGTTTCAGTACCACGGTGCCGAGCACAAATCGATTTACACCTACGAGTCCGGCGCGGAGCTCACGGTGGAAAACGCGCGCGGTCGCACCACGCTTCATCCTCGCTGCGGCACGACGTTCATCGTGATGGTGGCGCTGGTGTCGATCCTGGTGTTCAGCTGCCTCGGCCCGTTCTTGCCGCAGCTGGGCTTGGGCAAGCTGGCCGACAACGTGCTGTTCTTCGTGCTCAAGCTGCCTTTCTTGCCGCTGATCGCCGCGATCACGTTCGAGCTGCAGCGCGTGCTGGCGCGTCACTGTTCCACCGGCCCGCTGTCGATCCTGCTCTGGCCCGGCTTCTTGGTGCAGAAGATCACCACCATCGAGCCGGACGAGCAGCAGCTCGAGGTCGCACTGTCGGCGCTGCTCGTGACTTTGCGCGTCGAGCGCGGTGAAGCCGTGGTGCGTGATTCCGACGCTGCCTTTCCGAGCTACGCGGCGCTCGCGGAGCCGGCCCAAGCTGCATGATCCCCGCCGCTAAGCTCGAAACACTGTCGCGCCGCTTCGCCGAGGTCGAGCAGCTGCTGTGCGATCCGAAGACGCTCTCGGATCCGAATGCGATCACGAGCCTGAATCGCGAGCGCGCCCAGCTCTTGCCGGTGACCGAAGCGTTCGGCAAGTGGACGCACCTGAACAAACAGATCGCCGACGATCGCGAGGCGCTGAGCGACCCTGAGCTAGGTCCGCTCGCCGAGCAGGAGCTGCCGGAGCTCTTGGGCAAGCTCGAGCTCTTGGAGCGCGAGATCCAGGTGCTGCTGCTCCCGCGCGATCCGAACGACGAGCGCAACACGATCTTGGAAATTCGCGCCGGCACCGGCGGCGAAGAAGCGGCGCTGTTCGCGGCGGACCTGTTCCGCATGTACACGCGCTACGCCGAGACCAAGGGCTGGCGCGTCGAGATCATGAACACGAGCGAGGCCGCCGCCGGTGGCCTGAAGGAAATGGTCGCCCTGGTCAGCGGCCAGCGCGTGTTCTCGAGCTTGAAGTACGAGGGCGGCGTGCACCGCGTGCAGCGCGTGCCCGCCACGGAAGCGCAGGGCCGCATCCACACCTCGACCGCGACCGTTGCGGTCTTGCCGGAAGCGGAAGAAGTCGACGTCGCCATCGACGAGAAAGACTTGAAGGTCGACATCGCAGCCTCGGGCGGCCCCGGTGGTCAGGGCGTGAACACGACCAACAGCGCCGTGCAGATCACCCATTTGCCGAGCGGCATCATCGTCAAGTGTCAGGACGAACGCAGCCAGCTGAAGAACCGCGCCAAGGCGATGAAGGTGCTGCGCAGCCGCCTGCTCGACATCGAGCAGCAAAAGCAGGCTGAGGCCATTCGCGACGAGCGGCGCGGCATGGTCGGCGGCGGCGATCGCTCGGAAAAGATCCGCACCTACAACTTCCCTCAAAATCGCCTGAGCGATCACCGCATCGGCCTCACGCTGTACAAGCTGGACCGCGTGATGGATGGCGACCTGAACGAGCTCTTGGACGCGCTGGTCGCGCACTATCAGGCCGAGCTACTCGAAGCCAGCAAGCACGGGGAATCGCCGTGAAGCCGGAGGTCGATCTGGACGCGCTCCTCGCGGCCCTGATCCTGGCCCCCCGCACCTTCTCTCGCAATCGCTTCTTCTGGCTCTTCGAGCGGCCCGAGGCCGCGAAGGTGCGGCGGCGGGCGTCGCGCATCCGCAGCATCTTGCGCCAGCTGGCAGGCACGCCCAAGCCAGCCGCCGAGATCGTGGGCGAGCGCGTGCTCAGCGACGGTCAGGTTCACCTGCGCTACCGCGTTGAAGATCTCAACTACACGCGCACCGCCGCGCTCTCCTCGCTCGAGGCAGCAACCTTACGCTACGCGCTGCACCGCTCTGGCAAAGCTGCGCTCTCGCTCGACGAGCGCGAAGCCGTCGAAGGTGCGCTGGCGCGGCTCAATCGGAGCCTCGGTGTCGACGCACTGCTCGCGGGCAGTGCCCCTCCTTCCGCGCCAGAAGCGTTGAAGTGACGTCAGTGCGAGCGCGCTGCCAGTGCGCGTAGCAGCTCGCCTTGCAGCGGCTGCGGTAGCGCGCGCGCGCCCGAAAATAGCCGAAGGAAGGCCTGACAGGCGCTCGGCTCGCTGAGCTGCGCGTCCCGGGCGTCGGCTTCGAAGGTTCGTCGCGCATCGGGCGGCAGGTTGGCCGCGATTGCGGCAATGCCGCGCGCGAGCGCATCCGAGGCGACGGCCGGCGGAGCCTTGCCCTCCAAGCTGAGCGCGACGCCGCGCGCCGACATCTCGGCCCACTCGCGCAGCTCGCCGTCGCTGAACGTTTCGAGAGCGAGACTGGCAGCCGGGTTGTCGCCGCCCTTCCACAGCTTGGCGCACGCTTGGGGCGACGCGCGTGCGATGCGGAGACGCACGTCGGCCCACAGCTCCAGGTCGCGCGCCGAAAGGTACTCGGCGCTCGGCAGGACGCGCAGGCGAAGCTCGAGGAGCGCGGCGCCCGGTGATTTGGCGATGAGCTGCTCGCGCAGCCCCGGCTCCTCGAGCAGCTCGCGGAGCGCGGCGTCGAGGATGGCGTCGGCGCGCGGCGGGTCCTGCGTTGGGCGCGGCCGCGGACGCACCAGCAGCGCGCCTGCCAGCACGGCTGCGGCGCCGATGCCGATGGCCCAAGCCAGCCGAGTGCGATCCATGCCGGCAGATGGTCACACGATTGAGGCTGAGCCCCCAACCCTCAACGCGAGCAACGACCGAGGCTGCCGGCGCAATTTTCGGCTATTAACGAAGCAGCGAGCATGAGTCAGGTCCCCGAGCAGACGCGCATCGACCGCTGGCTGGCGGCTGCGCGCGTCTTCAAATCGCGAAACCTGGCGCAAGAGGCGTGCGACGCCGGCCACGTGCGCGTCAACGAGCTGCAGGTCAAGCCGAGCCACGCCGTGAAGATCGGTGACGAGGTGCGCGCCTTCGCGCCGCGCGGAGTGGTGGTGCTGCAGGTCAAGGGGCTCGCCGACAAGCGGCTCTCGGCGCAGCTCGCGCAGCTGCTCTACGAGGATCATTCGCCGCCGCCTCCTCCGAAAGCGGAGCGCGTTGCGGTCCGCGAACGCGGTGCAGGCCGACCCACCAAGGCCGATCGCCGTGCCCTCTCGCGCTTGCGCGGGCGTTAACGATCGCCCGACGGCGCGGCTTCGGGGTCGCCGAGCGCAGCCACCAGCTCTTGCCAGGCTCCGCGCTCGCCGGCAGCCATGGCTGCCGGCGACGCTGGCACGCTCGGGCGAGGCCGCGCCGCAGGCACCAGCGCGAGCGACGCCGCCGTTACGCGGGCGATGACGCCGCCGGCCCCGACGCACAACGCAGTCAAGTCTGGCCCTGTCGCGCGGCGCGGTGCCGGCAGCAGCCGAAACTGAGCGCGCTGCCCTTGTGCTTCGAGCCCGCACACCTGGCCCAGCACCGGGTCGGCAAACGGATCCGGGGCGCCCGGCAAGCCTCGTTCGACGAACTCCGAAAGCGAGCTGTCCGGCACCGGCCCGGCTAGGCCGAGGCTGAAGCCTTTCTGCGCCGCGAGGCGCTCGATCTCGCGGAGCCGTGTCTCCCCCGCGAACGACGCGATGCCCGACACGGGGTCGATGCCCGGCACCGGCCCGCGCGCGCGCACGGCAGGCGCAGTGCGCGTCGGCTCGAGCGCCGCGGGGTTGAGCAGCGCGTCCGGATCCCAAGCGCGGCGCAAGCGGCGCACGGTGTCGAGGCCGCCGCCCAACTCCTGATCGAGAAAGTGAGCTTTGCTCGAGCCAACGCCGTGATGATGACTCAAGGTCGCGCCCTCCGTGAGCGCGGCGCCGAGCACGGAGTCGAGCAGCGCGTCGTAGCGTGACAAGGCGTCGCCGAGCCGCGTGGCCACCAGCGTGAAGTAGATGCTGCAGCCGTCGGGATAGGCGTGGCTGAGGTGCGCGAGCACGAGCGCGTGCGCACCCGCGGCGCGACGCACGGCGTCGTAGACGTAAGAAAGGCGCGCCCAGGGCGCGGCAATTTCCAGCGTGTCGTTGAACGCCCCCTGTTGAAAGACCTTCGATTGCCGGTAGCTCACGGCGTAGCGATGCGCGAGCCACGCGCGCGCCGGGCCTTCGCCCAGGCTCTCACCGCCCAGCTCGGCGAGCAGCCGCTCGGCGAGCACGCGATCGGCCAAGGCGCGGTCGCGCTCGTCCTCGAAGACCAAGATCAGCGTGGCGCGCGCGCTGACCCAGCGCTCGAAGCCGTGAATCGCCCCGTTCAGCAAGCGTGGCGCGCCGAGCGCCGCGCGCAGTAAGGGGCCGCTCGGCATGCCGGAGCTCCGCCCGGCGTGGCCGTCGTCGCTCGAGACTTTGCCTCGACCGAGCAGGTACGAATCGATCGGATCGTACAGCCTCATCACCGCCGGGCGCAGGCCGGCTTGCATGATGGTGCGCATGGCTTCGGCGCCCAGCTCGAAGCTCGGCAGCGCCCAAGCCGCGAACTGTCGAGCTTCGGGCAACCGATGCAAGCGCAGCCGCGCGCGGGTGATCACCCCCAGTGTGCCCTCCGAGCCGATCAGGAGGCCGAGCGGGCTCGGGCCGCCGCTGCGACGAACGAAGCGCACCGCGTCGGCAGTGCCGAGCACGGCGTCGGCGCTCAGCACCATGTCTTCGATCTTGCCGTAGCGGCTCGAGCACTGTCCGGCCCCGCGCGCCGCGAGCCACCCGCCGACGGTCGAGCACAAGATGCTCGACGGAAAATGACCGACGGTCAGGCCCTGGCGCTGGAGCGCGTCTTCCAAATCGACGCCGAGCACTCCGGCTTCGACATCGACCGCGCTCCGATCGGGCGCGATGCTCATACGCGTGAGCCGCTTGGTGTCCACGATGATGGCGGCCGGATCGGGCCGCACGGCACCGCACACACCACTACCGGCGCCGTAGGGCACCAGCTGCGTGCCATGCTGGCGCGCCCAGGCGACGAGCTCTGCGACCTGCTCGGGGTGCTGCGGCCAGACCACGAGCGCTGGCAGCGCGGCCTCGGCTGCGTCGCTCGGAGACAGCGCGGCAGGCTCGCGGATCAGCCGCCGCGGCCAGGCGTCGCGCGCCGCCGCCGCGCGATCGACGACGCGCGCGCTCGAGCGGAGCCCTGGAATCGCCGCGCCTAGGGCACTACCGAGATCCACAAGCTCTTGTACCCCTGGAGGCGCGAGACGTATACCGAGGCATCATGCGCCTGCTTCTCCCGGCCTTGCTGGCCTTCCTGCTGATTCAGTGTGGCGGAACGTCCGCGACTCCGGAAGCCAAGTCAGCCGACGCGAACCACGAGGGTTCGGCGTCGAACGCTGACGAAACGAGCGAAGACTCGGAGTCGGCGAGCGAGGGCAGCAGCGCAGAGGGCGAGCCCCAAGCGTCGACGTGCGACGACGGCACGTGCAGCAAGTGCGGCGCCGGCATCTGCCCCAGCGGTTGGTACTGCGACGAGAACGCCAGCGGCGGACCAGCCTGCAGCTGGCTCAAAGAGTGCGCCGACAAACCGAGCTGCAGCTGCGTCACCCGCGTGCTCGGCTCGTCGTGCAAATGCCGCGAAGAGTCCGGCGGCCTTAAGGTATCCTGCACCTGAGGCTGCCCAACCGCAGCTCCTCTTGCAGAAGCTCACGTAGCGTCACTCGGTCTCGCCGAGCGGCAGCTCTGGGGCTGCTTCCATCCTGACGCCTCGTGCCGAGGCCCTGCGAGATTCACAGGGAGGCGGGGAGATCCGCGAGACGAGAATTTCTTGGGTTCGAGACGTGCAGAAACGCACGACTACTGGGACTCGACACGACGGTGGTGTCAGCGAATGGCCCGAGGCGCCAGGCAACGCCCACCGCTCCGGGTGGCCTGGAGACGGCACGGAAGTTTCTGCGATTCGGGGTAGTGGCCGGATTTGAAATGGCCGCCGTTGGCCACGTGGACGAGCCGCTCGGGGCTCGCTAGGTTGGCGCCATGTCGACCGAACGGATCCCGGGGTGGCGCTTCATCAGCGACCAGGAATGGCGTCGCAACGACGGCGCCCGCTTGCTCCGGTCCGAGACGGGGTGGGCGGCTCACACGAGGAACGGCGAAGAGCCGACCGGCAACGCTGGTCCCGATGCTGAAGTCGCCGCTCGGCACGTTGACCACGGCCTGTTTGCCCACGTGGGCATACCAGGGGTCAAGGAGTTCCCCGACGCCGCCGGCCTCCCCGCCCTGATCGAAGCCATCCGCCACCTCCACGGGCTTGAACCCACGTGGGTCGAATCAGTGCCCGTGGTCGAGACGCACGAAGGGCAAACCGTCTGGGCCGGCGAGGTTCAGGTGTTCGCGGTGGAGCACCCGACAGCCAGCCGGGTCTACGCCTGGAGCCATGAGACCGACGCGGGGAAGCGGAGGTTTCACGCGGTGCTGGGGGCGGGGCCGGTGACGGGAGCAGCGAAGGCCGTCAGGGTGGCGATCGTCGGCGATGCTAGGCGGGCGGCTAACTAAGTATGGTTATTTTTCTAGTCGAATAACCATGTGCGTGCGCCGCCGAAAACACCTAAGTAGAGAACGGTGTGAATGGCGCCATCTGGGCAAACCACAAACACGGACGGCGCGCTTGGTCTCGGCATCGAGCTTAGGCTAGGCGCAGTCTTCTTGCTTTTTCTTGTTTGGCTGCTGGCAACGGTTGCCTACATCGCGATCGCTCACAACGCAAACAAGTGGGACGGCACAGATGTGTTCAAGGTTTCTGCGACAATGGCTGCCGGCCTCTTGACACTGTATGGCGCGTGGCACACCACCCGTGCGTCAGCGCGGGATCGCAAGCTAGCGATGGACCGGCACGATCAACTCGTCGAGCTACAATCAATCGCGGTTGCGCGTGAGCGACGCAGGCGCGCGTTTGAAATTCTTCGCGCACTTGATGAACAGGACCGCGTTCAACTGCGCGTCGAACTCCGTCGGCAGTTCGGTGATATCAAGCATGATCTCAATGCGATAAAAGCCCAACTGCAGAAAGACCCCAACATCGAATCGATGCTTGCGAAGGTTCTGGGCTCTTTTGAGGACATGGCCCTCGCCGTTCGTGCCCACGACGTTGACGAGTCCATCCTCTTCTACTCGATGGGCGCAGTTCTAGTTCGGTACCATCGAATGTTCAGTCTCTACATAGAGGAACAGCGCGAGGCGCACGGGAAGGAATCCAATAAGTGGACGCCGCCGCCATACTGCGAGCTTGAATACGTTGCGCGAGCTTGGATTGAGGGCAAATCCGCTCAGGGAGGAAATGACTTCCCGCGTCAAGATTCCGTTCGACCCTGGCCCAAAACCAATTGACGAAGCCCCGTCCGAGCGGCAGGCTTCTTAGCAGCCAAAGGTGAAGCCATGAGCAGAGTGGTTTGACGTCATTTAGGCGATAACGTGGGGGGGGTGGGCGGTTCAGTCAGCTCATTTCCCCAGCGCCGCAGCCAATAAGACACGCCTGGCCCACTCGGACAGACCGACGCCGTCGCGCTTGGCTGCCTTCTCGATTTCGGCGCGCTCGCCCTCGCTGAATCGCACCGATAGCAGCGCCGCCTTGGCCAGTTTCTTCGGTACCGGCGGCCGCCCGATCCGCGGCGCGCTCATTTGCCCGCTCCAATCGTCGCATTGAGCAAGTCGTCCACGCTCCAGAGCGTCGCCGAGACGCCCGCCGCCATTGCCGGCGAAACGCGCAAGGTCTGGTGCCGACGAACGTAGTTGTAGTGAGCGTAATGCAAGGCCGTTGCAGCCACGTGGTTCTCTAGCTTCTTCGAGAAGGCGTTGGTCAAGCGCGTGTAGCGACGCACACCCATGCGCACCGTGAGGTTTTGGCGCTCGACGTAGCTAGTCGAAACCAACTCGGCGACAGGCGCGCCGAAGATCGGCGTCTTCTCTGTCGCGATCACCTTTGGCGGGCTGTAGCGGCCGGGGCCGGTTGCTTCTGCCTCGTAGGTTTTATGGAGCTGCGCGTAATCCACACCGGTCTCGGCGAACTCAGCGCCGATCGCTTCGATGTAGGAGCGCAGCCCATCAGTCGAAATCTGCACGCGGTTCTTGAGGCGTGCGGCAACGTCGGCAATGAAAGCGTTCGTGGTCGCGGTGTCGCGCTTGCCGACCATGAAAGAGGGCACGAGCTTGGTCTCGGCGTCGACCGCTACGAACGTCCACGTATCGCCGACCTTGGACCGGTCGTCCTCCTTGGTTACGTGGCGCTGCTTCTTGCCGACGAACGCCCACAACTCGTCAATCTCCAGGCGGTCGCACTCCAGGTTGACCATGGTGCGGTCCATGAGGTCCGCGCAGGCATTGCCGACGCGGACAAGCAAGGTGCCCACCGTCTCGCGGTTGACGCCTGTCATGCGCTCGGTCGAGCGAATCGAGCAGCCCTCAACGAGGGCGCTGACTACGGCGATCTGCTTGTCACGGGTGAGGTTGTTGGCCACTGACTAGTTGTATGACAACAAGTCGAAGCGCGCAAGCCCTTTGTTGTATGACGCTAATTGCCGCGGAAATGGGCCTGCGTTGCGCGTCACCGGGCAGCCATGGAACTCTACGGTCTCGATGGCTACGTTTCGCCAGCTCCTGGAGGCGCCCAAGACGGTGGCCAGTCCGCCTCGCGCACGGAACGTAAGCAAGCCAGGGCACCGCGGAATAGAGGTTAAGCTTGATGCCCCGTCCGTTGCGGGATCGTTCCGCGCTGTGCTCCGAGTGAACGAGCGCCTCGTCGAGCGCTTCTCCTGCATCTTGGCTTTTGAGGACAAGGGCCTCCCGACGCTCGCGCTGCTGCGCGTGAACGGAGACCATGGCCAACACCGGAACCCCGATGGCTCTCTGCTCACCGGTCCGCACATCCATCTCCCGTCAGACCTCGACGCTGCCCCTGACGTGGATAGTGCACCCGACTACGCCCGCGTCATCGATCAGCGCAACGCGGTGATGACGTTCGCCTGGGACTTCTTTTGCCACACGATCAACATCCAGATCCCCAACAATGTGGCGAAAGCTGTGGGAAAGCTGCATACTGCATTGTCCCAAGGCTCGCTCGATGAATTCCTTCGCCAACTCTGAACTTCTCGCTGCGGCCATTGCGCGTGGCTTTGGCGACGCTGCGACGCTGCGGACGTGTCGCCCCGGTCGTCTATTCCAGGTTGAGGTCCCCGCCTTTTTGCCCGATGGGGATGGTGTTCAGCTCTACATCGAACCGGGCGAGGGGGAGAACCTAATCCGGGTCACGGACATCGGTCAGACAACGATGCGGCTCTCGTACACGCGCGACATTGACGATGCGGCAACGGCGGCCCTTGAGCGCACCGCTCGAAGGAACGGCTTCGCGCTCGAAGATGGCACCCTCAGCGTCGAGGTACGGGAGCAAGAGTTGATCGCGGCCCTCTTTGGGCTCGCGCAGATCCAAGCTGTCGCTGAGGCGACCATACGGCCAGCTAAGCACCGCGGCCCGCGAGCGGAAGAGTTCCGGGAGATCGTGCTCTCCGTTCTGCGAGAAGTATTCGCGGCGAATTTGCAGGAGCGCGTGCCCCTGCCTGCGAGCCCTGAGCTTTATGAAGTAGACGCGATCTTGCACGGCGATCGGCCGATCGCCATTTTCGCGGTCCCGAGTGACATTGAAGCTGAGCGCGCAGTGGCATGCCGTTTTCGCGGTCAAGAGCTACCGGTTCGCGATTGGTTAGCGGTGCCTCGTGATATCGAGGCGCTAAGCGCTAAGAGCAGGGACCGACTGATCGACGCCTTCACAATCGCAAACGCGCGCTTTGACGGCAAACTCGTGACCCGGCGCCTTCAAGAGATGGCCGCGTAGGTCGTTTCTCGTCGCAGCATCCGCACATCGGGCACTCCCCAGCCTTCGGCCAAGACCCGCTCAGCACGTCCCCCAGCGACACGCCCAGCTTCTTAGACACCCGCGAGGCGAAGGCCAGCGACGCAGTCTTGCGGATGTTGAGCACCCGCTCGACGGTCACGCGGTGGTAGCCCAGCGCGCGCGACACGCCGGACCAGTTGCCGAAGCGCACGTGGAGCACCCACATGGCGCGGCGGACCCGCTCCTCCTCGGTTGGGGTGAGTCGGTTCAGCTCGGCGCGCGACTTGTACCCACGTGGGTTCGGTTCGCGCTTCCAGGTCTGCTTGGCAGTCAGGATCGTCATGGGCGATCCGATACCCGCCGAAACGCAGGCCCGGCGGCTTGAATTCAAATCCGGCCACTACCCGATTCGGGCTGCATTTCGGCAGCCCACGCAACCCTAAGGTCGCTGCGCGAGCATCAAGATGCGCGGCGAGGCCTGACCCAAGAAGACGCCGGGCGTCGCCGGGTGACCGCTCACCTCGGTCACGCGGAAGCCCACTTCGTGGAGCAGCTTGCCGAGCTCGTGAAACGAATACAGGCGCACCGAGTACGTGCACTCGCGCGTGCGACCGTCGTCCAAGATCACGGACCGTTTCACGCGCAAACGACTAGTGAAATAATCGATGACGGCGTCGTCCATGCAAACGCAAGCGTCGCCCTCGAACCACACCGAGCTCGGCGTGTGAGCGGCAGCGAAGTCGCGGTTCATCACGTCGACGAGCAGCATGCCGCCGGGGCGGAGCGCGCGGAACGCTCGCTCGGCCACCGAGAAGTTCTTGTCCTCCTCGAAGTAACCAAAGCTCGTGTTCCAGCAGAAGATGCCGTCGAACATCTCTTCGAACGCCATCTCGCGCATGTCGCCTTGCAAGAAGTTGATCTTCTGCGAGCGCTCCTGCGCTAGATCGCCGGCCAGCGCGAGCTGGTAGAGCGACAGGTCGTAGCCGACCACGCCGTAGCCGCGGCTCGCGAGCTCGACGGCGTGCTGGCCAGAGCCGCAGCCCAGATCGAGCACCACGCCGCCCGGCGCCACACCCAGGCTCTCTTCGACGAACGTGACCTCGCGCTTGATCTGCTCGTCGCTCACCTTCCAGTTCGCGCGCACGAAATCTTCGCTGAAGAGCTCCTCCCACCAGGGCTTCTTCTGCTTGGGCTTCTTTTCCTCGCTCTTGGCGGGCGCGGCGGTCGGAGCCGGCGCGCGCTTGGGCGGGGGTGGCGGCTTTGCTTCCGCGCGCGCCGCAGGCATCAGCGGGGTCGGCTCATCCGGCGGGATGGAGGGCGAGTCTTCACGCGACAGCTCCTCCACCGCGACGCGGTCGCCGGAATCGGGAGCCACGTCCACGTCTTCAGCGGGCAGGGGCTCGGCGCGAGCCGCGAGCTCGGGCGGCGCTGGAGTCGGCTCGGCTGGGATGACCGGCGGAGGCACCGAGCGCTCGGCGGCTGCAGCCGATTCGAGGGGCGCGCTGGACGCGTTCGGCGAGGTCGGCTCCTCGTCTTCGTCGGTGGTGATCGGGATCTCGGGCGGAGCTTCGTCGTCGACGACCGGCGCGGCTGCGACGGGCGCGGGCGGAGCGACGGGCGGCGCGGCAGCGGGCGCAGGCGCGGGCGGCGCGGCAACGGCGGGCGCAGGCGCGGGCGGCGCGGCAACAGCGGGAGCAGGCGCGGAGGGCGCGTTGAAGCGCGGCGGTGTCGCTTCTTCCGGCGCCGACTCGAGCGTGCGGTCCAGATCGACCGGCGCGGCTGCCGGTGTCATGGGCGGCGGGGGAGACGAAGGAGTGCCGATCGAAATGATGCGCTGCGCTTGGATCGAGGGCGCCTTGCGCGGAGTGGGCGCCGACGGCAAACCATCGTCGGGCCTCGTTGGCACCTTGTCGCGAGGGCGTGGTGGTCCGCTCGGCGTGCGCGCCGGCTCGGAGGGCGCAGCGCCCGTGACGGCAGCGAGCCCCGTCTGCGAGCGAGAGCGCGGGACTGGGGGGCGACCGCCGGTCGGCGTCTCGTTCGCGCTGAACGCACCTACGTCCTGGGACAGCGCCTCACCGATGGTGTTGAGCGGGGCGCTGCTGGCTAGAGCCGCCGCCACGGCGTCGTGCGAAGGAGCGCTGGCTTCGTGAAACGAGATGGAGGGAGCGCTCGGAGCCTTGAGTGAGCCCAAGCCTGGCTCGACCAGCGGCGGCACCGACGAGCCGGGCGGCACCGAACCAGGTTGATTCGAGTCGCGCTTCGGCTTCGGCGGTGGAGCGAGCTTGCGCGACGTCGGGAGCACCGAATCGTGCCGCCCTTCCGGCGCCTCGGGCGCAACCAGCACTTCGACGTCGTCGGCGTCCGGCGCGGGGTCGACAGCCGCTGGCGCTGCACTACTGCCGGCGAGCTGCTGGGCGTCGTCCGAGGTCTCACTCATGATTCGGAGACCAGCGATTGTCCGAGGCGCACGACGCCGGTCGGTCGCGTCAACGTGGGTCCCGGCTCGAACAGCACGACCGCCGTCGATCCCAGGTGGAACATCCCAAGCTCGTCGCCGCGCGAGACTGCGAGACCAGGATCGATGACGTGCGTGCCGGGAGGCACGGCGGGGCCCGGCAGCGCGGTCACGCTGATGCGACCGACGATCGTGGCGCCCACCATCACGACCGTGACGCGCCCGAGCGTTTCGGTGTCGATCACGATGGCGACTCGGTTGTTGCGCACGAACAGCTGCGGCACGTAGCGCTCCCCGATGCTGTTGACGGGGTACAGGTCGCCGGGCATGCCGCGCAGCAACGTGACCTTGCCGTCCACCGGCGAATGCACGCGGTGGTAATCGCCTGGAGCCAGGTAAACGACCGCAAATTCGCCGCCAGAATAACGCTCGGCGTCGCGCTCGCTCCCGATCAGCTCGCCAACTTCGTAGAGCTGGCCTTTGACGTGGATGCGGGCGCCGGTGTCGATGCGCCCAAAGCACGACAGCTTGCCGTCGGCTGGGCTCACCACCGGGTCGCCGCTGATGCGGCGCGCTCCTTTGCGAAGCGGCCGCGTGAAGAAGGCATCGAAGCTCGGATAGGAGCCGAGCAGCCCCTCCGCCTCATCCATGTTCACGCTGTAGGCTTTGCAGTAGGCGCGCTCGACTGCGCGCGCCAAACCGCTTGGGATCGGTTGGTCGCACAGGCGACCGACGGCCCGGCTGATGTGGACGCGCGGCAATGCACGCAGGATCTGGGCGGCGGCAAAAGTACTGAGGCTCACCAAAAATCCGTTGAACTTCGCGGAATTCGACCGCCCATCGTAAGCGCCCCCCGGGGGCCTGGTCAATCTCGGGGAAGAGCGCGCGACGATTCGCAGAGCGCCTTCCAATCCGGCGACGCCGGCAGCTTCGGATCGTCGGGCTCGGCACCAACCGTGAAGCGGCCTTCGCACGCGACTTCTTCCGCCAGCGGATCGGACGCCAGCCCGAGCTCGAAGGCGCGGTTAGCGGCCAGCCGGTCAGAGCTTTCGAATAGACGCCCCCGGAGCCCGAACCAGGGTCCATATAGGCCGTCAATTTCCGTTTCCACCCCAAGCCGCGCGGCCGCTTGCTCTGGATCGCGGCGCGCCAGCTCGGCCTTCGCGACTCGAGCGCGGTAGCCGGGCGAGCCGCCAGCCGACCCCGGAGCGAGCACCAGCGCTGCTTCGGCGCCGTGGCCGCCGTCGATGAGCAGGTCACCGAGGCGCGCTCGGCGGGCCAGGTCGCGCGCATCTAGCGCCTGGCCGTGTGTCGGCGTCGTGACCACCTGACCAAACGGCGAGTCGAGCAGGCTCTTTTGCCAGCGACGGTTCCACTGCGCGAGGTCGTAGCCGGAGACACTGCGAAGCGCCGAGCTCGGATCGTCAGCGCCCAGCCCCTTCAAGTCCGCGAAGAGCAGGCGCAGCGCGGCGTCGCCCTGCTCGCGCACGAAGTAACTCACGAAGCTCTGCACCTCGGCGTACGCCGTGGAGGCCGCTTCGGGCGTCGGCAGCATCGCGATCGAAGGACCGAGCTTGTCGATGCCGATCTGGCGACCACGCCGAAGAGCGCGCGCAGCAGTCTCTTCAGCCCAGTCCTTGGCGTCGAACGGGCGCTCTTCGCGCCAGCGATTCTCTTCGCGCTTGGCCACCCCTTCTTGAAGCCAGAGCGGAGCGCGATCGCGCGTGGCGCGCGTCACCAGCAAATGCGTGAGCTCGTGCGCCAGCGTGTCTTCCCAGTGGAAGCCCGAGCGCGTGGCGCGCGGCGAGAGCATGATGATGCGGCCGAAGCGCGCGACCGCCAAAGTGCCGGTCGTTTCAGCCGCTTCCAGCGGCAAACCGGTGACGGCCGCCAGCGAAAACAAGTCGCGCACCAGATCGATTCGCAACGGCCGCGGCAAATCGACGCCGAGCTCCGCCCCGATGCGATCGCGCGCCTGAGCCGCGACCCGAAACACGAACGGCGCAAACACGTGATCGGCGTCGTCCTGCAGCCGCAACCAAATGCCTCGCTCCTTGTCCTCGACGACCAGCCCGGCGGCGGTTGCGCGCGCGCAGCCCCGGGCAATCTCGGCCAGCTGCGCGCCTTCTCGCGCTTCGGTGATCGCTGGATTGGAGAGCAGGGTACTCGCGCCTACGCAGTCGCCCAGATAGACGAGCAGGCGCGCGCGCTCGAACAAGAACGCAGGGGTCTCGTCGCTCGAGCGCGCCAGTCGGGCAGCGCGCTCCAAGTCGATCTCGGTGACGGCGTCGGACAGGGCCCGTAGGTCTCCGCCGCCGATCTGGGCGCGCGAGGCACCGCCCCATGTCAGCGCGAGCGCCAGCAAGAGCAGAACCTGCAGCGCAAGCCGGCGCTTCATTTCAGCAAGCCCTCCGCGTAGCGCTTGACCGCAGGCCCCAGCCTGCCGCCCTGGTCGCGCGACAGCCCCTCGAGCACGCGCTTGCGAAACTCCTCGGCGCGCTGGTTCTTGTCGCGCCCGGGCACCTCCGCGTCCATGCGCATGCCCTTGCTCTTGTCCTTGCCGTCTTGCTGGTCGTGGTCTTCGGGTTCACTCTCTTTGGGCTCGTCGTTGCCCTTGCCGTCGTCCTCGTCTTGATCGAGCAAACGTTGCGCCTGGCGCTGCAGCGCAAGCCCGCGCTCACCACGGCCGTTCGACAGCTCGCGCGCTGCGTCGCGCATCAAACCTTCGGCCTTGTCGAGCGCATCCGCTACCTCACCCGGCAGAGCCGCCTCGCCGTGGCTGCCGCGGCCCGAGAGGTTTTGAGCGCGCTCGGCCAGCTCACCTTCGCGCTTGCCCGAGCGCTCGAGCGAGTCCTTGGCGCGCGCATCGGCCGCCTCTTGCGCCTTTTTCAGCAGCTCTTCGACGAAGGCTTGCTGCTTTTCGAGCTCCTGCTCGGCGCGCGTCACGGCCTCGGGCGATACGTTGCCGTCGCCCGCTTTGCGCGCGCCGCCCAGCTGCTGCCGCGCACTGTCGGCGCTTTGCTTGGCGTCTTTGAGCGCGAGCCGCGAAAGGCTCTCGGCCATGGCGCGGCCGTGCTCGCGCGCCAGCGCGGCTGCCTGCTCGGCGGGCGTTTGCCCCGGCGCGTAGTCGGGCAAGCCGTCCAGGGCGCGACGCAGCGCTTCGGCGCGCTCTTTGGCTTCACGTTCGAGCTCGGGATCTTGCTGGCCTTGCTCGGCCGACTGCAGCGCATTTTCGACGGCGCTCACTTCACCGGCATGCTCCGCCGAAAGCTGAGCCAGCTCGCGCATCAGCTCCTGAAACTGTTGATGCGCCTGAGAGGCTTCACCCGGCTGCGCGGGACCGCCCCGGCCACCCTGCCCCCCCGACTCCACGCCGCCGCCGTCGGCGGAGCTGAAAGAAGGCTTGGGTCGCCGCAGGCGTGCCGCCAGGTGCCGCGCCGCGAGCTCGGCGTCGACGTAGCTCTTGGCCGCGAGCCCGCGCTGAATGCGACGGGTCTCACCGATCGCCACGCTACCCAGATCCGCACCGAGCGAGCTCAGACTGAGCAGCGCGGCCGAACCTTGCTGCAGCACCGGCAGCGCGACCTCGAGACGCCGCGTGGCCGCACCGAGCTTTTCCGCTTCTTGACCGAGCTTGCAAGCTTCCGCGACCTCTTCGGCCACGTCGCCCAGCCGTTTGGAAACGCCTTCGGCATCGCGATCGCCGGTCGCGCGCAGCGCCGCATCGACCGCCAGCGTGACGTCTTCGAGCCGCCGCAAAAAGGTCTCGCGCGTCGACGCCGGGCGCTCGAGCGCGCGCGATTGCCCGAGCAAGAAGGTCTTGAGCGTCTTGGGCACGCTGAGCCCGGCATAGCTCGCGTCGACGAAACCGCGCAGCGGCTCGAGCGCGGCCTTGACTCGCTCTTCTTGCTCCTTGGCGAGCTCGGCCGGCAGTGGCTGCTTCGCGTTCTTGCCGGCGTCGGCCGCGGCCTTTTGGCTTGCGAGGGTCGCAGCGTAGGCCTTGACGAGCGCGGCGCGCGCCAGCTTGAGCGCGGCGTAGCGCAGCGCCTCGCCTTCGCCGATGCCCGGCGGGATCACGGTGAACGCCTGGCTGGAACCCCACTTGGCGCCGCTGACGCCGTCGTTGTCGCGAGCTTCGATGCTCACTTCGACGGGTAAGAAGCTGCGACGCAAGAACCCGTCGCGCGGCGACAGCGCCAGC
>JBEHXA010000084.1:0-16846 GCA_048498935.1 Myxococcota bacterium
CGCGACGGCTAGCCGTAACCGGCGACGACGCCGCCGCGAAGGCACAGCTGGCGTCAGCACTCGCGTTGGCGCTGGCAGGAGTGGGCGCCAAGGTGCTGTTGGTCGAGGCCGATTTCGACAACCCCCAGCTGCACACGGCGCTCACCATCACGGTCCCAGGCGGCGGCGGTTTCTCGCAGCAGCTCGCAGTTCGCCGCGTCGACACGCGAGAACGCCCGTGGGTCGTGATGCGTTGTTCGCCAAACCTCCAGGTCCTGGCGGAAGGTCGCCTGCGCTCTCCTGGCCTCACGCTCTCGGAAGATTTCGCACGCGCACTGGGCGAGCTCAGCTCCTCGTACCAAATCGTGGTGATCCACGCTCCTGGCATCAGTGCCAGTAACGAGCTGTTGGTCCTAGACACGCTGGTTCAAGCAGCGATCGTGGCCAAGTCGGGCATCGCGCCGACGGTGCGGTTCGGCCGCAACTCCCTGCGCGCCGTCCTCTGAGTCAGCGCCTCAATCGGAGCGACGGCTGAGCGCCTGAGTCGCCACAATCTTGAGAAACTCGGGATCGCGCAGCAGGTACCGCGCCGCGAGCCGCCGGGGCTCGCGCCCCAACCTGAACGCCCACTCGAGCCCCGCCCGCGACATCCATGCAGGTGCACGCGGAACCGTGCCCGCTGCAAAATCGACGGCGGCGCCGAAGCCCACCAGTACGGCAGGTGCGAGTCGGCTGCGGTTGCGATCGCTGAAGAGCTCCTGCTTGGGAGCACCCAGGCAAACGAAGATCAGCTGCGCCGACGCACGCACTAGCCGCTCCACACACTCACGCTCGTTTTCGTCGGGCTCGAGACCCAGGCGCGGCGCCAGCGTGTCCACGATTTGCAGCGCCGGCATGCGTTGACGCAAGTTGGCAGCCGCTTGTTCGGCAACACCCGGACCGCCCCCTAAAAGCACCACGCGCCAGCCCTCGCGCTCGGCGCGCTCCAGGAGCGGCTCGAACAGGTCGGAGCCGCTGAGCTTGGCCGGCAGCGGAGTCCCCAGCAGGCGCGCTGCCCACAGCACCGGCGTGCCATCCACGAACGAGAGCTCCGTTCGGCCGTACGCCGCTCGAAATGCAGCATCGTGCTCGGCCTGAACGATGTGATCGACGTTCGGCGTGAAAACGGTGCCGCCGCGACCATCGCGCACGAGCTCGGCGACCGCGTCGATCGCGCCTTCCGTGGTCAGCGAATCGAGGCCCAGCTCCCCGATCTGGATACGCACCCGTGACACGCTCACGCGAAGCTGAGTCGACCCACCCAGCTCGTCTTGCCCCACTTCACGGCCGCCTTGGCGATCTCGGCGATGGTCTCAGCGGAGTCTTGCGCCGCCGTGACCTCGACGCGCGGGATGGTGCGGAACCGCCCGACGTTCTGGTCGTCCAGAATGCGGACCACATCGTACATGCCTCGCTCGACTCGAACGATGCGATACGTGACGCCGCTCACCTGGACCATACCTTTGACTTGCATTGAAGTTCGGCTCTCTCTGGTTACGCGCGCAGTGTGGGCCGCGCCCCATACATACTGCGGCGGGCGGGCGGTGTGAAGTGCAAAGCGCTTCGCCCGTTTTCAGTCGTGCTGCTCAGCCACCGCGCCATCTCTCCACACCCTACGCTACCCGCGCTTTCCGGCGCGTTTCAGCTTTTATAGTATCTCCCCTGAGGGTGGCGTTGCGGGCTCGCGAGCGTAACTTTCTTTCGATTCCAGCGCGCCGCAGCTGAATGATTGACCACGAATTGGGGGGCTGTGCCCACATCGGGCGCACGTGGTATGTGCTCGCAGAGATGAGCGACGTGGCGCCCGCATCGGCCGTGCTGGACAAGCTCAGCCAACACCTGGCTGGACTCGGCTCCGTGCTCGTCTGCTATTCGGGCGGCATCGACAGCGCAGCACTGCTGGCGGTCGCCCATCGCGCTCTCGGCGCGCGCGCAGTCGGCATGACCGCCGTCAGCCCCAGCCTGCCCGCGAGCGAGCACGCTGACGCTCAGCGCATCGCTCGAGAAATCGGCGCTGACCATCGCCTGGTCGAGAGCGCCGAGCTGCTGCGCGAGGGTTATGTGCAGAATGGTCCGGATCGCTGCTTTCACTGCAAGAGCGAGCTCTACGAGATCGCCGAGCGCAAGCGGCAGGAGTGGGCGCTCGACGTCGTCCTCAACGGCACCAACCTCGACGACCTGGGTGACTACCGTCCGGGGCTCGAGGCTGCGCGACAAGCGCGCGTGCAAAGTCCGTTCGTCGACCTGGGTCTGCGCAAAGCCGACGTGCGCGAGCTGGCGAAGCAGCTCGGGCTGAGCGCGTGGGACAAGCCCGCCGCCGCGTGCCTCTCGAGCCGCATCCCTTACGGCACGAGCGTCACGCCGGAGCGACTGACGCAGGTCGGAGGCTTCGAGGCGGCGCTCCGTGCGCTCGGCTTTTCACGCAGCCGCGTGCGTTACCACGGCAACATCGCGCGCATCGAGCTCGAGCTCGATGAGCTACCGAAAATGCTGGAGCCGAACGTGCGTGAAGCCGTGGTCTCGGCTGGCAAGACTCACGGCTTCACGTACATCACGCTCGATTTGGCGGGATATCGGACCGGCTCCCACAACGAAGTGCTGCAGGGCCGGTCCTTGCGGATCGTGTGATCAGCGACGATCGCGGCGCGGGCCGCGGTCACCACGGTCACGACCACCACCGCGGTCGCCACGGTCACGGCCACCGCCGCCGCCACGGGGCGGGCCGCCGCCCTGCTCGCGGGCGCGAGCGATGCGCTCCTTGGCCGCTTCACCCTCGGGACCTTCGGGGAAGGGGACCAGCTCGCGGCGCGTCAGGCGAACCTTACCGTCGCGCTCGACGCTGATCACCTTGACCTCGATCTCGTCGCCTTCCTTCAAGACGTCGGCCGGATTCTCGATGCGCTCATGCGCAATTTCCGAGACGTGCAGCAGAGCCTCGTTGTTCGGCAGAATTTCGACGAATGCGCCGAAGTCGACCAAGCGCCGAATGGTGCCCTTGTAGATGCGGCCCACTTCGGGCTCCGCCGTCAGACCTTCGATGATCTGAATGGCGCGCTTGACCGCTTCCGAGTCGGCGCTCGCCACCGCGACGGTGCCGTCGTCGTTCACGTCGACGCTGCAGCCGGTCTGATCGATGATGCCCTTGATGGTCTTGCCGCCGGGTCCGATGATGATGCGGATCTGGTCGGGCTTGACCTTGACGGTGGTGATGCGGGGCGCCCAGCGGTTGATCTCGACGCGCGGGACGCTGAGCGTCTCGGCCATTTTGCCGAGGATGTGCAGGCGGCCTTCGCGAGCCTGATCCAGCGCCTGCTCCAGCACGCGCCGCTCGAGGCCCTCGATCTTGATGTCCATCTGGATGGCGGTGATGCCCTTGTCGGTACCGCACACCTTGAAGTCCATGTCGCCCAGGTGATCTTCGTCGCCGAGGATGTCGCTCAAGATGGCGACCTTGCCCTGCTCCGTGATCAAGCCCATCGCGATGCCGGCGACCGGCTTCTTGATCGGCACGCCGCAGTCCATGAGGCTGAGGCTGGCGCCGCACACGCTGGCCATCGAGCTCGAGCCGTTCGACTCGAGGATCTCGCTGACGATGCGGATGGTGTACGGGAAGTCCTCGTGCGAGGGCAGCAGGCGCGTGACCGCGCGCTCGGCCAGAGCGCCGTGACCGACTTCACGTCGACCCGGACCACGCATCGGCTTGGTCTCGCCGGTGCTGAAGGGCGGGAAGTTGTAGTGCAGCATGAAGCGCTTCCAGCTCTCGCCGGTGAGCGCGTCGATCTTCTGCTCGTCGCTGGCCGTCCCGAGCGTGGCCGTGACGATGGCTTGCGTCTCGCCGCGTTGGAACAGGGCCGAGCCGTGCACGCGCGGCAAGAGGCCGACTTCACAAGAGATCGGGCGGATCGTCTTGGTGTCGCGGCCGTCGATGCGCTTGCGCTCGTCGAGGACCATCGAGCGAACGACCGAGTACTTGCGGTTCTCGATCTCTTCCTTGACGAGCTTCTCGACGGCGACGAACGCTTCTGCGCCGAGCTCCGTCGTCAGCGTCGCGACGACTTCCTTCTTGATGGCGCCGTAAGCCTCGTAGCGGGCCTTCTTCTCCTTGATCACGCAAGCGGTCTTGAGCTTGGCGTCAGCCAGCGCAGCGACTCGTCCGGCGATCGCGGCGTCGAGCTTCGGGATGCTGAACTCGCGCTTCGCCTTGCCGACGGCCGCGCGCAGCTTCTCGATCAGGCCGATCACCTTTTGGGCCTCGCTGAACGCGAAGTACAGGGCGTCGATGATCTCGGTTTCGCTGGCTTCCTCGGCGCCGCCTTCCACCATCACGATCGCGTCCTTGGTGCACGCGACGATCAGGTCGATATCGGCCTTGGCGCTCTGGTCGAACGTCGGCAGCGCGATCAGCTCGCCGTCCACGCGCGCGACACGCATGCCGGCGATCGGTCCGCTCCACGGAATGTCCGAGATGTGCAGCGCGGCGCTGGCAGTGGACATCGCGAGCACGTCCGTGGGGTTGTCCTTGTCGGACGACAGCACGGTTGCGATGACTTGCGTGTCCCTCTTGTACCCTTCCTGGAACAGCGGGCGCAGCGGGCGGTCCATCAAGCGGGACGCCAGCACCTCATAGTCACGCAAACGGCCTTCACGCTTGAAGAAGCCGCCGGGGATCTTGCCCGCGGCGTACGTCTTTTCGACGTACTCACAGGTCAACGGAAAGAAATCGAGGCCGGGACGCTCTTCGGTCGAGACGGCGGTGACGAGCACCATGCTCTCGCCGTAGGTCGCGAGCACCGCGCCATGCGCCAGCTTCGCGAGACGTCCAGTTTCAAGGGTGAGCTGCCGCCCACCGACCATGACAGATTCACGTACGAACATGTTGCTCCCTCCAAACGGGATTGTCGCTGTCGTGCGACGAAACGCCGGGAACGGGAGCCTCCTTCAGCCTCGATTCCTGGAGCGTTTGAAAAAACGCAACGCTCCACGAAGCGAAGATGAAAAAGGGCGGTCCCGCGCCCGGAAATAATGTGGCGCGCGGCCGGGCCTACTTGCGCAGGCTGAGGGCGCTCACGACCTTACGATAGCGCTCGACGTTGGAGCGCTTCAGGTAATCCAGCAGGCGACGACGCTGACCCACCAGCTTCAGCAGACCGCGACGCGAGTGATGGTCCTTCTTGTGAACCTTGAAGTGCTCGGTCAGGTACTCGATGCGCTGGCTGAGGAGCGCGATCTGAACCTCCGGCGAACCCGTGTCGGTGTCGTGCGTGCGGAACTTGGTGATGGTCGACGTCTTGGCCTCGGGCGCGAGGGGCATGTGCTTCCTTTCGAATTCCTTTTTGAGCGCGCGAGTATACGCACGGAACTCGGCCGGTCAACCGCGGGGCTCACCATACGAGCAGTGATCTGCCCGCTGGCGGTCGGGGCGGGCGCGGGCGCCTGAGTTTTGGCCCATAAGCTGCCGGATCCGCTGCATCTTCCGGCGCTGGAGGCCGCACGATTTTGCCGCCTCCGGTGGCCTGCGTCCTCAGCTATCGGCCAGGACACGCCCGAAATGTCGGGTGAGCGCCGCCTGCACCCCGGCAGCGGTGAGCTCGGCCATCGCGTCGGCCGCCGCCCGCTCCGTTTGCGCGAGGGACACGCTAGCCAGCACTTCCCGCACCTCCGGCACCGCGGCGGCCTCCATGCTCATTTCGCGGAGGCCCATGCCGACCAGCAGCAAAGCAGCCAGCGGATCGCTCGCCATGGCGCCGCACAAAAGCACCGGACGCTGCCGCGCCTTGCCGGCTTCAATCACCCCGCGAATCAGGCGCAAGATCGCGGGATCGAAATAGGAAGCGAGGTACGCCAGCTCGGGCGTCGACCTATCGACCGCCAGTGTGTACTGCACCAAGTCGTTGGTGCCGATGCTCATGAACTCGGCGTGCTCGGCGAACTCGTGAGCGAGTACGGCTGCAGAGGGCACCTCGACCATGATGCCGAGCGAGATGTGGTCGGCGCGCGGTAGGCCCCGGCGATCCACGTCAGCGAGCGCCTGGTCGAAGAGCTCCCGCACCGCGAACAGCTCCCCCAGCGACGCGATCATCGGCAGCATGATGCGCAGCTTGCCGTGCGCGGTCGCGCGGATCATTGCGCGCAGCTGGGTCATGAAGATCTCGGGACGCGCCAGCCCGAGCCTCACCGCACGCAGCCCCAGCGCCGGGTTCATCTCCGACGGCATTTCGAACACCGACACGAACTTGTCACCGCCGATGTCGAACGTGCGCAGCGTGACCGACAGCGGATTCATGATCTCGGCCACCTTGCGGTACGTCTCGTACTGCTCGTCTTCGGACGGGGGCTCGCTGCGATCCACGTACAAGAACTCGGTGCGATACAGGCCGACGCCGCGCGCCCCGTGGCTGAGCGCGCCTAGCGCCTCCGAGGGCAGCTCGATGTTCGCGCGCAGCTCGATCAGCTCGCCCGAGCCGAGCGTGATGGGCCGATCGCGTGCGTCACGGCGCAAGCGCGCGGTCTCGCGAAAGCGCGCGGCGCGCTCCTGGTACTCACCGGTCGTTTCGGGGCGCGGGTGCAGCAACAGCTGCCCACGCAAGCCGTCGACGATGATCGAGTCCCCGCTGCCGATGCGCGAGAGCGCGCCCGTCACGCCCACCACGGCCGGGATCTCGAGTGCGCGCGCCACGATCGCCGTGTGGCTGGTACGGGTGCCGACCTCGGTCACGAGCGCTAGCACCTTGCCTGGCGTGAGCCCCACAGTCTCGGCGGGGGAAAGGTCGTGAGCCACCAGCACGCGCGGCTCGCTGTCGTCCAGCTGCACCTGTTGCGGTGCGCCGCTGATGGCCTTTTGGATGCGAGCGCCCACGAACTCGAAATCGTGGCTGCGCTCCCCCAAGTAAGCGTCGCCCGAGCGACGCAGCTGGGCCGCCATCGCGCTCACCGCCAGCTCCAGCGCCCATTCGGCGCAGACCAGCTCGCTCTCGATGCGCTTTTTGACCTCCTCTTTGAGGAGCTCGTCCTCCACCATCAAGGTGTAGGCCTCGAGCACCGAAATTTCGATCTTGGTGGCCGTCTCGCGGGCGCGCCGGCTCAGCTCGCGCAGCTCGGCAGCGGCCTGGTCGACACCCGATTGAAAGCGCTCGAGCTCTTGCTGGACTTCGTCGGGGGTGACGTGACGGTGCGCAACGCCGGTTCGCCCGACGTCCAGCACCATCGCTTTACCCAGCGCGACGCCCGGCGAGCCGGCCAGGCCCGACAGCGCCACCTCGGCGCGCTTCGTTGTGCCTTGCCCCTCGCCCTCGCTCATTCGTCCTCACCGAAGCGATCGTCAATCAACTGACCGAGCTTATCCACGGCGTCCTGCGCCGAGGGGCCGTTGGCCTCGATGTCCAGCTTGGTACCTTTGGAGCCGCACAGCAGCAAGACGCCCATCACGCTCTTGGCGTTGGCGGTTTGGCCGGCGCGACCCACGCTGATTTCGCAGGGAAACTTGGCGGCAAGCTGCACCAGCTTGGTCGCGGCGCGCGCGTGCAGGCCGAGCTTATTTTTGACTTCGAACGTGCCCCTCGCAATCGTCATGTCGCGTTTCCTCCGTCTGGATCGCCGCCCTTGCCCGTGATGTTCACCCGATCCACGTCGCGATGCACCACGTCGATGGGCAAACCGGTGGGCTTGCGCAAGCGCTCGGCGAGCTGCTCTGCCGTGACGACCGAGCGATGTCGACCGCCCGTGCAACCAATGCCGACGGTCAGGTAGCTCTTACCTTCACGCTCGAAGCGCGGCAGACAAAACTCGAGCAACTTTGCGGAAAGCTCCAAAAACTCCGCGGTGCCGGCGCTGCCGAGCACGAAGTCCCGCACCGACGGATTCGTTCCCGGCAACTTGGACAACTCCGGCACGAAGTACGGATTGTCCAAGAAGCGCACGTCGAGCACCATGTCGGCGTCCACCGGCGGACCGAATTTGAAGCCGAACGAGAGCAACCTGACGCGGAGCCGCGGCGCCCCGCCCGCGCTGGGGCCGAAGTGAGCGATCACCTCGCGCCGTAAGTCGTGAACGCTCATGCGCGTCGTGTCGAGCACGATCGACGCCCGCGCCCGCAGCGCGGTCAGCAGCTCGCGCTCGATGCGAATGCCGTCGAGCACCGCCAAGGCGCCCTGCTCGCTGCCCGCCTCACTGTTCGTCGCCTTCGGCGGTACCGACTGCCTGGTGCTGAGCGGATGCGGCCGTCGCGTGCTGGAAAAGCGCCGTAACAGCGCTTCGTCCGAGGCATCGAGGAAGAGCACCGTGAGCTCGCGCTCGCCCGGCACCGCCACGCTCTGGAAGATCTTCGTCGCGTCTTCCAAAAAGCGACGCACGCGCACGTCGACGCCGAAGGCCACGCGACGGATACCGGCAGCGGCGAATGCCTCGAGCGTGCTCGGCACGACCGGCGTCGGCAAGCTGTCGACGCAGAAGTAGCCCAAATCCTCCAGCGCGTTGACCGCGGTCGATTTGCCGGCGCCGCTCAGGCCCGTCACGACCACTACCGAAGTCAGCGCGCCGCTCGTCATGGTTTTCGCCCCGGCGAGAGCGGTGGCAGGGTGACTGGCGGCGGCGCAGAGCTCTCGTTCGGAGAGTAGGAGCGAAATTGGCTACTGGGAGGCCGCAGCGAGCGCGGCTCGGGCGTCTCTGGCCGCAGCAGGCCCTGCTCCAGGTTCTTGACGAACTCGCGCGCCGGATGATGACCGGCCTGACGCAGTAGCTCGTTTCGAGCCGCGATTTCGATGATGCTGCTCATGTTGCGGCCGGGCCTGACGGGCAGCACGACCTCACGCACCGAGACCCCGAGCACGTCACGGAAGCGATCCTCGAGGCCAATGCGATCATAAGGGGCGTCCGGCTGCCAAAGCTGCAGCTCCACCACCAGATCGACGCGTTTTCGCTCGCGAATCGCGGTGACACCGAACAAGTCCTTGATGTTGAGGATGCCGAGCCCGCGCACCTCGATGTGGTGTCGCAAGAGCGCCGCAGGCTGCCCGAACACCATCCCGGGCGGCCGGTAGTCGCACTCGATCACGTCGTCCGCGACCAGGCGGTGCCCGCGCATGACGAGCTCGAGCGCGCACTCGCTCTTGCCGATGCCGCTCTTGCCTAGCAGCAGGACCCCGACTTCGAACACGTCGACCAGCACGCCGTGGATACGGGTGCGCGGAGCCAGCCGCTCGTCGAGCAGCGTGTGCAGCGAGGCAATCACGGTGGACGAGCGCTCGGTGCACACCACCAGGGGCGTACCGGTGCGCTCCGCTTCGAGACAAAACGCCGGCGGCGGGTCCACCCCGCGCGTGACAATCACGCAAGCGACCGGGATCGAAAAGAACGCCTCCGCAGCCCGCTCTTGCTGGGCGGCGTCGAGCTTGTCGGCGTAGCTGAGCTCCGTTTCGCCCAGCACCTGAATGCGGCTGGGCACCACCCCGTGCAGGTGCCCGACCAGCGCCAGACCCGACTTTTGGATCCGGGGGTGACCGATCTCTCGACCCAAGCCGGCGGCGCCTGCCACCAAACGTACGTTGAGCCCGAGGTGCGGATCGTCGAGTAGCTCTCGAACCGAGATTGAGCGAAGGGCGGGCGAAGGGAGCTCGTGCGTCACCTTCGCCTCACCTTCATTTCGAAGCCGCGTCGTGGGACTCGATCAGCTGGTAAGCGGCGTCCGAGCTCTCGGCGTGAGCGAGCTGCTTGCGAGTCGCCTCGTCGCGCAGCAGGCGCGAGATGCGTGCCAGCGTGCGCAGGTGCTCGCCCGTCGCTCGTTTGGGTCCCACCACGCCGAACACGATGTGCACGGGCTGGCCGTCGATGGCGTCGAAGTCGATGCCCGTGGGAAACAGCAGGAGCGCGCCCGCCTGCCCTTCGGCATTTTCGAGCGCGCTGTGCGGTATCGCCACGCCGTCACCGATGCCGGTGCTCTGCAGTTGCTCGCGCTCGAGTAGCAGCGTGAGCACCTCGTCCTCCGAGGCGGAAACTGCCGTTGCCAGCAGCCGGGCTAGCGCGCGGAGCGCCTCCGCCTTATTGGGCAGAGTGCCCGCGCGATCCACCAGGATTCGGTCGCTATTGATGATATCGGACAATCGCATGACGGGTGGGCTCGCACTGGCGCCGGCGCCGGCGGGGGAGTTCATCGCTTCGTCTTTTTCGCTACTGACTTGGTCGGCCGCGTCTTCTTCGCGGCCTTCTTGGCGGGAGCGGGCTCGGGCCTCGACGCGCCGGAACGCGCAGTAGTCTTGGCGGTGCGCCGACGCGACTCGGCTGCACCTTTGGTGACGCGGATCTGCCGATCCAGCTTCTCGATCATGCGATCGATCGACACGTACATGTCGTCGCTGCTCTCTTTGGCCTCCAAGTGAGCGCCGCCGCTCGAGATGCGCGCCTCGGCCACGTGCTTCAGCTTGTCGACGGAGATGGTCACCTTGGCGGTCATGGGCTGTCGCAGAAACCTCTGCAGCTTCTCGAGCTTCGCCGACGCGTGCTTCTTGATGGCTTCACTCGCGTCCATGTGCCGAAAGGTGATGCTGACGTTCATGTTTTGGGGGCCTCCTTGGCTCGAGGCCCATTAGAGCCCAACTGAGGAGGACCCGCCAGATGCTGCGGAGCTCCACGGTGGAGCGGCTAGCCAGCGGACGCCCTGGGTCCGTTCAGCCACGAGGGCCGGGCCACACGCCCGGTCAGAACAGGCGTTTGCGCTTGGACGACGCGAGGATGCCCAGCATTTCGCGGTACTTTGCGACCGTGCGGCGCGCAATCTTGATGCCCTCGGTCTTCTCGAGCATCTCCACGATGGCCTGATCGCTGACCGGGTTGCCCTTGTCTTCTTCGTCGATCAGCTTCTTGATCGCCTGCTTGACGCTCTCGCTGGCGATGTCTTCGTTGGCCACGCGGCGGATACTCGAGTTGAAGAAGTACTTCAGCTCGAACAGCCCTTGCGGCGTGTGCATGTACTTGTTGGTCGTGACGCGCGAAATCGTCGACTCGTGCATGCCGACCGCCTCGGCCACGTCACGCAAGATCATCGGCTTGAGGTGCGCCACGCCCTTTTCGAAGAAGTCCCGCTGCTTCTCGACGATGCATTCGGACACGCGGATGATCGTCTTGCGTCGCTGCTCGATGGCGCGGATCAGCCACTGAGCGTTGCGTAACTTTTCGCCGATGAACTCCTTGGCCGAAGGATCCTTCATCAGGCGCTTGGTGAGCGACTCGTTGATGAACAGCCGCTGCACGCCGCGATCGTTGTCGAGCACCACCAGATCGGCGCCGTCCTTGATCACGTAAACGTCGGGGGTGATTCCGATCGTGCGGTCGTCCTGGTCGGAGAAATTGCGCGCCGGACGGCTCTCGAAATCCTGAATCTCCTTGGCAGCCTCGTAAACGTCCTCGAGGCTGAGCTTCATCTCGCGGGCGATCGCCTGGTAGTTGTGGCGCTCGAGGTGATGGAGGTGATTCTGAATGATCTCCAGCACCGCCTCCCCTGGTTCGTAGCCCGCAGACTTGGCCTGAATCAGCAGGCACTCCCGCAGATCGCGAGCCGCGACCCCGATCGGGTCGAAGTTCTGAATCATCTCCAGCACCAGAGGTGCGTCCTCGTGGTGCAAGCCCGCTTCGTCGGCTAGCTCCTCGATGGTGAGGTCGGGGGTGCGGGTGCCGTCTGGGCGCTCCACGCCGGCCAGATCCAGGTAGCCCTTGTCGTCGAGGTTGCCGATCACGAGCTCGGCGAAGCGCCGCTCGACGTCGGTGAAGTCGCTCATCTGCAGCTGCCAGAGCATGTGGTCGACCACGCTCCGCGGCTTGGTCAGGTTCTGCTCGATGGGGGGCAGCTCGTCGAAGCCGCCGCGGCTCGTGGTGGGCGGCGTTTGGAGCGTGCGATTTTCGAGGAATTTCTCCCAGTCGACCTCGCGCGAGGCTTTTTCTTGGGAGTTTGCCTCAGCGGTCCGGGCGAAAGCCTCGGGCTCGTCGAGCTTCGTCGGGCCTTCGGTCCGGCCGCGCGGCTCGTCACCCCGACTGCGCGCCTCGCCGGCGTCCTCGTCGGATAACACCGGGTTGTTATCGAGCTCGCGCCCGACTTCTTCGATGAGCTCCAGGCGGGATAGCTGCAGCAGCCGAATGGCCTGCTGCAGCTGGGGTGTCATGACCAGCTGTTGGGACAGGCGAAGCTGCTGCTTGATCTCCATATGAATCCGTCAGCCTGAGAACACGACCTCCCCAGTGTAGACCAATAAGCAAGAACGGTGCCTATAAATGCACCTGACTCCTGAGCGCCAATTTGCCCCGCAAATCCCCGACGCGACTCGGCCGGCATGGGACCTCATGCCTCGATTGAGGCCCGCTGGTAGTTCGGGCTCGAGGCCGATCAGCGCGCGGGGGCTTGGACTGGGATCGAGCCCTTCACCGCGTCGAGCGTGACGTGGCGGGTCGCCAGGTCGATCTGCGCGGCCTCTGCCGTGACCCAACCTCGACCGCGGCTGACCCGAACCCCGCCTTGCAAACGCACGCTGCGACGCGCCACGTCCACTTCGAGCGCGGCGGCCTTTGCTTCAATACCCTTGAGGCGCACGGTAACGTCGTCCGAGCCGCGCGCGTAGCGCACGATGGGCGCCTCGTCGTAGCGCACGTCGATCTTTCCGCACTCGACCTCGAGCTCGCCCAGCGTTGCGCGAACATTGCCCTGCAGCACCGCGGTGCCCTTGGCGATGTCGACGTCCAAGCGGTCGGCGCGCACATCGAGCGATTGCCCTTCGACGACCGCGAGCGGATCGGCATGGGCGCGTTCGGTGCCGCTGAGCGCGAACGGCGAGAGCAACGCAACGCCCAAAAGCGCGCTCCAGCGCCGAGCGCGAAGGGAGCTGAAGGAGCGGGCGAAGCGCATCACTAAGTAGAAGAGTACCACCGAAGGGCGCGGTTGCACGCGCGAATCAGCAGGATTTACGCGGAAACGCGAGCGAAATACAGTCGTAAAAGACTACGCTCGACCGCCGGTATTTCTGCCGTCTCGGTGGTTGGATTGTTCGCACTCCGACCAGCGGGCCCGAAGGAAGGGGTCCAAGTTCGTGCACCGGCTTGTCGTCCGGCTGGTCTGCCGTTAGGATCAAGGACGTGCAAAGGCGTTCTGGAGGTGGGCAAACGACCGCTTGGCGGATCAAGAGCCTGCTCGCCTACGTTCAGGCGGAGCACGGCCGCGTTCAAGCCGATGCCTTCCTGCTGAGCACTAAGCTCGACCGCGACTATTTGGAAGACGAGACACGGCTCGTCCCGGTCGAGCTCTGGCATTCCGCCCTCGTCGCATTTGCCTCGCGCTATGGGCGTGAAGCAGTGCTTCGAACCAGCCCGCACATCGTGGGCGCCGAGAACCTCGGAGCTTGGGCTCACGTGCTGCGCGGCACCGAAGAGCCAGGGGGCGCCTTCCGACAGCTCGAGTTGCTCGGCGGCGAACAGGGCCGCACCGAGCGCTGGCGCACCCAAGCGTCAGGGCCCAACTGGTGGCGTGGCAGCATCCGCGTGCGCCGCGATTCGGTCGAAGAAAGCGACGGCTTGTGCAGCTTGGCGCGCCAGGCCGAGCTCGCAGCGGTGCCCCTCCTTTTCGGGTTGCCGCAAGGCGTGGTCGAGCACGCCGTGAACAGCGACGGACCCGCCTCCGACAGCGAAGAGTTTTCGGTGAGTTGGCGGGCACCGAGCTGGTGGCCTGCCGGCGTCGGGCTCGCGAGCGGCGGGGCGCTGGGTGTCAGCGCGGCAGCTGCGTCGGGTCTGCTCGGGTTGCCGTCGGGCTTGAGCGCCGGGCTCACGATCGGCTTGGGCCTGGGCCTGCTGGGCACTCACGAGTGGCGACGGCGCACTCAAGCGCGGGCGCACCTGGTTCGCATTCACGCGCTCGAGCGCTCACAAACCCTTCGGGAGGCGCGCGACCGCGGCACCGCCGGCTTTCAACAGGGTCTGGTGGTGGCCGGCCAATATCGGCTCACCGAAAAGCTCGGCGTCGGCGCCAACGGCACGATTTGGGAGGCCGAACGGCTTTCGGACGGCAGCTTGGTGGCCGTGAAGCTGCTGCGTGCGGCTGTCGCGCACGACACTGTCGCGGCCGACCGGCTCCGACGCGAGGCGGCGGCGCTCGGTCTCGCCTGGCACCCCAACGTGGTCGAAGTGTTCGAAGACGGCTACTTGCCCGACGGCACCTGTTACCTCGTGATGGAACGGCTGCACGGCGAGTCGCTGGCGAAGCGGCTCCATCGCGTCGGTCCGCTGAGCCCGAGCGAGCTTTTGCCGACCGCGCTGCAGATCTGCGACGCGCTCGGGGCGGTGCACGCCGCAGGCATCGTTCATCGCGACTTGAAGCCGAGCAACATCTTCCTCGAGGTCGCCAAGGACGAACGCGGGCAACCGTTCGATCACGTCAAGCTGCTGGATTTCGGGGTGGCGCGCGTCGAGTGGGCGGAAACGCGGCTCACCAACGCCAACGCCCCGCTCGGCACGCAGGGCTACATGTCGCCCGAGCAAGAGCAGGGCCTCGAGATCGACCACCGCAGCGACATCTTTGCGCTCGGCGCCGTGATTTACGAATGCTTGGCCGGGCAACCGCCGCCGCTCAGCCCCGCCACGCTGTGGACTGGCGAGCGAGGCGCCGATAGCGGGGTGCACCGCGCATCGGCGGACATTCCCGAAGCCTGGCTGCGGCTGATCCGTCGGGCCATGGCTCCCCTGCCCCAGCAACGCTTCGCCGACTCGCGCGCCGTGCGTGAAGCACTGGTCGAGCTCGGGCGCACTGCACCGGCGAGCGCCAGCGCCTGAGCGCGACCGTGAAGGTTTTGGCGCGCGCTCAGCGCGGCTTGCGCAGCACGACGTAGCGCTGCGTGCCTCCGCCGAGCGGCAGCTCCGCGACGGCTCGAAAGTCGCTCACGCTCGGCAAAAGCGCGACCCGACGCTCGACCTCGCGATCGTATCCGTCCCAACCTTCGGGCGCGCGCAGCAGAACCAACGCGTCCACATCGCGACTGCGCAGCAGCGCGTCGTCGATGCGCTTGGAGGTATGCCCCCCGGGTAGCAGGGCGACCCGCTCGTCGGTGATGCCGGCCAGATCGACGATGTTGGCTTCGGTCGCCGCCCCCACCCAGCCCACATCGAGGGCTGCCACGGACCTCGCTCCCGCTAGCGGCGCGCGCGCGAGCTCGATCAAGCGCGTGCGATGGTCGCCTACCGCGCGCGCAACGGGCCCGAGCGCGAACGCCAGGTACGCGCTCATTGCGCCCGCCGCGCCAACGCGCAGCCAACTCGCCCACGCTGGTGCGACGCGCCAGAGCTCGGCTCCCGCCAGCGCAAAGCTCGGCAGCACCGGCACGGCCAGCCGATACAAGCTCATCCAATCACCGCCGACGAGCGCCAGACTCATGAAATGGATCGCACCCGCCAGGGTGAGAGCCCGCGCCGTACCGGACGCTCGCTGCAAGCTGGCCGGGGCGAACGCAAGCAACGGCAGCCCCGTCTGAACCAGCGCATGCAGCGCGTACTGCATGCCGTGATCGAGATCCGAAGGTTTGGCAAAAACTGCCAGCGGCGCCGGCCGCCCGAAAAGCAGCCCGCGCGTCGCCGCGACCCCGGCGACTGCAGCCAGCACCAGGGCCAGCGAACCGAGCGCACGCGAGAGCCGAACGCCCTGGCTCAACCTCAGACCCAGCCGTACGCTTGCACACCACGGCAAAAGCTCGGGCCGAAGTGCCGCCGCCAGTGCGGCCGCCACATCTGCTTCTCGGCCATCACCGAGCGCCGCGATGGCTAGCGCCGTGACCAGGCCCGTCTCCATCCCCGCCACCGCCCAAGCACCGAGCGGCGCACAGAGGCCGACGCACACTGCGAGCGCCACACAGTACGCAGACGACGTGCGACCGGCGACGCGGCGACCGAGCCACAGCGCCCCCGCGAGCACGAGCCCAGCGCCGAGCACTTTGGCAGCGCCGAGCGCCGCGAGCGGACCGTTGGCCGCAAACAGCGAAAGCAGCGGTGCCCAACCGAGCGGCGTGACCGCATCGACCACCGGACCGGTCGGGTTGAAGCGATAGCCCAACCCGTGCGCCAGGTGACTCGCTACCCGACAGGTGACGAGCGCGTCGTCGACCGTGAAGCCCCAGAGCCACGCCATGCCGGCCGCGACCCCCGCGCCCATCGAAATGGCGCCCAGCCAGGCCCGCTTTCGGCTCGGAGCCGGGGCAGAAGCGTCACTCGGAGCCATCCCGCCGCGCCTAGCCTCCTTTCGCACGAGCTGTCCACTCCTCTGCGAAAGGTTCTGAAAAGTGTCGTTCTGTCGCGCCGGTTCATACGATTCGACTCAAGGAATGTCCGCGATAGACGTCGTCGTTCGACCCCACGCCGCTGCCCCCGCTCTGCCCGAAGCCCTGGCCCCGCTCCACGGCCTTTTCGACCTGTTCGTCGACGGGATCAACCTCACGGCTCGACTTACAGAAGCGCCTCACGCAGCTCTGCTGATTGAGCTCGGCCACGCGCTCTCGCAGGTCAATCGCGGTAAGCGCCAGCGCGCCTGCTTCCCCCTGTACTCGGAGGAGGAGGCTTGGGAAATCGGGCTCGAAGCCGACGGCGTCGACGGCCTGCTCAGCGTCTACCGCGTCGGCCCCAGCCCTCGCGTCGCCGTGTTCGATCGCCGCCTCTCGCTGGCCAGCCTCACGACGGCAGTCGCCCGCGCCCTGGAGCAAGCTGAAGCCAAGAACCCGTCGGCCGCGGTCGCACCGGCGCGCCGCGCTCTCGGCCTGCCCTACCCCACCTCCGCTCATGCGTCGCTCGAGCGTCGCACCGCCGGCATCGCGCCGCGCGC
>JBEHXA010000085.1:0-16730 GCA_048498935.1 Myxococcota bacterium
CGTAATGGGCGCTTCGGTGTTGACGGTGGTGCTGCTGACCTGCCACGCAGCGTCGTAGGCGTAGCTGAGCGTGCCGGTGACGCTGCCGCTGCTGCTCGCCGTGAGCAGCAGCGGACCGTCGTAAACCAAGCTCGTGGAGTCCCCGCTCGGTGTGCGCACGCTGGCGAGCTTTCCCGTTGCGGCGTACGCGAACGTGTACGATCCCGCGCTCGCCTCGACCTCGACGAGGCGCCCGGCGTCGTCGTAGCTGTAGCCCAGTGTGCTGCCATCTGGCCGTTCTTGCGCGGAAAGCTGCTGGTCAGCGGTGTGCTCGAACGACCAACCGAGGATCCCGGTGAGCTTGGGTTCGCTACTGCTCGTGGGCAGGTCGGCCGCATCGAACGTGAAGCCGTAGCTGTCGCGACCAGGCGGCGTGAGCGAGATGAGGTTGTCGTGCGCGTCGTAGGCGAGCTTCAGCGTGCCCGCGGCCGTGCCGTCGAGGGTCAGCGGCCGACCTGCTGCATCGCTCGTGAGCGCGGTCACGTTGCCGAGCGCATCGGTCACGTGGGCGAGCCAACCATTCGCGTCGTACGTGTAAGAAGTGGTCCGCGCGCCCGCCCCTTCTCCGACTGTCGAGGTCGTAATGCGTCCGCGATCGTCGTAAGCGAAGCTCACCGGAGCTCGACCCGGCGCCAGCGTTCGCGTGACTTGACCCTGGTCGTTCAGCAACGTCTTGCTGGCGCGTCCCTCGGGCGAGGTCTGGGTGATGGTGCCGGTTGCGCGATCGTAGCTGCTCTGGAACTTCCGGCCGGCGATGCTCACCGTTTCGAGCGTGTTGCTCACGCTCAGCAGGTTGGTCTCGTCTTCGAGCGTGACGCTCTGAGTTCCAGTGGTCACGAGCTGACGGCCGCCCGGCGTCGTCTTCGTAGAACTGGCGAGGCGCGGCACTTGCAGGTCGAAACGCGGGTCGGCATTCAAAGTCAGCTCGGTCTTCGTGCCGTCGGGGTCCTCCGCCACGCGCTGCGCGCCGCTGATCTGCACGCGACTCGAAAGCCCGTCCGGGCCGACGACGCGCCGCTCCTGAGCGCCCTGAGGAAGTGAGCTCACGACGTAATCGGTGGCTCGACCGAGTGGCGTAGTGCGCGAGACCGTGTAGCCGTCCGCGCTCGTGGAGCGGGTCAGCGTTTGATCGAAGCCCGCCGGCCCTTTGTCGCTGACCAAGCGTCCGGAGTTATCGTAGCCGAATTGGTGCGCGCCGCCGCGCGCGTCGGTGAGCTCACCGAGTAGCCCCGCGTCGTCATACCCGAGCGTGACCTTGCGAGCCAATGGATCGACCAGCTGCGTGAGGCGACCCGCGTCGTCGAGCGTGATGTCGCTACGCTGTCCGTCAGGCGCGGTGATTGCGACTAGCCGATGGTCGGAATCGCGCTCGAGCGTGGTCGCCGCACCGAAGCCGTCGGTGATGGTCGATAGCAAGCGGTCGTCGTACTCGAACGACAGCAACTTGACGCCCGTGACTGCGTCGTAGGTCGAGAGGTGTCGCCCCGCCCCGCTGAAGACGTAAACCTCCCTACCGTCGTCCGACGGCAAGATCGAGTCGCTCACTGCCAGGCCGGGCATCGCTGGAGAAAGCTTGAAAATGCTTCCGTTCGCGGTGAAATAAACGTCACCCTGGGGAGATACGGCGACGCCCACGGGACCGGCGAGGTCGAAGTCGAGCGCCGGCACGGGCGCGAGGGTGCGCGGGGGATACCACTCTCCTCCGCCGGCTAGGCGCTGCACGCCCTCGCCGGGGACGTAGCGCACCAGAGTGCTGCCATAGAAATTGGCGATGAGCACGCTGCCATCCTGCGCGAGCGCGATTTGTTTCGGGTTGTCGAGCCCATCGCTCTCGTCGGCCAATGTTTCGAGCGCGCCCGAGGGCGAGAAGCGTACCAGCTCCGCTGGGGCATTCAGGGTCATGTACATGCTTCCGTCACCGGCAATGGCCAGACCACTGTTCAGCGCAATGTTGGAATAGACGGCTCCCCCCTGCTTAGCGGAGAAGGAGTACGGCGAGGCCACCATCCAGATCACGCCGCTCGGATCCAAGCGCCAGAGTCCGAGGACCGCGTCGTTGATGAAGATCGATCCATCGTCGGCGACAGCCAGGCCGTTGGCGTAGTCGAAGAACGCCTGCCGACCCGGAATCCCGAAGCGCGCTTCTGCGTAGCTGGCGGGGCGTTCGCCTCCACCGGCCAAGGTGCGGAGAGTCCCGTCGGGCGCGATGGTGCGTACGCGCGCGTTGTCTTCGAAAATCACAGTGCCGTCGTGCTGCACCGCCAAGCCATGTCCGAGCGACACCTGGGCTTCGAGCGCAGGCGTACCGTCGGGCGACAATCCCAACGTCCCGTTGCCGAGGATTACCTCCGTGCTGCCGTCTTTGGCCATGCGTCGCAGGTGTCGACCCCCGTAGCTGATGACGTAGAGGGTACCGTCCGGCGCAAACGCGAGCGAGCTCGTCGAGCCGAGGTCTTCGTCGCTCATCCTGCGCATGGTGCTCGAGATCGCGCGAGCGCTGCGCTTGGTGCCATCGCCCAGGTAGAGCACCTGCCCAATCGGATCGTACGCGTGGTGCTGGCTCAGGCTCAGACCGCCGAGGCCTTGGCCCAGCGCGTCCCAGCCACCGACCATCACTTCTTCCTCACGCCACAGCGCTACCTCTTGGCGTGTGCGGCTCCCGGTGATGGGAACGTCGCTCGGTCGGCCGAAGCTGCGGCCTTCGTTGTAGACGCCTTCGTAAACGTAGCCGACGCGGATCTGCGCTGGTTGCGAGCCCTGCAGCAGCCGTCCGTAGCCATCGCGGCCATCCCAGGCAAAGTGGTGCACCTGCGATGCAGTGGGTTCGAGTCGCTTGCTGTAGCGCTGTCCCGCCACGAGCACCTCCACCTCTACGGCCTTGAGCGAGGCGGGTGGGGTTGGTCCAGTCACGGGAATGTCGAGCTCGTAAGCTGCTTTACGACCGGTCGAACGATCGCTGCCGTAGACGAAGTCGAACGGTGTCCCGATCACGTCGAAACGCTCACCCAGAACCTGGCTCTCGCAGTCGATGATCGAGCCGTTCGCCCGACAGGGCCTATCCGGGTCGAACAAGCCTTCGAAGCTGAGGGCATTCGCGATGGCATCCAAGGGTGGACCGAAGGGCCAGTTGCAATCCCAAAGCGAAAAGTGGTCGAGCTCGACGCGCCATAGCGCTTGTCCCGGCTCGTACAGCTTGGCCAATTGCTCGAGCTCGGGCTCTTCGATGCCGAGATCGGAAAGGGTGCCCTCGTCGTCGGCGACCCCGTCGCCATCCGTGTCGAGCAGTGCACGTCCTGCGTCGACATCCAACACCTTCAGCACCACGCCAGACGTCGACGCATCCCAGCGGCCGACTTGCGGGTCGTAGTAGCCGAGTGGCACTTCGCCACCGACCGGAAAACCCAAGAAGTTCTCGACGTAAAACGCGACCGGCTTGTCGAAACGCACGCTGTTCGCTCCGAGCTTCGTCGCTTCGTCCACCGTGAGCTCGACCGCGTACGTGTAGGCGCTGCTCGAAGGGAGCGTCGCCGCCATCGTCTTGGGCCCCACGTCGCCGACCGTCACCTCGGTGGCGCGCAGCGTGAGCGTCGTCAACTCGGTCTCGCTGCCATCTGCGCCGATGGCGACGGCAGCCGTTCCAGGACGAAATGCGAGCGTCGCCTGGCGGTCGCCCGAGGCATCGGAAACCAAGCTGCCTCGCCCCACCTGCGCCGTGCTCGCTCCGACCGAGATCTCACTGGTCTGCTGATCGGGCTGGATGAGCACGACGTCCGGAGCCCACGCATAGCGAAGCGGCTTCGTCCGCAGCGTTCGCTGGGCGGATAGATGCTCTTCGAGATCGAAGCGCAATGTGACGGCTGACCCACCGTTCAGGGCCAAGTCGAACATGCCATCAGCGCGCGTGAGCGTGTGGCCGTACTCGGGGTGCTGCACGACGCTGACGCGCACCCCCGCGAGCGGCTCACCTTGCTTGTCTTCAACGCGGCCTCGCACCACCGCTACGCGCAACTCATCGATCGTGCCGTCGCGCACGCCCTGCTGCGTGGCGTCCCTGCCCGTGTAAAGAAAGGCGCTGGTGAGCGCGAGGTTGCTGGCGATGCTTCGATCCAGCTCGGGAGCGAAGGGCTCTTGATCGGTGTTGTCCGCACCACCCGTGCCGGCCTGACCACCGGAGCCCGAAGACTCCGTTTCTCCAGCGGTGCCCTGACCGGTCTCTCCCGCGGCGTTGCCGTCAGCACCGTCCGCTCCTCCGGCGCTGCCGCCCGCGACCCCACCAGGCGGATCACCGGGGCGAGAACCACCGCCGTCCGAACCACAACCGAGCGCCGTAAGCAGCGCCGTACCACCCAGCCACAGCCATTTCCTCGTCATTGCAAACCCCTCTCGAGCCGCCAGTGAGTCGCGCGGTTCCTGGAGAGCCGCGCCCCGCGAGCCTCATCGCACGCGTGAACGCGACGCGCAAATAGACTCCACGGTCGCGCGCGGTATTCAGTCGCTGATGCCGATTGGCAGCAACGATCGAGATCGTGCGTCAGGTAGCGTCAGCGCGCGCGACGGCGGCGCGCGATGGCGAGCGCACCCGCGAGCGTGAGCAGCGCAAGCGCTCCGTGTCCGCCACGCGTACCGAGCGCGCAGCCCCCGCCCGAAGCGTCGTCGTCTTGCAGGCCGCCGCCGCTGCCACCGGAGCTGCTGCTGGTGCCGCCCTTGCCGCTCGAGCTCGTGCCGCCCTTCGGGATGGAGCTGCTGCCCGCGGTGCCGGGGCTGGTGCTGCTGCCACCGGTCGACGGCGTCGGGTTGCCGGGGTTGTTCATCGGATCGAGCATCACGGTGCTCGCGTCCACGCAGCTACCGGCGGCGCAAACCTCTCCTTCGGGACACATGTCGGGGTCCTCGTCGGTCAGGCCGTCGCAGTCGTCATCGAGGAAGTTGCACTTCTCGGGGATCGGATCGCCCGGGGTGCAGTACTGCGCATCGCAACCTGCGCTCTCGCGCCGGCACCAACCTTCGCCGCAAGTCGGGCGCGTTCGCTCGTCGACGTCGCCGTCGCAGTCGTCGTCGATGTTGTTGCAGGTCTCTTCCGCGCCCGCGTGCACCTTGGGATCCATGGGCTTGCAGTCGCCCGGCTCGGCCGCCCAGCCCTTGATGCCGGCGCAGCCGATCTTGGGGTCGCCGACCTTTTCGGTGCGGGCGTCGTAGTAGCCGTCGCCGTCGGCGTCGGGCCACAGCTCGACCGGCACCGCGTTCTCGTCGACCTGCCCGTCGCAGTTGTCGTCCCGCATGTTGCACAGCTCGGGGGCACCCGGGAACGTGGTCTTGCGGTAGTCGTCGCAGTCCCCCATCTTTTCGGCGTAGGCCATCGGCGCCTTATCGGCGCAGCCAATCATCGAAAAATCCGCGCGCCCGACGCCGTCGCCGTCACCGTCGAGGTAGTACGTTTTGGGGTCGCAGCCGTAGACGAAGTCGAAAGTGCCGTCGATGCCGTTGTCGCCCGAGCTCGCGCCGTTGCCGTTGCCGCCGAGCGCGTACACGTTGAAGCGCACGTTGCCGGCCGCGGCGGGCGCGGTCCAGTTGAACGTGAAGGTGACCGTTCCGTTCGAGGCTGGCTTGGGCTGGTTGTGCACCAAGCCGCTGGACAGCTTGGTCAGGCCCGAGTTGGCGACCACGCCCAGCTCGCCCACGTCGGTCGAGTTGAGATACACGCCACCGACCTTGTAGTTGCCGATGATGCTCAGCGTGAGCTCGACTTGCTGACCCGGAGTGATGGTCGCGGGGTTGCTGGTGAGCGTGAGCTTGCCGCTGCCGGCGCCGCCGTGACACCCCTCGCAGCCGCTTGCCGCGATACCGCCGCGCCGTGCTGCGGCGTGCGTGGACCACCCGCTCACCAGCACGGCGAGAGCCAGGCCCAAGAGCCACGGGCCGAAACCCAACGCGCGCATTGAAGGACGGTTCACCACGGATGGACTAACTTGGCGGAGTGTGGTCGGGGCGCAACCTGGGAGCGACGGATTCGACGCAGGTCGGGACTTACGAGCAGGGGAGCGGTCGGGTTTGGCAGCACGCCTGCAAGTTTCGGCCGCCGCTTTTCTGGCGAGCCCGAGTCTCAAGCGGTTGAGTGGCCGGGGTGACAGAAATCGGTTTGAATATCTGTACTTAGCTGCTGCCGTTCGGGTTTCCAATGGCACTACCGACGCTCTGCCTTCACGGCTACGTGGCCGCAGCCTAGCGTAACCGATCATGCCCGTTTTCCTGGAGACCCCGGCGGCGCGCCACGAGCCGGAGTTTCTGGCTGCCGTGGCGCGGAGCCGGCGCCTACATGGTGCGTGGGTCACGGCCCCTCGCTCCTCGGCCGAGTACCGCATCTACCTGAAAGACCGGCGCAGCGCGCGCCACGCGAAGTTCCTGGTTTGTGACGAGCCCGGCCACATCTGCGGGGTCATGAACCTCAGCGAGATTGTGCGCGGCTCCTTTCAGAGCGCATACCTCGGCTACTACGCCTTCGCTCCCCACGCTGGCCGGGGGCTCATGAGCGCGGGGCTCCAGCTGGTTCTCGACCATGCCTTCGGTGAGCTTGGCCTGCACCGAGTGGAGGCCAACATTCAGCCGAAGAACGCGCGCTCGATCGCGCTCGTTCGCCGCGCGGGCTTTCGGCTCGAAGGGCTGTCGCTCCGGTACCTGAACATCGCTGGTGGCTGGCGCGATCATGAGCGCTGGGCGCTCACGAGCGAAGATCTGAAAGTTGCTCGGAGAAAAAAAGCGCGTCAGCCTTGAGCGATATGATTCGGCTGCGTGTGCTGCTCGGTTGCTGCTTGCTCGCTCTGGTTGGCTGCTCCAGCAAATGCGAGCTGGACGACGACTTGAGGCTGTTTGCCGGTGAGGCTGCCCGCGATTGCGGCAGCGCCGAAAACAGCGAGCAGCGCGCAGCGGTCGACGCCTGCGTGGCCGATGCGTTCCAGGGCAAGC
This sequence comes from Myxococcota bacterium, assembly GCA_048498935.1. Classification (GTDB taxonomy): domain Bacteria; phylum Myxococcota_A; class Polyangia; order Polyangiales; family Polyangiaceae; genus PMG-095. The sequence continues at coordinate 7,000 of JBEHXA010000085.1, forward strand.
ACAGCTTCATCGCGCGTTACCCGAGGCAGGGTGAAGACTCCAAGCTGATCACGGCCGTCGCCGGCAACAGCGCCGGAGTCGTGAAGCTGTTCCAGTGGGACAGCGCGCCCTGCGGCGGTCCCAGCTGCGATCCGGTCACCGACGTCCAGTCCTGCGAAACGCCGACCCTCACCGCCGAGAGCAGCGATGATCCGGACGCGTTGCCGGTCACTTGCGAAAGCTACGGCCTGGCCGAGCGGACTTGCGGCTAGGCTAAGTGAACGGGCCTAAGCGTTTTGACGTTCGCTTTTCTCGAGGCGGGCGCGAAACGCTTCGACGACCTCGCGATCGCTGCGAAATAGCACGGTGACGCCTTGCTCGTCGTAGCGCTCGGAGACGACGCGGCCTTGCTCGTGCATCTCAGAGACCAAGCGTTGCTGCGCGTAGGGAATGCTCAGCTCGGCCTCCACGTAGCGCGACTCGAAGAACTCGATGATGCGGGTGCGCACGCTCGCAACGTCGGCGGGATCTTTGGCCGAGATGAACCAGGCGTCGGGCTCTTCTTCTCGTAGGGCGGCCAGCGCGTCGGGGCCGAGCTGGTCGATCTTGTTCATCACCAGGCGATGCGGCAATTCGAGCGCGCCGATTTCGCGCAGCACGTCGCGCGTCACCTCCAGCTGTTGGCGGAAGCCGGCATCCGACGCATCTACGACATGCAGCAACAGTGACGCCTCGAGCGCTTCGTCGAGCGTCGACTTGAAGCTCGCGACCAGGTCGAGGGGCAGCTTCTTGATGAAGCCGACGGTGTCGCTGACGAGGATGCGCGGCTTGCTGGGGGGCATGAGCGCGCGCACGGTGGTGTCGAGCGTCGCGAACAGCTTGTCTTCCACGTAGACGTCGCTGCTGGTCAGTGCGCGCATGAGCGACGATTTGCCCGCGTTGGTGTAGCCGATCAGCGCGACGCGCCGCGCCCCACGCCGATGCTGGCGCCGCACGTCTTGCTCGCGCGCGACGGCGGCGAGCTCGCTCCGCAGCTCGGCAATGCGGTCGCGGATGCGGCGCCGATCGAGCTCCAGGGCGGCCTCGCCGGCGCCACGACCTTGCTGGCGTTCCTTGCCACGCGGAGATTCCCGGAGCCGCGGCGCCTCGTAGGCCAAGCGCGCGATCTCCACCTGCAGCTTGGCTTCACGGCTGCGCGCGTGGCGATGGAAGATCTCGATGATGATGCCAGTGCGATCGAGCACCGGCACGCCGCAGGCTCGCTCCAGGTTGCGCAGCTGACTGGGCGAAACATCGTGGTCGAGTGCGACCAACGCGATCGGGCGATCAGTCTCACCCGGCGAAGGCTTATCGTCATGCTGGTCGTCGTAGTCGTCGTAATCGTCGTCTGCGCCTTGCGCTCGACGGCGTTGCTCGGCGCGCTGCGCTTGCGGCAACACCGGGTGAGGGCTCCCGCTGCCACCGGTCAGCTCGGCCAGCTCCTTGAGCTTGCCTTCGCCGAGCACGGCAGCGGGTGCGAGGGTGGTGCGAGCCTGGACGATCCGCGCCGTGACCTGGTAGCCCAACGTCGTGACCAGCCGCGCCAGCTCGTCGAGGCTGGCGTCGCTCTCGGCCGCGTCCACGTCCGGCAGCCGAACGGCTACCAGCACGGCCAGGGGACGGGGGGCTTCGCTCATGGGGGCCGTATAGCAGCTCTCAGAAGTCCTGCAGTGCGCGCAGCGTCTCGAGTGCGAGCCCGAACGTGGCGTCTACGCCGTCCAGCCGAGCGAAGGCCAGCTCGTCGTTGCGAACGGTGGTGCCCGCGCCGACCGATACCTGCCGTCGCTTGCCCTGCGCGTCCACGTAGCCGATCACCAGGCTGGGCCGCGACAGCCCCTCATTCGGCTTGGGCGCGCCCAAATGCAGCGTTTGCTCGGCGCGCAAGGCGATCAGTGTCTCGGCCAGGGCTTGGGCACGCGCCGGCTCGAGCTTCTCGCTGCTCCATTGTTCACCGGTGTGCGTGAGCGTGAGCCGCCCGCTACCTTGGCCGAGCTCGATGCGCGCGATCGCCGGCTCTTCGAGCGGGCACAAGGCGCGATCGATGATCGGCTGCTCTAGCTCTTCGACGTCGGAGCGCGCCAGCACGAATACGGCTGGATCCGGCAATAGCTGCGCAAAATACCCGTCACTCGCACGAGCTCCGACCACGAGCTCGCGCGGCGGCGCGCCTTTGGCCAGCTCGAGCTTGGCGCGGAGGCGCGGCGCCGCCAAGCCGTGGCTGCCGTCGTCCTCTGCCGAAAGCCAGCGCACGGCGCGCAGGGTTCCGAGCGCCTGAGCCAGGTCCGCGACCAACGCTCCGTCGTGCTTGAAGCCGGCCGGTTCGGTCAAGGCGTAAGAGCCGTCGGCGTCGCGCACGACTCGCTGGTGCAGGCCGGGTGTCTCGACCGCGATCGCAGTCATTTCCGAAGGAGCGACCGACAAGAGATCGAGCGGCTTGACGACTGCGGTGTCGGGCCGAAAGGCTTGAGCTGCCACGGGGTCCACACACAGGACTACTTTGTCGGCATCGCGTTGGATGCACAGCGAGCCGTCGGCTCGTACCTTGCCGACCTGAACGGCTTCAGCGCGCGCAACACTTTCCCCGACGGCGAGGCGCAACGTGACTTTGCCGAGCGGCGCTTCCAGACCCAGCTCTGCCAGCTGCGGCGCGACGAGACGCTGACCTTTGGCGCTCAGCAAGGTGGAGATGAGCTGATTACCGGCGTCGAGCGGAACCTCGCTCGGTCGCGGCTTCCGCATCACGAACCCCCGCTCTTTGCGCGCCAAATCGAGCGTGCGTCCGCCCTCGGCGAGCTGCAGCTCTTCGACCTCGTCGAGGCGCGCGCCGAAGGCCGTGCTCGCCACGAGATCCGCGGGCGTGACTCGAAACGCTTCGACCAGGTCGCGTGGCACGCAGCCGGCCTTGGCGCCGTGGTCGGGTTGCTCGCGAAGCGCGAGGCTCTGCTCGGGCACGGTCGGGCAGCTGCCCCCTAGCGTGAGCGTCACGTCGGGGCCTGCCGCGAGCCGCAGCGTGACCTTGACCGAATCGTGCGGCAACGCTGCCCGCGCCGCCGCGGCCTCGACGAAGCGCTCGGTTGCCAAGCGGGCCAGCGCTGTGAGCATGCGATCGCTGCGTCCTCGCTCGGCGAGCTCCGCGCCCGTCGGTGTGTCGACCAAGAAGACGCCGTCGCGCTGCGTGAGCCGCGTACGGCCGAGCTCCGAGTCGACGCTCAGCTCGCGGATTTCGCTGCGTCCGTAGTCGAGCAGGCGAGGCTCGCGGAACTTGTCGAACGCCACATCGAGCTCGCTCACCACTCCTGGGCTCACGACGTAGGTTTGCTCGGCTCCGCCGCTCGTTCGAACGCGGGCGTAGCGTGCGCCGGCCGGGGCAGGGGCGGCTCCGCCCAGCGCCAGAGTGTGGGATTTCCCCGACATTTCGAGCCGAATTTCGAGAGCCGGCTTTGCTAAGCCGGACTGCGCATCGGCCACGTCCGGGGCGGTGCGCAAGGGGCTCGCCAGGTCGAGCGAGCCGAGGAGCGCGCTGACGGTCGCGATGTCGGCGCGCTCGGGCCAGGGCGACACGATTCGAAAGTCACCTTCTACGCCCGTGTCGGGGGTTCGGAGTAGCTCGAGCTTGGAGCCAGGACGCTCGAGCGTGATCCGGGCGACCTGCTCTTTGTTCCACTCGGGGAAGAGCTTGTTCCTGCGGACTGCGAGCTCGGAGGTGGTCGTCTGGTCGCGCGTCGCCCACACCACGCCGAGGCTGCCCAGCGCGAGCGCCAGCAGTGAGCCGTTGACGAGCAGCTGCCGGCGCATGGCTCAGCCCTCGCTCGGCGCTTGCCGCGAGCGGCGCTCGAGGTTCCTTCGGCGGAGCAGCACGAATGCGCCTATCAGCCCTGCGGAGGCGGGCATGTACAAGAGCACGTAGCGCAGCACTTCACCGAGCGACTCGTCGCTCAGCGACAGCCCGACCTCGCGCTGCTCCTTTTCGGGCACGCTGATCATGCTGGGGCGCGCTGCGACCCAGCTGATCGCGTTCTCGAGCAGCCGGCGGTTGCCATACAGGCCGGGGTCTTGAAAGTTGCGATTCCAGGCCAAATTGCTGGCACCGCTGACAACGATACGGGCGCCGCGTGCCGCGCCGGGCGCCGGGGCGAGCTCGCGCGCCGCCGTTAGGCCGTAAGCCTTGCGCGGCGCCCCGTCGAGGCGGCTCGGATCGAGCAGCCACGAGAGGTTCTCGAGCGCCGAAGCCTGCTCGCTGGTCGTCATGAGCAGCGACGCCTTGTCACCCGCCTCGAGCGAGCGAGCTTGCACTACCAGCACCCGCGACGAGAGCTTGTCGTCATCGTGCAGCACCCCGCGCGTGACCGCGTGTGCGCGTAGCTTGGCGAAGAACGCCTCGCCGTCCCCCTGCGGCAGGCGCTGCGCGTCGTCGTGCTCGAGCACCACGTCGCGCCCGAGCTTCACCCCGGCCAACTCCACGACCGGCTCGAGCCCGGTGGGACGCACCATCTGGTTCTCATCGGCGGTTGGCCCGAGCAGCAGCACGGCGCTGCCTCCCGCGCGCACGTAGTCGGCGACGCGCCGGGCGTCGTCGCTCCCGAACTGGAGCTCGGGGGTGACGACCAGCAGCGCTGCGCAGTCCGCGTAGCTAACTTTGGGTGACGTCGCGTCGACGCTCTCGGGGGCGTAATTGTTCTTGAGCAGGCGCTGTTTCAGCTCGCTCAGGCCCTGCGGGCCCAAATCTTCCAGGGTGGGTTCGCGCTGGCCCGTGGCAAAGCACAGCTTGGCCTTTTCGGGTCGCAGCACGTTCGCGAGCGCTCCCGAGAGCGCAGCCTCGAGCGTGGGACGGGAACGGCCCGATTCTTCGTCGAACCGCACTAGCTCATCGGCGGTGACGAACCAGTGCCGCTCGCCCCCGTGCTCGTCGCGTTGCGAAACCACGATCGCCGCGTCGGTGACGACGCGACCGTCGTCGGCCTTGCCCGCGAGGATTTGATACTGTTGCTGGAGCGCCAGCAGCTCCGCCGGGTTTCGGTCCGGGTCGACGTAGCGAACGCGCAGTTGCTGCGTCTCGGCTCCGTAGGCTTCGAGCATGTGCCGTACACTGAGGGCCAGCGGATCGGCCTTGCCCAGCAGCACCACCACGTCCACCGGCGCGCGCAGGCCGCGCAGGAGCTCACGCGTCGGTTCCGAGAGCGTGTACAGGCGCTCGGAAGTGAAATCCCAGCGGTGGTACCAGCGCGCGCCGAGCACGTTGAGGTTCACGAGTAGCAGCGCTGCCGCTACTGCGCCGACCCAGGGCAAGCCGCGCGACCAGGCCTTCACGCCCGCCTCCACGAGTCGACCACCCTGACCGTCAAGAATAGGCAAAAACCAGCGACTGACAGGTCATAGAGCAGGCGCCGCGTATCCACGATGCCGCGCGAGAAGTCCTCCATGTGCCCGGCCAGGGATACGTAGGCGCACACGCTGCGCAGCGGTCCCGGATCGAACAGGTACTCGCCGATGCCCAGCACGAACAGCCCGAACTCGAGCAGCACGGTCACCAGGAGCGCGACGAATTGGCTCTTGCTGAGGGAGCTCGAAAGGATGCCGATCGCCAGGTACTGCGCTCCGACCAGAAACAGCCCGAGGTAGCTGGCCAGCACCACCAGCCAGTCGATGTGCCCGGTCTTGCGCAGGATGACCACGTACAGCACCGTCGGTAGCCAGAGCAGCACGTAGGTGCAGAGCGAGGCGAGGTATTTGCCCAGCACGACCCCGGCTGCGCCCACCGGCGCGGTCAGGAGGTTCTCGATGGTGCCGCTGCGCCGCTCCTCTGCCAACAGGCGCATGCTCAGCGCAGGACAAATCAAGAGCAACGTGATGAGCAGGAACACCGAGCTCTGCCCGAAGTAGGCGCCGAGCGGCCCTTCGTCGATCGACAGCTCGGCGAAGCTCGCGAAATGCACGATGATCGAATAGAAGATGCCGCCCTGCAGGAGCAGGAACACGCCGAGCAGCACCCAGGCCAGCGGCGTGACCCACAGGGTCAGCATTTCGCGCCGAAAAATCGCGAAGAATCCGCTCATCGGACCTCGTCGTCGCCCAGCGTGAGCTCGGCGAACACCTGCTCCAGGGTGGCCGCCTCGGCCGTCGCGCTCGCGACCTCGATACCGGAGAGCACCAGCGCCCTCACCAGGCGCTCGGTCATGGCTCGCGGATCCTCCTCGTCCTTCAAGACCACGCGCCACTTCGCGCGTCCAACCTCGTCGGAGAGCGCTTCGACCGCGCTCACGCCAGCGGCACTTTCGAGCAAGGCTCGTGCGTCCCCTCGAGGGTCGCTCAGCAGCAACACGAGCGCGCTGGCGCGACGTCCGCGCGATAGCTCCTGCAAGGTGCCTTCGCCGACTAGCCGGCCTCGGTCGATCACCAGCGCGCGTTGGCAGGTCGCTTCTACTTCCGAAAGGATGTGCGTCGAGAGCAAGACGGTGTGCTCGGCTGCGAGGTCACGGATCAAATCGCGCACCTCACGCACCTGGTTCGGATCTAGGCCTGCGGTGGGCTCGTCCAGGATGAGCAGCGGCGGATCAGCGAGCAGCGCGTCCGCCAGCGCCACACGCTGCCGATAACCCTTGGAGAGGTGACCGATCCTGGTTTCGGTCACGTCGGAGATGCGAGTGCGCTCGGCGGCACGCCCGACGGCGTCGCGGCGCTTGGCGCGCGGCACCTGCTTCAGGCGAGCACGAAATTCCAAGTATTCTCGCACCCTTAGCTCTGGATAAAGGGGAGCTGCCTCCGGCATGTAGCCGAGCGAGGCACGGGCCGCGAGCGAGTCGCTCGCGATGTCGTGGCCGCCGATCCGCACCTTCCCGGAGGTCGCACCCAGGAACCCGGCAAGGATGCGCAGCGTCGTGCTCTTGCCAGCGCCGTTGGGCCCCAAGAAGCCGACCACTTCGCCGCGGCCGACCGAGAACGACACGTCCCGTACTGCGACGACCGTGCCGTAGTCCTTGGTCAGCCCCTCGACTTCGATGATCACGCCCGCGGCTGCTCTTCTTCCGCTTCGTCTTCGGCGCCTTCCTCTTCGAGCAGAGCGCCGTGACACTTCTTGAACTTCTGACCCGAGCCGCACGGGCAGGGATCGTTACGCCCGATGCGCGGGGCTGCCTTGGCCGGCTGCTGGGGCGTCGGGCCTTGGCCGGAAGCGATGCGCTGCATCTGCGCGAGCGCCGCGACCTGATCGTCGGTGTCTTCGCCCGGGTGACGAGCGACGGCTTGCTCCAGCTCGGCGTGATGACGGGCCTCGGCTTCGGCCTCGAGTGCCGCGATCTCGTCTTGGCGCTGGATTTGGACCTCGAACAGCTTGACCAGCACGGTGCTCGACACCTTGGCCATCATGTTCAAAAAGAGGTTGTAGCCCTCCTTTTTGTACTCGTTCTTCGGGTCTTTTTGGCCGTAGCCGCGCAGGCCGATGCCGTCGCGCAAGTGCTCCATGTTCGACAGGTGGTCGACCCAAGCCTCGTCGATCTGCTCGGTGTACACGAAGCGGAAGATGCGCAGGAACAGCTCGACGCCGACCTCCTGCTCGCGCTTCGTGAAGATGCCTTCCGCCGTGGTGTAGAGCTCGCGCACCAGCATGCTCGGGTCGCCGAGCTCGTGCGCGTCCTTGGGCATGTCCTGCTGGAAGTGCTCCTTGAACGCGAGGGTCAGGCCCTTCCAGTCCCAGTCTTCGGCCGGCTTGTTCTCGGGGCAGCTCTCTTCGACCATCGCCGATAGCACGCGATCGATCAGGTCGAGCACGCGCTCGCGCTGCTCGGACAAGCCGCGCGGCACCAGCTCGTACAGCTCCTCGTAAACCTGTTTCGGGGTCAGGTTCCTGCGACCCTCGAGCTCCAGCTTGACGCCCCAGGTCTGGTACACGTCGTGCTGCAGCGAGGGCAGCTCGACGATCTTTTCGGCTTTCTCGAAGTCGGCGAGCTCGAGCGGGATGGTCTTGCCGTCGACCTTCTTGGGCGCGAGCGGCGGGTCGCAGTAGCCGCCCACCAGCTGACCCACGAGCGGCCGCACTTTTTCGGCGATCTGCTCGTCGAGCGCGATTTCGCGCGTCTCACCGGTGGTCTTGCCGGCGTCGTCGACCTCTTCGGGCGCGTAGCGGCCGAGCAGCAGCTGCTGGCGCAAGGAGTAGACGGTCTTGCGCTGCGCGTTCATCACGTCGTCGTACTCGAGCAGGTTCTTGCGGATGTCGAAGTTGCGCTCCTCGACCTTACGCTGCGCGTTCTCGATGCTGCGCGTGACGAGGGGGTGCTCGATCGGTTCGTCGTCGGGCATGCCCATGCGATCCATCAGGTTCTTCACGCGGTCGCCCGCGAAGATGCGCATCAGGTCGTCTTCCAGCGACAGGTAGAACTTGCTGTAGCCCGGGTCACCCTGACGACCGGCGCGGCCGCGCAGCTGGTTGTCGATGCGGCGCGATTCGTGCCGCTCGGTGCCGATGATGTGCAGGCCGCCCATGTCCACGACCTCGTCGTGCTCGGTCTTGCACTCACCCTCGAACTTCTTCACCAGCTCGGCGAAGGCTTCGGGCTCCGTGTCGGGGTCGCGATTCTGCTTCTTGAAATCCATGCGCGCGATCATCTCGGCGTTGCCGCCGAGCATGATGTCGGTGCCGCGACCGGCCATGTTGGTCGAGACCGTGATCGCGCCCTTGCGACCCGCTTGGGCCACGATGAACGCCTCGTTTTCGTGGTGCTTGGCGTTCAAGACCGCGTGCTGCACCTTCTTCTTGGTCAAGATGCGGCTGATCGCCGCGCTCTTCTCGACGCTCGTCGTGCCGACCAGGATCGGGCGACCCTGGGCGTGGTGCTCCATGATGTCGCGGGTGAGTGCGTTGAACTTCTCGCGCTCGGTCTTGTAGACCACGTCGTGGTCGTCCTTGCGGACGGCGCCCTTGTTGGTCGGAATCTCGACCACGTCCAGCTTGTAGGTCGAGCTGAACTCTTGCGCCTCGGTCTGCGCAGTGCCGGTCATGCCGCCCAGCTTCTTGTAGATGCGGAACAAGTTCTGGAAGGTGATGGTGGCCATGGTGCGGCTCTCTTCCTGAATCCGCACGTTCTCTTTGGCCTCGACGGCTTGATGCAAACCGTCGCTCCAGCGCCTGCCGGCCAGCACGCGCCCGGTGAACTCGTCGATGATCAGGATCTTACCGTCCTGCGACACCATGTAGTGCTGGTCGCGCTTGTACAGAGCGTGCGCGCGCAGCAGCTGATTCAAGATGTGCAGCGCCTGAACGTTGACGGGATCGTACAGGTTCTTGATGCCGATCATCTTCTGGGCGGTCTCGACGCCCTCGTCGGTCAAGGTGGCGCTGAAGCCCTTCTCGTCGACGTTGAAGTGCTCGTCCTTCTTCAGGCGCGAGACGATCTCGTTCAGGGCCTTGTACTTCTCGCTGGCGGCCTCGGCGGCGCCGCTGATGATGAGCGGCGTGCGGGCTTCGTCGATCAGAATCGAGTCGACCTCGTCGACGATCGCGAAGTTCAGCTGGCGCTGCGCGTACTCGAGCGCGGAGCCCTTCATGTTGTCGCGCAGGTAGTCGAAGCCGAACTCGTTGTTCTGCCCGTAACAGATGTCGCTCTTGTAGGCGGCGCGCTTCTCGTGATCCTCTTGCTGGTTCACGATGGTGCCGATCGACAGGCCCATCCACTTGTAGATGCGCCCCATCCACTCGGCGTCGCGCGTGGCCAGGTAGTCGT
>JBEHXA010000086.1:0-16690 GCA_048498935.1 Myxococcota bacterium
CGTTCCGCGACGCCGGGGACCGGCTCCAGGGCGTGTTCGCCGCCGCCCGCGACATCACCGAGCAGAAAAAGCTCGAACTCGAGCTGCGCGAGTCGCGCAAGGCGCCCAGGGCTCGCGCGGTCGCGGCGCGCACCGCCGGCCGCGGATCCTCGATTTTGCCAATCAACGGCAGCACCGCGCGCACGTCGCCCAGCGAGCCGAGCGCGCTCACCACGGCCTCACGCACCTCGGGAGTCTGGTCGTCGAGGTGCCCGAGCAGCGGCAGCACGGCGTCCGCGCTCTGCGACGCACCGAGCGCCGCAGCTGCTGCAGCTCGCACCTCGGCGTCCGAGTCAGCGAGCGCTCGGGCCAGCGCGGCAGTGGCATTCGGTGCCGGCGCCACCGCCAGCGCGAGCGCCGCCGAGAGCCGCAAGCGCTTATCCGAGCCCGAAAGCCACGGCACGACTCGCTCGGTGACCCCTGGCGCTTCGAGCCGCAGCAGCAGCTCGAGCGCCGCGCTCGACACCAGGCTATCCGGATCGTCGAGCGCGCGTAGCAACAGCCGCCGCGCGCTGGCTCGCGGCAGATCCGCCAGCTTGGCGACCGCCGCTTGGCGCACCGGCAGCTCACTGGAGCCCAAGTCGCGCTCCAGCCGCTTCGCCGCGCTCGGCCAAATTTCAGCTGCCGCCGGCGCGGCGCACGAGCCGAACGCGAGCAACGCGAAGAGGGAGAGCCTGATGCGCGTTCGAGTCATGCGCGGCCATGGACTCTCGGTCGCATGGCCGCTCAAGTCAATTGGCTGGCGACTCGCCGGCACGCGGCAGCCCCAGCGACAGCGACGCGGCCGCGGACGCCTTGCGCTGCCACCAGCGGAGTGGCCCCCAAAACACCAGGTTGAAGAGCGTGAGCCGCAGTAGCAAAAACTCCCAGGTCAGCTCGAATAACAGCGCTAGCGCGATGCCGAACATGAGCGAGCCGAAGCCGAAGAAGTAACGCCACACCCGCATCACGCCCTCGCAGTGTTGGCGATACACGGCCGCGCGCTCGGGCGAGTACTCGGCGACCTTGTGGAACTCGATCACCGTGTAAGGGTCGTAGCTGCGCACGGTGCCGCCCTGTCGCCCCACGAAGGTCAGGTAATAGGCCCACAGGATGCGGGCCAAGACCGACATTGGTTGCTGCCGCGCCTGCGCGTAGTTCTGCCGCACCGTCTCGATCGACTCGGCTTCACGGTAGCCGGAGACGGTCAGCTTCAGGAACACGGTCTTGTAGTGATCGAACAGCGTAACCTGCACCGAGATCGAGACGGCCGACGCCACGATGGCAGCCGCCACCAGCAGCGCGCGCAAGGGCGTGCTGCCCAACTGCGGCACGTGCACACAGGCAGCCGCGACGGCCGCGGCCATGACGACCGTCGAGTCGCACGTGCCGTCCAGCATGCGCCCGAGCACTGACGAGGTCTTGCGCAGCCGCGCCAGCTGACCATCAACGCAGTCGAGCACCGTACCGATGAAGCTCAGCAGCGCCGCCCACTGCCAGTGATGCGGCAGCGGCCAGACCATCAAAACCGCCGCGGTAAGACCGAACGCCAACGATGTGAGCGTCACCGAATCGGGCGAAATACGCGTGGGCAAGAGCGCGCGCGCGATCACGTAAGCGAGCGGCCGATGCACGAAGACATCGACCGGCTCCTCCACCTCGAGCGACTTCAGGCTCCGCCAGTAGCCCGACCAGAACGAGTCGCCGGCGGAGCTCACGGGTTGCCCTCCGCTCACTCGGCGTCGCTAGGGCCCACGCTCAGCGCGATCGGCTCACGGCGCGTCGTGCGTCCGAGCACGCGCTCGAAAGCGCGCACGCAGCGCCGGTTCTGCTCGCGCGCGCCGACCGTTACCCGCACGTAGCTTTTGGCTGCGTGGTGCACGGTCAGCGAACGGATCAGCACGCCCTCTTGCAGCAGCAGCTCGACCAGCTTTTCGGCGGCCATGCCGGTGCGCGACACGTCGATCAGCACGAAGTTACCCTCGCCCGGCACCGGCGTAAGCCCGGAGACGTGCGACAGAGCCTCGAACAGCTCGACGCGGCCGCTCGAGAGCTCCTCGCGGCGCGCCTCGAACTCGGCCTGGTCGTCGAGCGCAGCGCCCGCGGCGGCCAGCACGATGCCCGGCACGTTCCACGGCACCTTCACGCGCGACAGCAGCTTGACCACCACCGGGTGCGCCAGCGCGTAGCCCAGGCGCAACCCGGCCAGGCCGAACGCCTTGGAGAAGGTGCGGAGCACGATCGCGTTCGGGAACTCGGCGAGCAGCCCCGTAGACGAGCCGTCGGTCTCGAAGTCGAAGTAAGCCTCGTCGATCACCGTGGGCAGACCCAGGCGCAGCATGCGGCGCAGGTCGTCACGCGACATGCGGTTGCCGGTCGGGTTGTTCGGCGAGCACAAGAACAGCACCTTGGTGCGCTCGTTCACCGCGCGGATCAGGCCGCCGATGTCGTGATCGTGCGTTTCGGTCATCGGCACCAGCACGGGGATGCCGCCGGTCACGCGCGTGCGCGCTTCGTACATGCTGAAGGTCGGCACGCTGAGCAGCACCTCTTCGCCGGGGCCGACGAAGGTACGGATCACGACGTCGATGAGCTCGGTCGAGCCGGCGCCGAACAGCACGCTGCCGCTCGGTAGGGCCTCGCGACGCGCGATCTTCTCCCCGAGCGCCTTGCTGCCGCCCGGGTAGTGGTTGCCGCGGGCAGCCGCGTCCACGATCGCCTGCATCACGCGCGGGCTCGGCGGAAACGGGCTCTCGTTCGACATCATGCGAGCCACGCCGGGGCGCTCGGCCACCTCGAAGTGGTGCTCGTCGTACGGCTTGGCAGCGCGCACCCAGCTGGGCGCGAACAGCTCGATGGCTTCAGCCTCGATTTGCGAATCGGCGCTGCCGGGCTCGTCGCCCAGGTCTTCACCGAACACGCGCAGCATGGCCTCGGCGCGCTCGAGCGCCGGCTGAGTATCGACGTCGATCCAGCGCACTTCGCCCACGTCCACGGCGGCGAACACGCCGCGGCGGCTGAGCGCCTGCACGCCGTCGCTGAGCGAGGCGTCGCCGTTCTGCTCGGCCACGCGCGACAGCTCGGCCACCAGCGACGGGCCAATACGAAACACGCCCGTGTCGAGCGCGTCGTAGGTCGGCAGCTCCTTACCGATACGAACGATGCGACCACGCTCGACGCCGACCTTGGTCGCGTCGTCGAGGTCGAAGCAGCGCGGGATGTCGTAGTCCACAGCGAGGGCGGCACCGTCGGCCGGGATCTCGGCCGCCAGCAGGCGGCGCACCAGCTCGGGTGAGTAGAGATGATCCGACATCGTCAGCACGCACTCGCGGTCGATGTAACCAGCCGCGGCGAGCACGGAGACGCCGTTCTTCTTCAAGTAATCGGTGTTCTCGACGAAGCTGATCTTGAGCCCGACGTCAGCTTCTTGCCTCACCACGTTCTTGATGAGGTCCCCGCAGTGACCCACCACGACCACCGCGTGCTCGATGCCGGCGGCCTCCAAGGTTCGGAGCACCCGCACGATCAGCGGGACACCGGCCACCCGACGTAGGGGCTTGGGAGTAATGTCACCACCTTCCGTGAGGCGGGAGCCGAGGCCAGCAGCGAGAACGATTGCGCGTGTCACTCTGCCCGCCTTGTTCGGTCGCAATTCTGTCGCCATTAAGCTCTCGTCCGTTGCAATTAGCATGCACTGGTAAAACCGGGCAAATCCTTTTCGATTCAAGGATTTAGACCCTGATCTTTCTGTCGCAGGCCACTCACAGTGTTGCAAATTGACGACACTGATGGAGCGTTTGAAGCTGCGCACTTACCTGGTCCTGCACGTCGCATTCTGCCAGGGGAAGGCGGTGAGTTCTCGACACTTACCTACATGGCCGGCCAGATAGCCAATCAGCCTGGATCTCCGGCGACTGCGTCAGAGTCTACGCACCCGAGGCCGCGAAAAGCCGGCGGGCCGACTCGAGATCCTCGAACGTGTCGACCTCGGTCCAGCGCAGCCCCGAGACGTCCGCCACCTCGGCGTCGAGCGTACCGCGCTCGATCATCTGGGAGTAAACGTCCTCGTAATAGAGGTCGGTGATCCCTTGCGCGACGCGCGCGTCGAGCTCGCTGAACAGCCGCGCCGAAGCCGAGCTGCTCACGCGCTCGATACCGATGCTCTCGCCATGACTGTGCGCGAGCGGCACATGCTTGCCGAACGCGCGAATCTTCTGGCCCTCGACCACCACCTTCATCGCTTCGGCGTCGAGCTTGCGCCTCGAATCGACGCCCGTCGACAGCTCGGCGCGCGGCGCTGCAATGCGCGTGAGTACCTCGGGCTCGAAGACCACGTCGCCGTCCAGCTTGAAAAAAGAGCGCCCACCCACCGCGTCGCGACAGAGCGCGAGCGAAACGGAATTCTGCGTCGTGTCGAAGCGCGGATTCGGGCAGAAGACCACCTCGCAGGCGAGACCGTCGAGCGCCGCGCGCACGGCATCCTCACGGTAACCGGTGGCCAGAATCAGCCTGGAAATGCCGAATTCGAGCAGCAGGCGCACCGCTCGACCCAGGATGGTCTCGTCACCCACCGGCGCGAGCGCTTTGGGGCGTGTATCGGTGATGGGCCGCAGTCGCGAACCAACTCCTGCAACCAAGATCACTGCCGCTTCGACCATGGCTGACCTATAGACGGCTGCGGCCCCGTCGAGCACGGCAAAAAAGCAGAACCGAGTACACCTCCCCCGCGTTGCGTGCGGGCACGGTGCTTGCTACGACGGCGCCAGCGAATAGGAGCCTTGTGATGAAGCGACCGGAGACCATCAAGAAGCCCGAGGGCAAGCTAGCGATTCTACTGCCCGGCCTCGGTGCAGTGTCGACAACCCTGATCGCCGGCGTGCTGCTGGCGCGACGCGGGCTAGCTGCTCCGGTCGGCTCGCTCACTCAGACGGGCACGCTTCGACTCGGCAAGCGCACCGACAATCGCACGCCGCGCATCAAGGACTTTGCGCCGCTCGCGTCGCTCGACGACATCGTATTCGGCTCGTGGGATCTGTTCCCCGACAACGCGCTGGAAGCGGCCGTTCATGCGGAGGTGCTCGACTCGAAGCACATCGATCCCATCAAGGACGAGCTATCGCAAATCAAGCCGATGACCGCGGCCTTCTACCCGGAGTACGTGAAGCGTCTCAACGGCACCCACGTGAAGACCGGCGCCACCAAGGCCGACATCGTCGAGCAACTGCGCGCCGACATCCGCAACTTCATCAAGAGCAGCGGCGCCGATCGCGCAGTGTGCGTCTGGTGCGGCTCGACCGAAATCTATCTGGAGCAGAGCGAGGCTCACCAATCGATCAAAGCCTTCGAAAAGGGCCTGCTCGAAAACGATCCGAGCATTCCCAACTCGATGCTCTACGCCTGGGCCTGTCTGAAGGAGGGCGTGCCCTACGCCAACGGCGCGCCGAACCTCACGGTGGATATCCCGGCCATGCTGGAGCTGGCGCGCGAAACGCAAACGCCGGTGTGCGGCAAGGACTTCAAGACCGGTCAAACCTTGATCAAGACGGTGCTCGCGCCGGGCTTCAAAGCGCGCATGCTGGGCATGAAGGGCTGGTTTTCGACCAACATCCTCGGCAATCGCGACGGCGAGGTGCTCGACGACCCGGGCAGCTTCAAGTCGAAGGAAGTCAGCAAGCTCGGCGCCCTCGAGCAAATCCTCCAGCCCGAGCTGTACCCGGAGTTGTACGGCGACCTCTATCACAAGGTGCGCATCAACTATTACCCGCCGCGCGGTGACGCGAAGGAAGGCTGGGACAACATCGACATCTTCGGGTGGCTCAACTACCCGATGCAAGTCAAGGTCGACTTCCTGTGTCGCGACTCGATCTTGGCGGCGCCGCTCGTGCTCGACCTCGCGCTATTCAGCGACCTCGGCAAGCGCGCGGGCTTCCGCGGCGTGCAAGAGTGGCTGAGCTTCTACTTCAAGAGCCCGCAAACCGCCGAGGGCCTCTACCCCGAGCACGACATCTTCATCCAATCGATGAAGCTCAAGAACACGCTCCGCTGGATGATGAACGAAGAGCTCATCACGCATCTGGGTAATGAGTATTACGACTGAGAGCTAGCGGTCTCGCTGGCGACGGAGGAGGCCTGGTGGGATGCTTCTTGGTCTTCTCCGTCCTTCGCAGCAGAGTACGGCCCGAGGTCCTTTTTCAGCGGCTCGCCGCGCGACGCGAGCGGTACTGCGCCCTGCTCGCCCTCGCGCAGCTCCCGGGCTCACGAGCTTGTGAAATCTCGCAGCACGCAGACCGAGCAGGTCGCGAGGGACCTACATGCCGTCGTTCGACTCGCTGTCCGCTTCGGCAGCGGGCGCTTCGTCGACTGGCTTTTTCTTCTTTTTCTTTTTCTTCTTCGCGGCCGCGGGTTCGGGGGCGGCGAAGGAGATGGGGGCGTCGGGGCCCAGGCGGCCGAAGCGGTGGATGCTCCACACGAGGGCGATCATGCCCGCGCCGACGAGCAGCTTGGGCAACGTGCCGTCGCCGTTCAGGTTGAAGGCGATGCCGACCACACCCAGCGTGGCGGCGATCCCGAGAAAGCGACGTGCGCTCTGTTCCTGTACGTCGAGGGCTTCAGTCATGGCCAACGCTCCACTTTTGCACGCACCAAAAAGTCGTGCACGTCTCGCTTCAACTTGAGCTCGGCGGTCAAGGTGGGGCGCTCATGGGTGTCGCCTGCCACGTGATCGTCGTAGAGGTAGTCGCTGTCGCGCAGCACCAGCACCCGCGCGTCACCGTCGTCACCGAGGCCGGAGACGAGCTGCAGGGCGTCGCCCATCGTTTCGTCTTTTTCTGGCAGCGCGCTGCCCAGCTCCAAGCGCTCCGCAGAGGTAACGTACGCCACGCCGTACTTGCGCTCGGCCGCGGCGACGTCGATGTGAATCTGCTTGCTCTCCGTGAGCGCGACCGTGTTGCCCGGCACCGGGCGGTCCTTCTCGTCACGAAAGGCTTGAATGATCACGTCGATCGCTCGCCGCTCGTCGAGCGGTCGTGTGGGGTTCGGAGCACGCGGCGGAGGCCCTCCACACGCAACGAGTGCACACGCCAAGCCGAGCCAGGCCTTCATCGGCCTGAAAAGGTAGCCAAGAGGCATGGCTTTCGCTAGCACTGTCCTCCCGGCCGATGTCCCTGCTCGCTGTCTCGTTGTCCGTTCGGGCCCCAGCCCCAGCGGAGTCCTTTGGCGCTCGGCTGCCCGCCGGCTGGTCGTCCCCTGCCTCGAGGGGCTTCTTGGTAGCGGTGTGTGTGGCGCTGTGGGGCTGCGCCGGCCAGCGCTTGCCTGACCCGAAAGTTACAGCCCTTGCTTATGCAAGCGCGGTCGAGCGCGGTGACGCCGACGCAGTGTACAACCTGCTCACCACCGAGGGTCAGCGCAGCCTCGGCCGCGACGGCACCAAGCGCCTGGTGGCCGAATCGAAGCAAGATCTTCTCCAAACTGCGCGCTCCATCAAGAGCCGCGGCGCGACCATCGAAGCCAGCGCCGAAACGCGCTTCGTCGATGGGGAGAGCGCCACGCTCGTCCTGGAGGAGGGGCGGTTTCGCCTGGATGCGGCGAGCCTCCTGCCGGCTCGTCCCCGCACCCCGAGCCAGGCCCTGTCGGGTCTGCGCCGGGCACTTTCGCGGCGTAGTTATCCAGCATTGATGGCGCTGCTCGCCGCCGACTCGGAAAACGCGGTCGAGGCGGACATCGGCGCCCTAGTCGACGGACTCGAGCACCCCGAGACGCTCGACATTCAAGTGAACGGCGACGTCGCCGAAGTGCAGCTACCAACCGGCCACCTGATCAAGCTCAAGCGCGAAGCCGGCATCTGGCGCGTGCTCGATTTCGATTGAAAGCTCCGAGCCTTGGCCGAACACCGTCCCACTCGCCGCAGCGTCGTGCTCTCGGGCCTCGCTGCCTTCGCCGCGACGCACGAAGCCTCTGCCTTCGGTGACGTGGGTGCTTTCAACCCACGCGTCATCGTCGCGGGGGGCAAGCGCTTGGCGGCGCCGCGCAGCAGCGCAGCATCCGCGTGGTCGCTCGAGCTGATGAACCGCACGAGCGCGCCCGCGCGCCTCGTGCCCAAGGAAATCGGGCTGGATCGGCCGGAGCTGTGCACCGAGCCGTTCGCGGTCTGGGCGGGCTCGGCTGACGTCGGGAGCTTGAACGTCGCCGAGCGGCGCGGGCTCAGCAAATTCATTCGGTTGGGCGGCGTTCTGCTGGTGGATGATTCCGACCCGCAAAACGGCGCGTTTGGGCGCTCGGTGCGTCGCGAGCTACTCCGGGTGCTGCCCGAGTCTCCCCCGGTCAAGCTGGATCCTTCCCACGTCATCTACAAGACCTTCTACATCGTCGATCGGCCGGTCGGGCGCGTGCTCGGGCCGCCCACCATCGACGCCATCGTGCGAGGCAAGAATGCCCAAGTGCTGCTTTTGGCGCATGACCTGCTCGGAGCGCTGGCGCGTGAGGGAGACGGCTCGAGTTCACTGCCCACCGAGCCGAACAGCTACGAACAGCGTCAGCATGCCATCCGCTTCGCGGTGAACATCGCCATGTACGTGCTCTGCTCGGACTACAAGGACGACCAAGTGCACGCCCCCTTTCTGATGCGCCGCCGCGCGCAGGCCCGATGAGCGAACGCGGCTTGAGCGTGGCAGACGGCGTGAGCGGCGCCCTGCTCGGCACGCTGGCAGCGCTGCTGGTGCTTTGGCTCGCCCTAGCGATCTGGGAGACGCGCTCGCGTCGAGCGCCACCATGGGTGCTCGCATCGGCGGCCCTGAGCGCTCTCCTGCTCGCGGCAGCAGTGCTGCGTCCGACCTTCGTCACCACGCGCGGCACCGACCTATTTCCGAAGGTCGTGGTGCTGATGGATCGATCCTGGCGCCTGGGCCTCAAATCGGGCGAACGGACGCGCGAGGATGTGGCGCGCCAAGCCCTCGGAGATCTGCGCAAGCAACTCAAGCAGTCGAGGCTCGAAGTGCTCGGTTTCGGCGAAGGGCCGGCAGCTCCGCTCACAGAAGGCGACGCCACCCCGCGCCCCACCGACAGCGACCTCACGACGGCGCTACGTGGCCTGATCGAAGCGCCCGGAGAGCGCCCGAAGTCGATCGTCGTGGTGAGCGACGGACGGCTGAGCAGCCCCAACGACGCGGCGCCCCCCGAAACGCTGCGTGCCCTCGGTGAGCGGCTCGGCGCGCCGATCAACACCATCCGGGTTGCCGAGACCGCTCCGCCCGACGCAAGCATCCGACGCGCCGCCACGGCGGGCGCGGCCGTGGCGCATCAAAAGCTCGCGCTGCAGCTGACCGTCGGTTGCTCGGGAGGTCTGGCGTGTGACGAGCTGCCTGTCACGGTGGAGGAGCTCCTGCACGGAGAGCCCCCGGCGCTGTTGGCGCAAGGCACCGCCAAGGTGCAGGGCGGCGTGGCCACCGTCGAGCTGCCGTTCACGCTCGATCGCGCGGGGCGACGCCTGGTGCGCATCAAGTTGCAGGCGCCGAGCGGCGACAAAGTGCCGGAAAACGACACCCGCCTGCTCACGTTCGACGTCACGCGCGAGCGCGTGCGGGTGCTGCACGTCGCGGGTCGTCCTACCTACGACGTGCGCGCGCTCCGCATGTGGCTCAAGGCCGACGAGTCGATCGATCTCATCGCCTTCTTCATCCTGCGCACAAACAGCGACTCGACTCAGGTGAGCGACGACTCGGAGCTGTCGCTGATTCCGTTTCCGGTCGACGAGCTGTTCACCGAGCACTTGCCGTCGTTCGACGCGGTGATCCTGCAGGACATCGACGCGGTCGAATACAAGCTGGAGCGCCACCTACCCGCGCTCGCTCGCTACGTGCGCGCAGGCGGCGGCCTGATCATGGTGGGAGGCCCCTCGGCCTTCATGGGCGGCGGCTACGCCGGTAGCCCGCTCGCCGAAGTGCTGCCCACGACCCTCCCCCAACAAGGGCCGCCCTTCGACACCGCACCGTTCGAGCCTCGCATCACCGAAGCTGGCAGAGCAGCGCCCACGCTGCGCGGTGTGCGCGAGTTGCTCGGCGACCGTCTGCCCTTGATGCAAGGGTCGAGCACGCTGGGGCCAGCTCGGCCAGGCTCGATCGTGCTGTGGGAGCACCCCGATCGGCGCACCGGCTCCGGCTCGATGCCGATGCTGTCGCTCGGCGAAAGCGGCGACGGGCGTGCAATCGCGCTGGCGGTCGACGGGACGCACCTGCTCGAGTGGAGCGAGCTCGGCGAGCGCAGCGCCGGGCGCGCGTACGGCGCGCTCTGGGAAGGTCTGGTCGGTTGGCTCATGCGCGATCCACGCTACGAGTCTGCGCGGCTCGAGCTCACCCACGAGTGCAGAGCGGGTGCGCCGGTCGAGCTCAGCGTGACGCGACTGCCGGGCGCCGCCGTCGACGTAAAGGTCAGTCTGGAACGGCTCGGCGCCGAACAAAGCAAAAAGCTCCCGGAGCGACAGCTCCGCATGGAGGGGAGCGTCGAGACGGCAACCGTACCGCTCGGCGTGCTCGACGAAGGCGGCTACTCGGCGACGGTGCGCATCGGCAGCGCACCGCCGGCGCGCTTCGACTTCGCGTGTGAACGCGGCGGTGCTGCCTTCGCGGACTCACGTCCCGACCCTCAATTGCTGGAACGACTCGCGGAACAGACCGGAGGGGTCAGCCTCGGCTCCGGTGACATCGCGAGCCTCAAAGCGCCGCCCGCCACCCGCGTCGCGAGCCAGCGCGTCAGCGCCCCCGTGCTCCCAGCGTGGATCTGGGCCCTGCTTGCCGCGACCAGCATTGGCGCACATTGGTACGCCCGCCGCCGCGCCGGGCTGCTCTAGCCCCTCCCGCTTGGCCCGCCCTCAAAAGCGCGCTCAACTGCGGACGTGACCTCCGCTCCGGCCCGCATCTCTCCCGCTAGCGCCTCCGTCGCCGCGCTGCTCGCCACAACGCTCGCGATCGCCTGCGGGCCTGCGCAAGGTGGTCGTGCCGAGCCGGTGCAGCGACCGAGCGCGCCGGCTGCGGCAAATGTTGCGATCGAGTTCATGCTTTCGCTAATCAATCGAGACCGCGCGGCCCACGACCTGCAAGCCGTGAAGCTCGACGACGTGGCAGGCGTCGGGGCCGAGCGCCATGCGCGCGACATGGCCAAGCATGGCTTCACCGCTCACTGGGGCACCGACGGCTCGGTCCCCGAGCAGCGCTACACCGAAGCTGGCGGCACCGACTTCGTCACCGAGAACGTGGCGTGCCTGTTCGACGGTGTCGAGCGCGACCTCGATCCGAGCCCGCGCTTCGACCCCGCCAAGCTCGAAGAGCTGCAAAAGATGTTCATGGACGAGGTGCCACCGAACGACGGTCACAAGCGCAACATCCTGAAACCCGAGCACATGCGGGTCGGGATTGGGCTAGCCCAACCGAGCGGCGTCGGCCAACCTTGCCTGGCCCAGGAGTTCGTCGACGATTGGGGTGAGTACAGCGCACTGCCGCGCGAAGCTGCGCGCAGTGTAACCCTGCAGCTGAGCGGTGAAATCCGTGAGCCGCTGCGCTTCGGCGGCGTGGGCGTCGGGCGCATCGAGCTACCCCGCCCCACGACCGCCAAGGAGCTCAACGCCACCAGCGTGTATCGCATCCCCCAGCCCGATACCCTGTATTTTCCCGCGGGATTCAAGACCCCCAAGCAGGTGTTGGTCGACGGCCAGCACTTCTCGATCGAGGTCGGGTTGGGAAAGAAGGCGCCGGCGGGGCGCTACGAGGTGAGTGTTTGGGGCAAGCACCCCGGGTCCAATGAGCTTTTCATGGTGAGCCTTCGCACGATCATGGTGAAGTAGCGCCCGCGAAGGAGCACCGATGGCCGCCAAGAAGAAGTCGAAGCCTCAATCCAAGAAGCCCGCCGCGAAATCGAAACCCGCCGCCAAGGCCAAGAGCAAGCCCGCCAAAAAAGCGAAGGCTGCCGCGAAGGCCAAGCCGGCCGCCAAAGCAGCAGCGCCCGCCGCGAAAACCAAGCCGGCCGCGAAGGCCAAGGCCAAGCCGGCCGCGAAAGCCAAGACCAAGCCCGCCCCCGTCAAAGCGCCGGTCAAGGCCGCCAAGGCTGTCGCCAAGGCCCCCGAGCAGGCCGCCGCCCAAGCCAGCGCCTTGGTGAAGACGGTGAAGCGCGCGGCCGCCAAGGTCGCTCAGGTGGCTGCTGCTGCTGCCGTGAAGATTCTCGACTCCGACATCGGGCGCAAGGCCCCCGAGTTCGATCTCGTCGACGAGAAGGGCGAGCACGTGGCCTCGAGCGAGCTCGCCGGTAAGCCGTACCTGCTCTACTTCTACCCCAAGGATGACACGCCCGGTTGCACGAAGGAGGCGTGCGACATCCGCGACAACTTCGCGCGCTTCGGGCAACGCGGCCTGCGCGTCCTCGGCGTGAGCCCCGACTCACAGCAGAGCCACGCCAAATTCGGCAAGAAATACGGCCTCCCGTTCACGCTGCTGTCCGATCCGGACAAGCAGCTCGCCCAAGCGTACGGCGTGTGGGCCATGAAGCAAAACTACGGCAAAGAGTACATGGGCATCGTCCGCAGCAGCTTCTTGGTCGGCGGCGATGGGCTCATCAAGAAGGCGTATCGCGGCGTCAAGGTCGACGGCCACGTCGACGCCGTGCTCGACGACGCGCAAGCTCTGCTCTAGCTACGAGCGCGCAGGCACACGACGGAACGCGCCTCAGCTCTCGCTCGTCAGAGTGTCGAGCTTGGGGCGCGGAGCGCTCGGCGGCCACGTCACCGGAGGCATGGGGTAAGCCGGACGCGCGAACAAGAAGCCTTGCCCGTAGTGCGCGCCAGTGTCGCGCAGCGCGGAGAGCTCGTCCTCGGTCTCGATGCCCTCCGCCACGACCAACGCTTTGAGGTCGTTGCAGAGCCGCACCACGCTGGCCACCAGCTGCAGCTGTCGCGAATTCTGATCGACGCCCATGATCAGCCCGCGATCGAGCTTGACCACCTGAGGCTCCAAATCGGCGATGCGCCGGAGATTCGAGTAGCCGGCGCCCAAATCGTCGACGACCAGCTGAATGCCGCCGCGCGCGCGCACCTCGCGCAGCACGCTGAGGCAGAGCCCATAGTGCGAAAGCGGGACCGACTCGGTCACCTCGAGAAAGATCTCGGCGTCGTGCGAGTAGATCGGGTCGTCCGGGCGCACGAGCCACCCCTCTTGCAACTCTTGAGGATGGACATTGATGAACACCGGGCGGGCACCGGACAGCGGCACGGCGATGTCGCGAATCATGCGGCCGAGCCGACCGACGCAGCCGGCTTCGACGGCGCGCTCGAAGAGCACCAGCGGGTTGGCGAGCTCGGGTGTGGAACAGCGCACGAGCGCCTCGTGCGCGAACAGCCGACCGTCGTTCATGTCGACGATGGGCTGGAAGACGACCGACAGATCCTCCGGCGACACCAGGCGGCGAAACGAGAAGAAAGAGTCGCGGCTAGAGCTGTGCGTCTCCGCCCGCGGCGGAGCATCGGAGAGCCGATTGCTGCGGGGCTGCTGGTTCGACCCCTTTTGTGGTGAGCTAACTCGTGACAGAGACTTTTCCTCAACTGGGCGCGGGGCCCACTCGGCCTAACCTTCGAATACTAGCAGCACCGCGCTACCCACGCTTGTTCCGTTACTTGGGGCCCCAGCCCCAACCGGTGTGATTTGCCGTTTACCGTCCGCGCTTCCACACCGCACCACTTCTGAGGGTGGTGATACCGAGCATTCACCATCTTACGCCTGCACGGCCGCGAGTGGTGTACGGACAACGCCTTTTGCGAAGTTTTGACCATGGCCGGCGCAACGGATGACGCTCGGCAATTGGCATCGCAGCCTTGGCAGGCTTGCAAACTTGCAGAGCAAAATCGCAAAATTGAAGCCACCGTTTCGGAATTGTGACGTGCGGCCATTCGCGTAGGATGATTGCTCCCATGCGACGTTTGCCTACATGGTATTTCGTTACGTTTACCTTCGCGCTGCTGTCGCTCCTCCTTGGATGTACGAAGTCGACCGAACTCAGCAAACAGAAAGCACGAGCGCACGTCGACATGCTCGCCAAGGCCGCCAACACGGACGTGTCGGAGGTCAAAACAGGGCTGCCGCTGGGCGCGAGGCAGCTCGAAGCCTACTTTGCGACCGGCAAAGCGGGCGAAGATGCAGTGGCAGCGAAAGAGGCGCTCGACACCGCGCGGAGCCGAGTTCAGGACCTGCGCATCGCGAAGAGCACGTTCTTTCTCATCGCAGACAACAAGGGTATCATCCTAAGGAGTGATCTCGAGCACGATGCCCTCGCCGGCAAAGCGCTCTTCTCTGCCTTCGGCGAGCTGCAGCCGGCCCTGACCGGCAAGTACGTAGAGACTCGAGGCAGCATGGTCGAAGCGGCGCGGGTGCGCGGTCGCGGCGACGGCCAGTGGGCAGCCGCCACCCCCATCCTCAAAGGGACCGCGGTCGTGGGGCTCTACGCGACGGGTTGGTCCTGGTCTGCGTACGCCTACCGACTCGAGAATCAACTCAGGAGCGCGGTGAAGTCCGAGGCGCGCGAGACTCAGGGCAAGGAGCCGCTGGTGTACGTCTACGTCGTCGTCGCAAGCGAGGTGTATGGCGCGCCGATCTCGCCCGACGTCAACGCCAAGGCCATCCAGCAGAGCGGACTGATGGGCCGCGCGTCGGGCGAATCGGTCGTCGATGCCGCGCTCGAGATCGAAGGTCGGGATTTCGGGCTGGCACTACGCCGCGTCCCTGCCCTCGGCCCGGACGTCGCGATCGCGGTCCTGCGCAGCGAAACGTAGATCGCCGAAAGCGCTAAACGCCGCGTCTCCGCGATGTTTCTTGCTGCACGGCGGCAGGCGAGTAAATAAGCTGCCCCTATGCTCGATCTCCCTGATGCAGGCCTGTACCGAACGACTCAACCCATGCCGGGCCACGAGGAAGCCTTCCCGGCCGGGGTCCTGGTGTACGTCGGGCAACCCGCCAACGGCGGCGTAAAGTTCGTGGTGCGCCCCGGCGACAACCGGCGCAACCGTTGGTTCTGGGGTGAGCCCACCACGCCGCTGCGCTCGCCCACCTGGGCCAAGACGCTCAAGCAGCTGCCTAGCGAGGGCTTCTACACGCTGCCCGAGGCGCTGAACTTCGACGGCGGCGGCAAGTGGCTGAAGAACGCCATCGTGGAGCTCGGCTACAACGAGAAGGGCCAGGGCATCCTGTTCGTCGGCGAGTGGCGCGAAGACGGCACCGAGAATCAGCTGACCTTCAGCGATCGCGGCATCATCATCAACGACACGCTGCTCGCGCGGCTCGTCTGGGCGCCGATTCTCCCGGTGCGCACGCAGGTCGCGCCGGCGAACCTCAACGCCTGAGTCTCGCCACCGCGAAGGGCGACGCGCTAGTAAGCTTCGCCCTCCGCAACCCCAAAAAGCAAAACGCGCCGAGCGTCTCACGACGCCGGCGCGTTCGACTTTCAGCAGAACGTTACTTCGCGGCCTTGAGGTTCTTGGCGACGAAGTCCCAGTTCAGCAGCTTGTCGCAGAAGGCTTCGAGGAAAGCCTGCCGATTGTTGCGGTGATCGATGTAGTAGGCGTGCTCCCACACATCGCAAGTAACGAGCGGGATCGCGCTCGTCGTGAGGGGCGTCTCGGCGTTCGGCGTATCCATGATGCGGCCCTTGCCGCCGTCGAGCACCAACCAGGCCCAGCCGGAGCCGAAACGGCCCATGCCTGCCGCGATGAAATCGCTGCGGAACTTGTCCCAGCCGCCAAGGCCGTTGATCAAGTCAGCCACGTCGCCGCTCGGGGGAGCGCCGCCGCCACCGGGCTTGAGGCTGTCCCAAAAGAACGTGTGGTTCCAAACCTGTGCGGCGTTGTTGAACACGCCGCCCGTGCTGGTCTTGATCACCTCGACGAGGCTCTTGGAAGCTTCGGGCTTGCCCTCGAGCAGCTGATTCAGCTTCGTGACGTAAGCCTTGTGATGCTTCTCGTAGTGATAGTCGAAGGTCTCTGATTTCATCACCGGCTCGAGCGCGTTCTTGGCGAACGGGAGCGGGGGAAGTTCGAATGCCATGTGGTCTCCTTTGGTCGTCGAAACGAGCGTGCTTCGTTTTCGGACCGGGAATTTCGGGAGTTTGACGCCTGCTGTCAATGCTGAACGCCGGCCTTTGACGACCCGCCCCGTGTTTGGGACAGTTGGTCCCATGGCGGCCAGGCGACGCACGATCCTCAAAGCGGTGGGAGCCGCGGCGATCGTGAGCACGCCGCTCGCGTTTCTGTTCCGGCGGAGCGCGCTGGCGGACGGCGGGCCGCTCGTGGCCGACCCGGCGCGCATCTTGGATCTGCCGCCCGGCTTCAGCTACGCGATTTTGGAGCGAGCGTACGATCCGATGAGCGACGGCCACGCCGTACCGGCTCGGCCGGACGGCATGGGCTGCTTTGCCGGCGACGACGGCACGCTGATCTTGATGCGCAATCACGAGCTCGGCCGCGGGTTCTCGGACGCCGGTTACTCCACGGCCCCGGCCGAATCCTTCGACGTGAACGCCGGCGGCGGGGTGACGCGCCTGGTGCTGGACCCCTCCACGCTGAGCCGCATCGCGTCCGTGTTCCCGGTGAAGCACCTCATCGACTCGATGGTGGCGGTCTTCGACCCCGTGGCGAGGTCGGCGGCGTGGA
>JBEHXA010000087.1:0-16646 GCA_048498935.1 Myxococcota bacterium
TAAGGGTTTTGGCTTGTTTCGTCGTCTCGTGTGCCTGGGCTTGTGCTGCGGATTGCTGCTTGCCACAGGGTCGGCAAGGGCCAGCGGCTTCTCGGTAGCGCGCTTTGCCGGCGAGCAGGGTCACCCGACCACCGACAACCCCACTGCGCTGTATTACAACCCGGCTGCGCTGCGCTCCGAGCGGCGTGAGCTCTTCATCGACGGTTTGGTGGGGCTGCGCCACTTGACCTACACGCGTCCGGCCCACCCGAGCGATGCCGAAGACCCGGCGGGCGCGGAAGGCGCCAATGTTGGGCGCGCCACGCTGACCAACCTGATGGCCAGCCCATCGCTGTGGTTCGCGTTGCCAATTAGCGAGGCGCTAACGCTGGCGGCCGGTATCTACCTCCCCTTCGGTGGTCCAGTCAGCTGGGACGAGCGCTCGAGCTTCGCGGATGCGCCCTACCCGGGACCTGTCGACGGGGTGCAGCGCTTTCACGCCATCGAGGGCATCTCGATCACCGGCCATGGCTCGCTCGGCGGTTCCTACCGGATCGGTGACAGCGGTTGGCGCGTGGGTGCGGCCGCAAACCTGATCTATTCGCGCGTCGACGACGTGCGGGCCTGGAGCGGAGGCACCAACGATGTCGCGGGCGAGGGCCGATCGCTGCTCGAGGTTTCGGGCTTTGCGTGGGGTTTCGGGCTCGGGGCGTTCTACGAGTGCGCTTGCGAGACCTTTCGTTTCGGGGCTTCCTACCAATCGCGCCCCAACGTGTCGGGCGGCATGAAGCTCGGCGGCCATTTGACGAACGACATCGGCGGCCCGAGCAGCGCGGACGTCGACTTGCATCAAGATCTTCCGGATACCGTGCGAATCGGTCTCGCTTACAACCCTCGACTCGATGTGGAGCTCCGCTTGTCCGGCAGCTGGGAGCGTTGGAGCGCCTTCGAGAGCCAATGCGTCACGCAAGCGGGCCGCGAATGCGACATCTTGCCCAGCGGCGCACAACCCGACGGCGCCGCCGTGCTCCAAAACGTGCCGCGCAATTTTCACGACGCCTTCGAAGGTCGCATCGGCGCGAGCGTTTGGACGTCGCGCACCCTCGAGCTCTTCAGCGGCATCGGCGCCATGAGTGAAGCCGTGCCCGACTCCACGCTCGAAGCGAGCCTTCCCGATTTCTTCTCCGTCACGTTCGCGCTCGGCGCCCGCGTGCGCGCGTCGAAGTCCCTCGCCGTAGCCGCCTCCCTCTCACACCTCGTCTCCCCCGCGCGCGACTCGCACAGCACCGTCTCCGACTACGAACAGCCCACCAAGCTCCCCGCCTCGAGCGGCCACTACGCCCAAAGCCTGAGCTACGCGGACGTGAACGTCGCGCTCAGTTGGTAGGCCCAGTTACTGATGGGCTGCCCAGCTGGGCAGCCTCGCAACGAACGAGACCGGGCCTCCCAAGACACGCGCCCGGGGTGACCCCTTGCGCGCGCGAGATTGGGTACGTGCACGTATCCAATAAGAGTTTTGAAAAGGGCAATTCTTGCGCATTTTTGGCGAGCTTATTGGATACGTACACGTAGTGAATTGGCGATAGCCAAAGGGGCTCTCGGGCGGCAGAGTTTGCCGCCTGCCCACGTACAGCCCGCGCGGAGCGTCAGCGCCCCAAAATCATGCCCGCAGCGAACGCCGCGGGCGGAGCTCGCCGCTGCCTCGGCCGTGGCCGTGCACCGAGCGCCAGCCGGCGCGGCCTTCGAGGATGGCGCCGTCGGCGGTCATGGCGACGACCATGCCGGCGTCGGCGATCATGCTGACGAACGGAGCTTGCCAGGTCGGGTCGTGCCACACCGGGCGCCATGCGAGCTCGCGCGCCGGGTCGCGCACCCAAAGCCGCCCAACGCTGCACACCCATTCGCGATCGAGCACGTCCATCGACGCCGTCGTGAGCGCCGGGGCGCCGTCGGCTACCGAGCTCACCGCTTCGTCTCCCTCGATGCGCAGCGCCACACCATCGCTACCTACCACCAACGCCAGCCCGCGCTCGGGCTCCGAAGCCCCGCTCACGAAGGCGCGCGTGCGCGGTGCGAGCAGCGGCATCGTCTCCCACTGGGTCGGCGTGTAAATCGAGCAAAATCCCTGGCCTGCTTGCAGGCGCCCGCAGATCACCCAGCGCTCGTCGTTCAGGCGCAGCAGCGCGGCCACGTACGCTACGCCTTCGAGCGGCAAGGGCTTGAGCCAGCGGCGCGCCGCCATGGCCCAGAGCTTCGGTGGCTCGCCGGGGCATTGTCCGACCGCCGCCAGCAAATCGTCGAAGCGTCCGCTGGCGTGCGAAAACGTGACGCGCGGATCGGGCGCTCGCACCACCTCGCGCACGCCCTCGGTCGAGTACACGGCCAGCGTGCCGCTCTCTCCGCCCACCAGCCAACCACCAGCCTCGAAGCGCCGCGCGAACGCCATGCCGGCCGGCAAATCACGCGCGACATCGGTCGCCGACACCCAGTCCTGCCCGTTCCAAAACTCGGGACCGCGCGAAGTGAACGCAAAACAATGCCCGTCCACGTCCCAAGCTGCGCTCAAGATGACGCGATCCCCACCGGGAGGGTGACGCACCGTCCAGCTCCAGTTCGAAACGTCGCCCGGCGACGCCATGTTGAGCAAGCTGTTGACGAGCCGTCGGCTGGGCTTCGGTGGTTCGCGCGTTTCGGCGAGCCAGGGAGCGAGCGCGGTGCCCAGCTCTTGCGCGTCTTGGTGGCGTTGATCCGGCGTCAGCGCAGTTGCACGAGCCAAAATGGTATCGATCGCCCGACACGCATCGCCACGCTTGCGTAGCTCCGGCGAAAGCGCGCGCCCCTCCAAGATGCTGCGGCGCTTCTTCTCGCGCATCAGCATCATCGCTTGAATGGGCGTATCGGACGGAAAGTATTCGTCCCCCGTGATGGCCAGGTAAACGCAGCAAGCCAGGCTGAAAATATCGATGGCCGCGCTGCTCGGAGCCATATCGGGCATGCACTGCTCGGGTGCCGCGTAGCCCACCGTCCCGACCGGCACACCGCCGAACGTCGCGTTCAACCCTGCCGGGCGCGCGATGCCGAAGTCGGAGATCTTGAAGATTTCGGCCTCGCCGAAGCCGCAGCACAAGATGTTGCCCGGCGTGAGATCGCGATGCACGACGCCCACGCCGTGAATCGCTGTCAGCCCAGTTGCGAGGCAGCGCACCAAGTGAGCGGCGCGCGCACCGTCGAAGGCCTCACCGGTTTGCTCGATGTGGTACGTCACGCGCTCGAGCAAAGTCGTGCCTTCGACGCCGCCGTGGACGTACTCGACGGCGAGCCACGGGGTGAGCGGCTGCTGGGGCCCATGCAAGGGAGCCGCGCCGGTGTCGACCAAACGAACGACGAACGGGCAGGGGGGCACACGCTCGTTCAGGCGACCGAGCGCGACCGCCTCCTTTTGTACGACCAGGCTCGCGGCGCGTTCGGCGTTGGGGCCGAACGATGGGCGCACCAGCTTGACCACGACGGGCGACAAGCCCTCGGGCGCTTGCCTCAACGCCAAGAACGCGGAGCCCATACCGCCCTCGCCGATCTGGCGCTCGAGCCGGTATGTCACACCACGTTGCAGCTCGGATTGAATGACGCGCCCGCCCATCGAGGACGGGGCTGAAGAGGAGCGGTCGGTCATGGTGCCAGTCGGGTTGCGCTACGGCCGGAACGCGCCCCCCGAAGACCCCCGAAATCCCTCCCAGGCTAACACGGACGCCGAGGCCGTGGCGTAGGTGCAAAACCAGCCCGAACGCCGAGTCGGCAAGATGTCACGGCCGAGTCGCTTGACGCTCAGCACGCCTCGGGGCTTAACCCCGCCCATGGCAGCCGTTCGCGACTTCATCCTGCACCACTACCGGCATTTCAACGCGGCTTCCTTGGTCGACGCGGCCAAGGCTTGGGAGGACCACCTGGCCAAGGGCGGCAAGATGCTGCTCACCATGGCAGGCGCCATGAGCACCGCCGAAATGGGCCTGGTGATCGCCGAGCTCATCCGCAAGGACAAGATCCACGGCATTTCGCTGACCGGCGCGAACCTCGAAGAGGACGTGTTCAATCTGGTCGCGCACAACAGCTACCGGCGCGTGCCCAACTACCGTGAGCTCCGTCCCGAGGACGAGAAGGCGCTGCTCGACCAGCACCTGAATCGCGTCACCGACACCTGCATCCCCGAGCACGAGGCGATGCGCAAGATCGAGAAGAAGATGCTCGCGCTCTGGGACAAGGCGCAGAAGAAGGGCGAGCGCTACTTCCCGCACGAGTATTTCTACCAGCTGCTCCGCAGCAAGGAGCTCGAGCCGGAGTACGAGATCGACCCGAAGAACTCGTGGCTCCTGGCCGCCGCTGAAAAGAGCCTGCCGCTCTTCGTGCCGGGCTGGGAGGACTCGACGCTCGGCAACATGTTCGTCGCCGGCGTGGTGCGCGGCGAGTACGGCTACCAGGTGATGAAGGCCGGCCCGGAGTACATGGGTTCGCTCATCAACTGGTACAAGGAGACCGACGCGAGCAGCTCGATCGGCTTCTTCCAGATCGGCGGCGGCATCGCCGGCGACTTCCCGATCTGCGTGGTGCCGCTGATGCATCAAGATCTGGAGTGGAAGGTGAAGACCTGGGGCTACTTCGCTCAGATCTCCGACTCGACCACGTCCTACGGCTCTTACAGCGGCGCCCCTCCCGGCGAAAAGATCACCTGGGGCAAGCTCGACGTGGACACGCCTCGCTTCATCATCGAGAGCGACGCCACGATCGTCTTCCCGCTGGTAGCCGCGTACCTGCTCGACATGTGAGCAGGTTCATTCCGGCGGATTCAGGCGATAGCCAACCCCCGGGGTGGTGAGTAGCAGCTGCGGTGAGGCTGGGTTTTGTTCCAGCTTTTGCCGCAGCTGGCGCATGAATACGCGCAGGTATTGGATGTCTTCGACGCAGGCCGCGCCCCAAACGTCGCGCAGCAGCTGCCGGTGGGTCACTACGCGGCCCGCTTGTCGCGCCATCACGTGCAGCAGCGTGAACTCGGTAGGCGTGAGCACGACCTCCTGGTCGTTCAGGTATACCTTGCGCAGGGCCGCGTGGATGCGCAGTGGACCGATCTCGAAATACTCGTTGCGAGTCAAAGAGAGCACGGACGCAACCCGTAGCGCCGCGCGCAGGCGTGCGAGCAGCTCGGCTTCTCGAAAGGGCTTCGTCACGTAATCGTTGGCGCCGCTGTCCAGGGCACGCACCTGATCGCGCTCCTCGCCTCGAGCGGAGATGATCAGGATCGGCGCCTCCGAACGCCTGCGAACGGCCTCGATGACGTCCAACCCCTCGCCATCCGGTAGACCCAAGTCGAGCAACACTGCTTGGGGCCCGCGGCGTATGAAGGTTGCTAGGCCCTCGGTCTTACTGCCTGCTTCCCATACATGATAGCCTTGACTGCCCAATGCGGTGCGCAACACGCGTCGCATGGACGGCTCGTCTTCGATGACCAGTACGGCGGGATTCATGCTTGCATCCTCCGATGAGCGGGTGGGCGCGCGCTGGGCGCAACGACGGTGAAAGGCAGAAGTAGTCGTAGAATGGCGCCGCCCCCGCGACGGCTGTGGGCGCTAATTTCGCCCCCATGTGCGCGCGCGATGGCCCGACAGATGGTCAAGCCCAGGCCGGTCCCGCCGTCGTTGTGACGGGCGGCGTGGCCGCGGACGAACTTGTCGAAAACGCGTTCGCGCTCCTGAGCAGAAATGCCAGGCCCGCGATCCCGGACTTCGACCACCACGAGCGCGCGCTTGATGCGCACGCGGAGCTCGACCGGGGAGCCCGCGGGGGTGTACCGCAGCACGTTTTCTAGCAAGTTGACGAGAAGCTGATCGACGAGGACTGGGTCGAGCTCGAGAAGCGGCAGGTCGTGCGGCACGTCCACCCGAACTTCGCGCCCCGTGAGCCGGCTAGAGAAGCGCGACAGGGCGGTGAATATCAAGTCGTCGAGGGCTTCGAAGTCCTTGTGGATCGTCGCACTGCCCGATTCCAAGCGTGTCACGCTCAGCAGGTTCGTGATGAGGCCATTCATCCGCTCGGCCTCTTGCACGATGGTTTCCAGGAGCTCCTGTTGCTCGAGAGGGCCGCGATCGGAGCGCGCGGCGCCAAGCAAGGAAGTGCCTGCCGTGAGAATCGAGGCAAGGGGCGTCTTGAGATCGTGCGAAACGGAGCTGAGCAGCACGTTGCGGTTCCTCTGCAGCTCGGCGTCGACCTCGGCGCGTCGGGCGGCTTCGCGTAAGGCCAAGCGCTCGAGCGCCTCCGCGACGCGATCGGCACAGGCTTGGAGCAGCAGCTGACGCTCGGCTCGACCGGTCTTCGAGCCACCGGCCTCCGGAAGGATGATGACGCCCAAGTCCCTGCCTCGGCTCACCGGCTGGAGCTGAGTCCTGCCGCCAGGGGCAACGGCCGCCCCCAACACCAGGCTCGTCTCCGGCCCGAATAGCTCTCGGAGGTGGCGCTCGGCTCGTGATCTGAGCTCGCTCTGCCCCGCTTCCTGTGAGAGGTCGAGACTGAGCTCACAGAGCGCCTGGGTGCGAGCTTCGCTGGCGTGCGCTGCTGCGCGTTGTTCCCGCAAACCTTGATTGAGCCAGCAGACAAAGAGCGCAACGATCATCATGCCTGCAAAAATGACCACGCTGTGCGGGTCCGGGAGCGCGAACGCGAAAATGGGGGGGATACAAAAGTAGTCGAACGCCAGCGCACCCGTGACGGCCGTGAACGTGGAGACCGCCATGCCGTAGCGGGTCGATATCAAGACTGCGCCAAGCAGATGGATGATCATCAGATGAGCGAGCTGTGCGTGCGGCGCGACCCCGAAGGCGAGTGTCGTCGTCACGACATTGGTCAGCGCGCCCCAGACGAAGCCGCGGTGCCGCTCGAGCCACGGGGCCCTTCGCGCTACTCGGACGCCCGAGCGGTCATCCGAGGTAAGCGACGCGATCGTCACACTCCAAGGTTATCCGAGAAGTGGGCGCGCGCTGGTCTTCGCGCGCCCTTTTGCTGTTGTTTTCGGCTCCAATGCGCGGAGCCGATGTCGACATTAGGAAGTCTTTATCTCGCCAGCCGCAGAGTGCATGCTTTTGAAATGTGTCCGAAACGTGGTTCGGCGCCACGCATGATGTCCTGATACCGGACCGAGCCAGGTCTCACGCGCGTCGCCGCACCACCGTGACGGTGCAGGGAGCCTTGCGCACCAGCGTCTCGGCGATTGAGCCGAGCAAGAGCCGCTCGAAACCGGCGTGGTCGTGGGTGGCTATCACCAGAAGGTCGACCTTGAGGTCGATGCACGACTTCAAGATCTCGCTCGTCGGATTGCCGGTTGCAAAATGCCCGATCACGTCATTGCGGCATTGGCTGATAGCAAGGCGCTTGTGATACGCGAGGTGCTCTTTGGCGTCGTCGATTGCCTCCGAGCTCATGCCGGGCGCTCCGGCGTGTGCTCGATCGAGCCGCGAATAGCGCAGAACGTGCAGAACGTGCAGCTTCGCGCCTGGAAACGCGCGCGCGAACCGCGCCGCGGTAGAGATGACGCGCTTGGCGGCAGGGGACGTGTCGACTGCTGCCAGCACGACACGAGGTTCATCGTCCGTGTTGACGAGCTCTCGCTCCTCTGGCGGAGGGGCGTTGGGCTCTCTGGTGTCAGCGTCGGTTTCGGCCATCGACTAGCCTCTATTTCTCGAGTGCTTTCAGGGCTAAAGTAACCAGAATATGCGCCGGGAGCATCGCAAAGAAGGCGAACACGGCGTAGCGAACGAAACTCGGAGTGACGACGCCCGAACGCTCCGCGATCGACTTTACGATCAGGTTGGGCCCGTTGCCGATGTACGTGGTGGCGCCCATGACGACGCTGCCTGCACTGACGGCCATGAGCTTCAGAGGGGTGATGCCTGCTACCAAGTCGGGTTGTCCGTGGCTAAGGCCCCGAGCGAGCGCCGCAAATGCCGCATATGTAGGGGCGTTGTCCAGCACAGCGGAGAGCAACCCGGAACCCCAGAACAGGTGATGGGCGTGTTGAATCGGTAGCTGCGGTGCGCTCACGTTGAGAATCAGCTCGATCGGGACCAGGCAAATGAACAAGCCGATGAACAGCAGTGCCACCTCGAGCAGTGGCGCGAAGGTGAAATGGTTGAGCTGGTGCACGGCGCGCGGGGTACCGAAGTAAGAGCTCAGCGCGATGGCTACGAGTACCAGCTCGCGTAACCCCAACGGGAGAAAGGCAGCCACGATGATCGCCGCCAGCAGCGCGAAATTGCGCTTGCCTTTGACCGATAGGGCCACGACTTCGACCTCGTCGCGGCGCAGCGCTGCAGCTCGTTCGCGAGCGTAGGCGCGGCGATCCACCCAGTAGAGGAGCCCGCAGAACGAGGACGTGTAGAGCAGCCAGATCGGAAAGAGCTTCAGCGTCCAAAAGAACGGTACGCCACCCACGAAACCC
Source organism: Myxococcota bacterium (assembly GCA_048498935.1). Lineage (GTDB taxonomy): Bacteria > Myxococcota_A > Polyangia > Polyangiales > Polyangiaceae > PMG-095. The sequence continues at coordinate 8,456 of JBEHXA010000087.1, forward strand.
ACCAGCAGCGGCGGATCTCCCAAGGGTGTAAGCAGGCCGCCCGAGTTGGCCACGGCCAAGATGAAAAACGGCACCAGGTGTCCGGTGTGCTCGCGTTGCCCGTTGGTGCGAAGGAACGGACGAATCAAGAGCACGCTGGCGCCCGTAGTCCCGATGACACTGGCTAAAACGCTGCCGACAAGCAGGAAACCGACGTTGACCGTGGGTGTCGCCTTCAAGTCTGCGTTGGCGAATACGCCGCCTGCCGCGGTGTAGAGCGCGCCCAGCGTTGCGATGAACGTAACGTAGCCCGAGACGCTGTGAAGCAGCTCTACCGTCATGCCGCGCTGGAGCAAGAACCCTACGATTGGGAGCGTGCAGGTTGCCACCACACCGGCCTGGAACACGCGCCTTTCCCACAGATGGGGCAACGCCAGCGGGAGAGAAGCCATTGCCAGGACCAGAGCAACGAATGGTCCGACGGTCCAAGACGGCAGGGCCTCGGTCACGATACGCATATATCATACTCGGAGTTAGGAGATGCCGCGCCGCCGCCGCGAGCTCGGCTAGCGGATGAGCTCCAAACGCAGACGGCGGAGACGCGCTGGTGCGAAAGCGTCTCCGCCGTTCAGTGGGGTTTCCGATGCGGCACCCGTTGCCGTCAGCTCGTGCTGGCTGCGGGCCGCAGCTTGGGCAGCTCCATCCCTTCCGCTGCCGCTAGCTCCGTCGCCGGCACGTCTTCGGGCAGCATGGTTTTGACGAACTCGGGATACCCGGGAACCCCCATCTCGGGCACGTCGAGCCCGGCGATCTCGACCTCCGCGGGCACACGGTTCGAGCCGAGGATCTTGCCCAGCGCGTAGAAGAGGACGCCGCCCACCACCACGTTCCAGCCGATCGCGGCGCCGACTTCGATCAGCTGCGCGATGATCTGCTTGCTGTCGCCATAAAAGAGGCCCGTCACGCCCTGGCCCTTGACGCCAAGATAGTCGGTTGCGCCGACCATGTTCCAGCCGGCACCATAGGTACCGTCCGCGAACAAGCCGACCGCGATCACGCCCCACATGCCGTTCACCCCGTGAACGCTGATCGCACCGACTGGGTCGTCGATCTTCACCTTATCGAAGAAGAACACCGACCATACCACGAGCACGCCGGCGACCGCCCCGATCGCGAAGGCGCTAAGCGGTGTGACGAAGGCGCAGGGCGCCGTGATGGCGACCAAGCCGGCCAGCATGCTGTTGCACATCATGGAGGGGTCCGGCTTGCCGTGGACCTTCCACATGTAAAGGATGCCGCTCAGCGTGGCCGCCATGCCGGCGAGCATCGTGTTCACCGCGACGATGCCGATGCGGCCGTCCGTACCGGCCAACGAGCTGCCGGCGTTGAAGCCGAACCAGCCGAAAGCCAGGATGAACGTGCCGAGCTGCACCATCGGGATGTCGTGGGGCAGGATGGCGTTGACCTTCCCGTCCTTGGTGTACTTGCCGATGCGCGGCCCGATCAGGTACCCGGTGATCAGCGCCAGCGCGCCGCCTTGCAAGTGCACCACGCCGGAGCCCGCGTAATCGACGGCACCGTGGCCGAGGCCCAGGCGATAGCCGAGCTGCGAAAGCCAGCCGCCGCCCCAGACCCAGCAACCGAACACCGGGTAGATGAACGCGCCAATGAAGATGCTGTAGATGAAGAAGCTCTTGTAGCTCCAGCGCTCAGCGCAGGCACCGGTGACGATCGTGGCAGTCGTGTCCATGAAGGCCATCATGAACAAGAACATCACGATGGCTGCGCCATCGTATGCGCCGCCGGTCAAGAAGAACCCGGTCGTACCGAACAGACCCCAACCATGATCACCGCCCACGGCAGAGCCCACGGTAAACATGTGACTGAGGGTTGGAATACCACCCAGCATGCCGGGGCCGCCGATGGCGGTACCATTGTAGCCGCCGCACATCAGCGCGAAGCCCGTGGCAAAGAAGCCGAACATGCCCAGGGCGTACACGGCGAAGTTCATCGAGAACGTGTGCGCCGCGTTCTTCGCTCGAATCAGGCCAGTTTCGACGAGCGCAAAGCCAGCCTGCATGAAGATCACGAGGAAGCCCGCAACCAGGACCCACACGAAGTTGATCGAGAAGTAGCTGCGAGAAGCGGACTGGGCCACCGCATCCACCGCAGTCGCAAGCTCGGCTGGCGTGGCCTTGGCGGGGTCGGGCTTGCTATAGCCAGGCACCGACAGCGGCGTCGGGGTCATCTGGTAGGCGCCGACCGGATCTGGAGCAGGCTCGTCGGCACGGGCGCTGCGCGGCGTCGTAACGCCCAACAGAGCGAAGATCATGAGCGCGAACGCCAACCATTGGCGTTTGCGGGTGAAAAAGGACAGATTCGACATGCCCGTACCTCGTTGTTCCTTCAGGGATTGCTGGAGTTTTCTTGCGTCACGAAAGGTGCCGAGGTCGAGTCGAGCCGGTTCAGGCTCGACTGACGTAGGAGCGCGGGTCCCGGTCGACTTTGCTCTTGAGGCGCGTGCCCCATGAAGCGCCGATCAACGACGAGACCTGCATGACGGTGAAGAACAGGCCCGCCAGGCTGCGCGACCCGGTAATGACCCAAATCGTCGCGCTCACGAGCAGGATGATGCTCTGCATGCGCCAAAAGGTTCGTTTGTACTGGTCTAAAATCATTCGCTCGCCTCGCGACCGCTCGTCGTACGGCGCTCGTAGGTTTCACGCGTGCATCGACATCACCGCGTGCAGGTGAATTACCTATGACGCGCGATCACGAATGTTTCGGCTCGCGGCGCGGGCCTACCGATTCGCGTAAAGAATCGTTGATGCCGCATCGCGTAGCGGCGTGTAGGTGCGGCTCGCGGGGCCCGTTTGGGCGTCAATTTGCTGCTTTTTAGCCGGGTTCAATCGGCCGCCGGGCGGCGCTATTCTGGTGCGATGCTCACGTTCAGCTCGCACGGGCCCGAGGCGGAAAAGCAGATGCGCGCTGTCATCTTTTACCTGACCACGTTCGGGTACATCGATGGCGACTTCGACGCGAACGAGAAGGACTACGTGCGTGGCTACGTGAGGAAGCTGGTAGCGCATCGGGTGGCTGGAGCAGGCCTGAGCCCCGAGCTGTCGGCCGAGCTCAACGCCAAGTTCAGCGCGCACTTCTTGGAGGTGTTCGAGAGCATCGATCGACAGGTGATGGATCTGTTCACCGAGGCGGTCGCCGAAGGGGAGGCGCAGGACACCTTCGTGCACGCCAAGCTCAAGCTCCGTTGCTTCGAGATCTTCAAGAGCTTCGACCAGCACAGCCAGGAGCAGCTGATGGCGACGGTCGACGAGCTCATCCACGCTGACGGCCAGGTGCACCCCGCCGAAGCGAAGTTTCGCGCCGAGCTGGCCGACTTGCTGAACGAAGAGCTGGGCGTCGAGCTGATCGACGACGACGCGGAGCGGCCCTTCGCCGTCGCGGCGCGCAAGCTGATCGCGACGCGCTCGGACGACCACCCGTTCTTTGCGCAGTTCGAACAGCATTACTCGGCCGATCGCAACGCGCTGGTCAGGCAAGTGGAGAGCGACCGCACGCTCATGGATCGCGTGATGGCGATCTGGGATCAGCAACGCGCGCTCGGTCGCGGCAAGCTCAAGGGCAAGCGCAACGTTTCGGAGCTGGCGCCCGGTAGCGAGTTCTTGGACGGCCACGTCAATGTGCTCACACCCGAGCTAGGTCGTGAGTACGACTTAACGATCATCGGCGATTTACACGGCTGCTACAGCTGCCTCAAGGCGGTGCTGAACCAAACCGACTTCATCCGCAAAGTCGCCGACTACGAGCGCAAGCCCGATAGCAATCCTTGCCCCAAGCTGGTGCTGCTCGGCGACTACATCGATCGCGGCATGTTCAGCTACCAGGGCGTGCTCCGCTCGGTGCTACAGCTGTTCGCCAAGTACCCCGACCACGTTTACGTGCTGCGTGGTAACCACGAGTACTACGTCGAGCACCAGGGCAAGGTGTACGGCGCCGTCCGGCCTTCTGAAGCGATGAACACGCTCAAGCCGCATTGGTCCGACGAGGTGTTCCAGCACTACATTCGCTTGTTCGACGCCATGCCGACCAGCCTGCTCTTCGAAAAGTTCCTGTTCGTGCACGGCGGCATTCCGAAGGACAGCACCATCAAGGCTCTCTACAAGGATCTCTCCAGCCTCAACGAGTGGGACATCCGCTTTCAAATGATGTGGAGCGACCCGAGCGCCGCGGATGTGATCCCAGCGACTTTGCAAGATCAGTCGGCGCGCTTTCCGTTCGGCCGCCTGCAATGTCAGGCGTTTTTGCAGCGCCTCGGCTGTCACACCATCTTCCGTGGGCACGAAAAAGTCGAAGAAGGCTTTCGTCAAACCTACGACGACGACGGCGTCTCACTCTTCACCATCTTCTCTTCGGGCGGCGCCACCAACGACGACTTGCCCGCCGACAGCAGCTACCGCTCGGTCGAACCCATGGCGGCTACGCTTCGCTTCAAAGACGGCAAAGGCGAGGTCACGCCCTTCGTCATCGACTACGAAAGCTTCAACGACCCTGCGCGCAACCGCTTCTACCAGACCGCCCCCGAAATCGCCCACGCCACCTAGTCGCCACCGCGCGTGAGCGCTTTTTCGAGCCGTACCCGCATCGAGCGCGAGCCCCGGCAGCGCCATTGGCAACGCTCGCAAGCGCGAGGGCTTTCTTCGTCGCGAGCCGCATCTCCCAATTTTGATCACCCTCCTCCCAATTTGGGGCCACCGTTGACCAGAATTGGGAGAGCTCGCAGTGAGCTACCAGAGCGCCCCAGCGCCGTCGGGCCAACGACCCCCGGTCCCAGCGGCACGAACGCCGCCCGAAACCGCAGCCCACCGTGGTGTTGGGAGCAATGACGGTCACCTGAACCCGTTCTGCTATCGTGGCGCCGTGCAGGTTTGCTCCCTCTCCGGCAACGAAATCTTCTGCCTCGCGCAGAAGGGCCTCTTCCCCGCCGAGATCGTCGTCGGCAACAGCGTGCGCAGCTTGGGCATCGCGGGCGCCATCGGCTCGTCGTTTCGCACCCTCGCCGGCGGCGAGGTGGAGAACGTCACGGCGCTCATCTCGGAAGGGCGTCATGCGGCGATGGAGCGGCTCGTCGGTGAAGCGCGTCGCCACGGCGCTCATGGCGTGACAGGCGTGACCACGGAGCTGTCGACACTCGCCGGCTACACGGAGTTCTTGTCGCAGGGCACGGGCGTCGTCGCCGCGCAGCCCGGGCGTCCCTTCTTCACCACCTCGGCGTCGGGTACCGAGCTCTACTGTCACCTCGACGCGGGCTACACGCCGCTCAGCTTCGTGATGGGCAACGTCGCGTACGCGCTCGGGATTGGTCGCGGCATCGCGGGCGGCCTTTCGACGCTCGCGCGCGGCGAGGTGACTCAGTACTCGGAGATGTACAATCGCATCCGCCACTTGGCGCTGTTTCGGCTGCGCCGCGAGGCGGCTAGCGTTGGTGCCAACACGGTAGTCGACGTGCGCATCGATCTGCGCCCGTTCGGCCCCGGCGTCGTCGAGCTGTTGATGACCGGCACGGCGGCGCACCATCCGGCGTTCAGCGCCGACGCGCGCGATCCCGCGCAGGTCGCAACGAGCGAGCTCACCGGTGCCGAACTCTTCAGCCTCGCGCAGATGGGCTACGCACCCGTGCAGCTGGTGATGGCAACTAGTGTGTACTCCCTCGGCTTGGTGGGCGGCATTGGAGCGAGCTTTGCGGCGCTCGCGAAGGGCGAGTTGCGCGAGCTAACCGAGCTCATCTACGGCGCGCGCGAGAATTGCCTGGCGCTCCTAAAGGAGGAAGCTCGCAGCTTGGGCGCCGAGCGCGTGATCGGCAATCGGCTACAAATTCGCGAGCTGTCACCCGGCCTGATCGAGGTCGTGGCGGTCGGTACTGCCGTCAACCGCCGACCCGGCATCACGCCGCATAGCCCAACTTTGCCAGTGCAAGCCATCGTGCGCGACGACGACTCGCTGTCGATGGGCGGGGGAGGCAAGGCCGGCTTCGCCGAGAGCCTGGCGTTCGGCAGCGGCGTGGAGCGCGGCTTGCAGCGCCAGGTAAGCCCTGCCGGCTGCTTCGTAGCGGCGATCGTGTTCGGCCTGATGATTCTCGGCGTGGTGGTGGCGATTCTGCTGAATGTGGCGCGACACTAGGTCGGCGTCGCGCTTACTTGCCGGCTTTGGCTACGGCCTCGCAGCCGTGTAAGCCGCGGTCGTTGCAGTGCGTGGTGACGCATTCGACCATCGCGGCGCGGCCGACGTCGTTGAAGCCGGCGAGGGTTTGTCGACAGTCGGCGAGCGTCGGGGCGAGCGGCTTGGTGGCGCAGGTTTTCACGATCGTTTCGCATGCGATCGCGACGGGTGTGGGCGGAATGGTCGCGTCGGCCGCGAGCGTGACGGTCGGCGGGTCGTCGCCGGGCTTGTGCTCGAGCTGCGCTTTCGCAGGCGGGCTCGGATCCGAGCACGCGGACATCAGGGCCAGGTGCCCGCACAAGTTGATGCGCGCCGGATCGCAGCGCTCCGCCGGCTTGAGCGCGCGCAGGCACGCCACAGCTTGGGTGGCGACGCGCGGCTTGAAGGCCGTCCTGAATTCCTGACACCGCTTGTAGATCACGTTCGGGCACATACCCTCGTCGGAGGGGCCGACGCTGGGGCACTGCTCGGGCGCGCCCACGCTGTCGTCGCACGCAGGTGCATTCGCAGTGCGCGGGTCGACCAACGTGACCGGGACCGGACCCGTTGGTGCGGGCGCCGCGCTCGGAGCGGGCGGCGGAGGTGCCACGACCGAAGGTGCCGGTGCTGGCGGCCGCGGCTCGCGATCGCGATACATCCAACCCCCCGCGCCTCCTGCTGCCAGCGTGGTAGCCAGGATCAAGAAATCCGAGCGATCGATTGCCAACTGTTGCCTCCTCGGTCAGGGCGCTCCCAACAGGCCCGGGTCGAAAGGCCATGCTCGACCAGCGCGCGCCGCTTGGCAACCATTGGTAATCGCTGCGTGAAAGCCAGGCTCGATTATTACCGGCTCGCTTCTACGTTAGCGAGTGCTCGTAAGCTTGGCGCAGCAGGGGGTGAAGGGCGCGGACGTCGCTGGGTGCTCGCAGCTTGGCTACGTGAGTGACATGGCGCTGGTCGGCGACAATCTTGAAGAATAGCTCGTGCTCGACCTGGCGCGGCAGATGGATGGCGAGCCGCAGGGCATCGGTCATCACCACCAGGTCGGCGAAGATGCGGCGCGAGCGGAACAAGGCGTAGCGCTCACGCGTGACGACCTCCACGTCACCGAGCGACTTCATGAAGTCCTCGAGGGCTTCGAAAAGTGACTTGAGTATTTCGGGCCGGTCGCGAAGCAGGAGCGAGCGATCGCCCGTGCCGCATGCGTGGCGTTGATTGGCGCGTGTGAAGCGGCGCTTGCATTGCGGGCAAGTCCATTCGCCTCGGCTCGTCATGCTCGGCGCACTTTAGCCGGTCCGCGAGCCAAGTAGGGCAATGTGGCCATCGGGGCGTCCGCTTCCGGTCACTTTCGCTAGGACCTTCGCGCACCTGTCACCGAACCTTTTCCGGGCGTGGCTCGCGCTTTGAGTACGGTGGCAGCGTGACCAAGCCTGCTTCGCAAGCCACCACCAAGGCTGGGCTGCTCCGCCGCGCGCAGCTCGTTGCGCAGCTACAGCACCCCAACCTGACGCGGCTCTTGCCGCTTCCCGGCGGGGCAGGGCTCACGCCTGTGTTGAAAGGCCTGCAGCGCTTGGGCGACTTTGCTAGCGCCGAGGCACCGTTCGGACGCTTGCAGCTCGAGCATTCGCTACAGTTGCTGCTCGACGTGCTCAATGGGCTCGGCGCCCTGCACGAGCTCAAGTTCGCGGGTGAGGGGTTCGTGCACGGCGCTGTTTCGCCCGCGCAGATTTGCATCGATGGTCATGGCTCGGGGCGGCTCATCCCGCTGCTCAGCTCGCACGTGATGACCACGCTCGCGCCTGAATCGAACGGCTACGCGGCGCCGGAGCTGTTGCTCGGTGGCAACGTCGATCGACGCGCGGATGTCTTCAGTGTCGGCGTGCTCCTCTGGGAGGCGCTCGCGGGACGACGGCTCTTCACGGACGTTTCTCCCGCCGCCGTACTCGCGCGCTGCAGCAGCTACAGCAGGCGGGACGAGACCCGGCAAGCTGTCGCTGCT
>JBEHXA010000088.1:0-16579 GCA_048498935.1 Myxococcota bacterium
TTGGCGTCGTTCCACTCCGGTCGACCCGTGTTGAGCCACAGCCCACCGCCGGGCACGAGGTTTCCGAGCTTGGCTAGCGCCGTGACCCACAGCTTTTCGAGCAGCGAGACGCGGGTCAGCTCGCCTTGCGCATTGGCGAGTAGCTTGCCGTCGGCACCGAGCTCGCCGACGCGCGCCATGATGCGCTTGTGCTTCGGCACGTCGAACACGATCGTGTCGCGCACGTTCTGCACGATCTCGGCGTACGGTCGGATCGCGTAGGGCACGTTAGCGTAGGTGAACAGCTCTTGCTCGAGCAGCGCCGCCAGCCGCTGCGGGTGATGGTTACGCGAGAGCTCGAGCAGCTTTGCCAGGTAGATGATCTGGTGATCGCCCCAGTAACCGATGGCCGCCCAGGGGTGATCCGGCTCCGGCACCTCCCAATCGATGCCGTCTTGCGTGATGCGATAGGGGTTGTAGCCGTCGGCGGTCGAGGCGTTGACGAACTTGACGATGATGCTCTCGACGAAGTCCGGATACGAGAGGCTGAGGGCCTCCCAGTTCTGGAAGATGTCGCGCCAGTTGCCCTGAAAGCCGAGCAAGCTGTTGCCTTGCTGATCGCGCACGCGAATCTCGAAGCGATTCCACGGACGGCTCGGGTCACCGTGGCGCCGGCTGAACGTGAGCGGCAAGTACTCGTAGGCCAGGCGGGTGAGATCCGGATCGCCCAGCGGCTCGATCCGCGCGGCCAGCTCGCTGCGCGCGAGCGTCTTGGGTAGCTCGTTCAGCTGCTTCTCGAACTTGCGGAACGTCGGCTTGTTCCAAGCTTGAACGAAGCGAGCAAACTCGGCGCTGCCGATGGCGTAGCCCTGCGCGTAGATGCCGCCACGCAAGTCGTTGAACAGCACGTTGGCCAGGTGGTGCGCGCTGCTCAGGCGATCGGCCGTCACCTGAAAGCCGTCGGTGGCCGCCAGGATGCGGCGCAGGTTCTGGCTGCCGAGCTCCACGTCCGCGCGCACTGCCGCGGCCAGCTCCGCCGGCTGCTGCAGCGCCTTGGCCAGGTCGCTCACTTGCGCCTGGGATTTGGCCACGTCGAGCACCAGCATCCAGTCGAGGCGCTGGCCCGGTGCGAGCGTGACCGTGCTCTCGAGCAAGTAGGCGCCGCGCTTGCCGCGCACCTCGCTATCGGCGCTGACCGGTTGGCCCTGCCGAAATCGTCGATTTTGCTCGGACGAGAGCAGGATCTTGGCGTCCGCCAGGCCGTAGCTCCAGACCGCAGCGGCGTGCAGCGATTCGCGCGGCTCGGCGCGGTCGATGACCTGCGCGGTCAAGGTGTAGAGGCCGAGCGAGGTGCCTTCGATCCGCTCGTTCTTCTTGTAAGCGTCGAGTAAGCAGCTGAAGCCGAGCTGCATCGACTCCTCGATGTCGGCCGCCAAAAGGTTCTGCACACCGTCGAGCAGGCGCACTTCGACGGGCGTGCTACCGACATTCTCGAGCGAGCACTCGCGAACGAAGCCGTAGCGAGCGCTCGACTTCCACTCGTAAGAAAAGCACAGCCCGAGGTCGTGGTTGCGCTCCTCGAAGCGCAGCTTGTTGCCTAGCACTGCCTTCTCGAGGCTGCGCGTGACCTCGTAGACGAAATCCGAGAGCTCGCCGAACGGCTGCCACAGCTGGCGCTTGCCGCCGCGCTGCGCAAGTAGCAGCGTGGTCGGGCCCGACACCTCGACGCCGTCGAGCAGCTTGTCTTCCGTGCAATACGGAAACAGCGCGTACTTGGAGCTCTGGCGGCCTGCCGTGAGCGCGCCGTTGCTGCCCACGAACAGCCAATGATCGGCGTCGCTCACCACGCTCGTCAAAAACGACGGCAGAGCCTCCGCGTGCTCGATGCGATAAAAAGTCTCGCCGTCGCGCTCGACGAGCCACCCTTCGACCGCGGGCTGTCGCTTGGTGATGGGGTGGCTACCTAGAAAAACGCCGTCCTGACTCATGGCTGGTCCGGTGTCCGTACTATGACCAGCCGACCCTGAAAAGCCTTCGCGGCCCGGTCGCTCCTCTACGCCTCCAAACTGGTGGACGCCGGCGCGGCTAACCAATTGGGGACGAGCGACCGCAGGTCGTAGCTCTTGGCGGAAAGGTGCGCAATCGCCTGCGCGGCCTGACCGACCGGAAATACGAGCAGCGCGGTCGTAAGTTCCGTTCCGTGTCTCTCGGAGAAGAACGTCACCTGGTGGCTCGGAAGGGCCCGCTGTGAATCGCCTGCGCCCCAGCCGGCCACCACCTCGCCGCTGAGCCCCTTGAGATTGGTGTGCGGGTGCCCGCTCTTGCCGACGATGGCGATGCCGAAATGTTCCCCTTCGAACGCGAGGGCACCGTCCGCCTCGTGAACGAGGCGTAGCTGCGGGGCCAGCAAAAATGACTGCAAGAGCTTGCCGAGCGGCGGCGAGCCGGGTGACGGGGAGCCGGTCGTAGCCGTGTCGAGAATCAAGAATTCACGATCTGCCAGCTGCCATAGTTGACGAGTGAAGATTGCCTGAGAGAGCTCGAGCTCGTAGCTTCCGCGGACGTAGCTGTGCTCGAGGGACTCGACGACGTGCTCGATACTAGCTCGCTTGCGCAAGCTCCTCAGGTATTCGGGGGGTGAAGCGCTAGCCGTCGCCTCGCAATAGAACGCGCTGTGACCGCGAAACGAAACGAGGTATTGGCGCAGCGGGTCTGCCGAGTCGTCGCTGTGCCAGCCACCATCGACGATCAAGTCCTCGCCTTCGTATTGAAGGGTAATGGAACCGTCGTCGACGTGCTTGTACCGCTCGTTGCGGGAGCCGCAAACGAACGACAAGTAGGTGCTCGCGTCCTTGAACACGACCAGGTTGCTCTGCTTGAACCATTTGGACGCGTTCATGCTTTCGAGACGGGAACGAAAGCGCGGCCAGTCTCCGATCGGTGGGAGAGTGCCGTCGTGCCTGACACAGAAGGCGAGCGCAAGCTCGGCAGCTCGGATGCGCTTCTGAAGCTCGGGCGGTATCCCGGCGAGGTCGTTGCTCTTGCAGTAGTCGGTGTACTGCTCGAGCAACCCGAGTACGAATCGGTGATGCCCGACGGCATTCTGGTTGGTGTATCCGTCGCGATCGAAGGACTCGTCAGTCGCCTTGAGGACGCTCCGTGACGCCGCGCCGAGCAGCTTCGCGCTGAGATAGCCGACGCCGCGGAACTGAGCCGCGAGTTGCAGCACGGTGATGGAGGGGATGATGCCGTGGTTCGAGGCTTCGATGCTTCGCTCGTCCAAGAAGAAATCGGCGATGTCGAGCAGATGGCTGACGGCCTTCGCGAGAGACGCGCGACGCGCACTTGCCGAGGCAAAGGTTTGCAGCATCTTGACGATGACATTGGCGCGAGTCGACAGCGATTGAGCGGCGTCGCCGAGTCCGCGGTTGGTCATGACCGACGCGAACCCCGCTTCGGTCGAAATGTGCTCGAGGAAGCTGTCGAGGATGGCGAAGGCGGCGTCGCCGAACGACCCGTCCCAGGTTTGGTCGAACAGCGTGGCGAGGCGCGCCACGTGCCGCAGTGAATAGAGCTCCACGATGTTTCCTGAGGCGTTTTCGGTGAATTCGACGTCCCAGGTTCGCTCGGGGGGGCTCGACAGCTGGACGCTCGATGCGCCCAGCATCATGGTGGTGAGCCTTTGGGGGTCGATGCGAGGCGCAGCCTCGGGCAGGGGCCAGTCGGTGTGCAGGCGCGAAACTGGTGTGCTCAGGACAGCGTCGAGCAACCACGCCGGCGCCGTCGTGGTGCGGCGCCTGTTGGGGATGTGCGGCGCAAAATCGAACTGCGTCGGATCGCCTCCGGTTCGAACGATGTGACTCAGGCTCAGGGCGATCGAGAGGTCCTCGGGCGGATCGTGATCGTTCGAGAAGTTCTGCAGAAAGAGGTAGAACTTGCTGCTCAGCGGGCCGTTGTGTGAGTCCGGAGCAGCCAGTCGTTCCAGGAGCCCCATGGCAGAGAGCAGCGGCTTGAGGTGAACGTCGGTGTGCCAGTCCGCCAGGTTCTGCACGTAAATCACCCGATTCGAGTGACCCCGAGCGTATAGTGGAATGACGTCGCCGCAGATCCCCAAGCGAACGAGCGCCAATTCGTGCGCCGCGGGGTCCGTCTCACCGGTGCTGACCTGGCAGTATTCAGCCACCCATTGAGGCACGTATTTGAAGAGATTCGTCTGCGGGTTCCAGACGAAGGCAACCGACGTGGGAAAGAAGAACGAGTAGTAGAGCGCCGCGAAGCCCCCGCCACTACCCCCCCAAAAGACCGCGTATGGCGCCGCTGCCAGGAGGAAGACCTTGCGAAAGATCTTTTTGTAGATTTCTTGCAGCGGCACTTGACGCGACCCAGCGTGCCACCCGAGCTCGATCTTCGGGTCGAGCAGCAGTGTAGGATCGCTGGGTGCGATTCGGGTCGAACGCACGTCGGCCGAAACACTGGCGCCGCTGAACACGGGCAGCCTGAACGACTCGGGCCGCGGGCAATTCCCGTGCAAGTACACGAACGCGGGTGTACCCGGGACCATTTCGATGAGGATGTCGAGAATCGTCGACCCCAGATCGATGGCGTGGATGCCGGACTCGAGCTGGGCCGCGGCCTCAAACGCTTCGAATGATTCCCAACGGTGAACTGGGTTTCGCCAGCGCTCGAGAGATCTCAGGGAGGCGAGCGTCGACTCGAGCTCGGAGAGATGTTGGGTCATAGCTGCTTCGTGGCAGAGTGACGGTCCGCAACGGGGCGTCGCTCGGAGAGCGCGCACGGCCGGTACCGCAAAGAGGGTGCTGCTTCGCCCACCCGACTGCCGAGGAACCGGTTGCTATCCATCGCCCAACCGCGCGGGAGCCTCTCACGGCTTAAGAACTTTGTGAAGGTAGCGGGTGTAGTGGCAGCCGGACCTTGACGCGCACGCAATCTGTGTTAGTTACTGGTGCACTATGTGGCTGCACGAGTTCATCTGAGCGACTGAATCGAGTGCTCAACCTGGCGGCGGCGTCGTTCTCCGACACCGCTTTTGCCGGGGGTTCCGCGCTCGTGTCCTCGATGAACGATTCGCCACGCCAGGCTGAATAGCCCGCGCTTCGCGGGCGGCGTTGCGGCGCGCCAGGCTCGTAGGCCCGGCTTGCACCGGACCGCCGAGCCCGCGCTGTCAACCGGACGCGTCCCTGTGTGAGGTCACGCGCGCGAAGCTGCGCCCGCGACCGCGAGACTCGATATCTGAAGAAGGGGTTTTGCATGCTCAGTTTCAATTCCAAGCCGGTTTCCGAGCACTCGGAGGTCCCGCTCGCTGACGACGGCAAGCTCGAAAAGCTGGTCGCCGATTGGAGCGCTCGCAGCGCATCGAACGCTTCGCTCGATCGTGAAAGCATCGCTTGCTACGTCGTCTCCATCGGCGTCGGCGGCGATCCGGTCGCGCGCTCCGCGCAGCTCGCCGAGATCGTCGCGCTCGTCGAACATCAAGGCTGGCGCGTGGTGGGGCAGGAGCAGCATCAGCTGTCTCGGCCCAACCCGCGCACGCTCTTGGGCAAAGGCGCGGCGGAGACCATCGCCGAACGCGCCCGAGCGAGCGGCGCTACCATGCTGGTGCTCGACGCCGAGTTGTCCCCCTCGCAAACCCGCAACTTGGAAGACGCCGCCGGCATCGCCATTTGCGACCGCGAAGCGGTCATCTTGGGCGTCTTCTTGCGACATGCCAGCACGCGGCGCGCCAAGATCCAGGTCGAGCTCGCGCAGCTCGAATATCTGAGGCCGCGGATTCGCGGCGTGGGGCTCGACATGGATCAACAAACCGGCGGCAACAAGAACGCGCGCGGCCCCGGCGAGACCGCCTCCGAGCTGATGGCGCGCAAGCTCGACGGTCGCCTCAAGGAGCTGCGCAGTGCGCTCCGCACCGAGGAAATAGCCAGCAAAACCCAACGCCAGCAGCGCTCGGCCTGCAAGCGGATCGCGCTCGTGGGCTACACCAACGCCGGCAAGACGTCGCTCATGAACGCGCTCACGCACGCGGGCCTGTCGGCGCGAGACATGCCCTTCGAGACGCTCGACACCACGTCGCGCTGTCTCACGCGGTACGGCGGTGAGGTCGTGCTTAGCGACACCGTCGGCTTCATCCGGCGCTTGCCTCAGCGGCTCCTGGCCAGCTTCGAATCGACGCTGGCCGAGATCCGCGATGCCTCGCTCCTGGTGCTCGTCGTAGACGCCTCGGATCCAGAGCACGAGCTCCAGCTCCGAACCACCGTGGAGCTCCTGGAAAAGCTAGGCGCGCACGAGTTGCCGCGGCTGTACGTGTGGAACAAATACGACAGGTTGCCCCTAGCTCCCGACAGCGCCGAGCTGGAGCATTGGAGCGACGGTCATGCGTGGGTCGCGCTGAGCACGCGCGACGAGCGCGCGGTCGCCGAGCTCGAGGCGCGCTTGATCGCCGCAGTGCGCAGTCAGGAGGAAGAGAGCACGGTGTTCGTGCCCTACGCCGAGTCCGAAACGTTGAACCTCATCTACGCCAATTGTCGTGTCCTGAAGAGCGAGCTCACCGAAACCGGCCTGACTCTCCAGCTGCAGGGCCCTCGTCCGGTGATCGCTCGTATCCAGCAAGACTCCAGAAAGGCGGCCAAATGACGGAAGTTTTCATCCGGCTGAAAAATGTGTCGGTCGTCACGCCGACGGGACGCACGCTTTTCGACGACCTGAACCTGTCGCTGTCCGACGAGCATGTTGCGCTCGTCGGAAGAAATGGCGTTGGTAAGTCGACCTTGCTCTCGATTCTCGCTGGGCTCACGTCGCCGACCTCGGGCAGCGTGAGCGTTCGGAGCAAGCCGCACTACGTCCCGCAAGCCGTCGAGGTGACTGAGCCGCGGAGTCAGGGTGAGCTTCGCAAACGAGCGCTCGGAGCCGCCCGCGCTTCCGGTGCCGAGAGCTTGCTGCTCGATGAGCCTACGCTGGATCTGGACGACGCTGCTGTCGCCTGGCTCAAGAGTTGGCTTCACGACTGGCGGGGTCCCGTCATCGTCGCTTCGCACGATCGCCGGCTGCTGGCGGACATTCGCCACTTCTTCGTGGTCAGCGAAGGCGGCTGCCACTACGTGAGCGGCACGCTCGCCGAGCTGGAGCAGCACCTCGAGCGCGAGCATCAGGCGGAAGAACAGCGCTACGTTCGAAACCTCAATCGGCTCGCCGACGCGGAGGCACATTCGGATCGTGTGGCGCGCCGCATGGCGCGCAAGAGACGCAGCGGGCGGTGCCGGGAGCTCGACCGCGCCACACCGCGCATTCGTCTCAACCAAAAACGGGATCACGCTCAAGTCAGCCACGGACGACTGGCCGCATTGCGTGATGTCCGGCTGACCGCGCTGCGCGGCTGGACTCGAGCGACTCGACGTGCCCTGGCCGTATCGCTCGAGGTCGAGCTGCCGGTGCCAGATGTTCCTCCGGATACGGGACGAGCGGCGGCCGTTCTGCGCGGCGTCTCGGGCGGGGTCGGCGAGCGGGTTCTCTTTCGCGACCTCGATCTGCAGCTCGGCCGCGAGCGCTTGGCGGTCGTCGGTCCGAACGGAGCCGGCAAGACGACACTGCTGCAAACGATCCTCGGGCAACGCGGCCCGAGCTCCGGCACGGTGCAGGTCGACCCGTCGCGGATCGGCTGGATCGAGCAGGGCGGCCGGAACTGGCTGATCGATGCTTCACTGCACGATCAGCTGCTGAGTCTCGGCGTCGCGCGTGACGAGGCGGCTCGGCTGCTCATCGCGCACAAGTTTCCGCTCGCGCTCGCGCAGCGTTCGCTCAAGTCGCTCAGCCCGGGTGAGCGCGCGAGGGCAGCGTTGATCGCGCTGTTCGCGCGCTCGCCGACGGTCGAGCTGCTGGTGCTCGATGAGCCTACCTACAGTCTAGATCTCGTCGGTTTGCGCGCGCTCACCCGAGCCTTGACCAGTTGGCGAGGCGGTCTCGTCGTGGCCAGCCACGACCGCGACTTCCTCGACCAACTCGGCATGGATCGAACGCTCGCCTTGTGACCGCCGGCGGAGCGATTCTGGCGCTGCGCTAGCTGGCGAGCTGTCCGCGCATTTCGGCTGCGTATTGGTCGGCGTTGAGCCCGGCGAGTAGATGGAGCGTTTTGCCGCCGTCGATGCGCACGAGGGCCGCTATGCCCTCGGATTTCAAAGCGGCTTCACGGACCTGGCTGGCGTCGCGCAGCTCGAGCCGCAGCCGGGTCTCCGCGCAAGCATCGACCCGGACGATGTTCGACTTGCCACCCAGCGCTTCGATGTAGGAGTGCGCCTTGCGTGCCGCATCCGGATCGCGAAGCGGCGGTTGCATGCCGGCCGGTGCCGAGGTCCTGACCGGAGACGGCTCGTCCACCTCGTCCGCCTCGGGACCCGCGGTTTTGAGGTACTCCTGCATGTCGGTCTTCAGGTTTTCGCTCTGCGTTCCGAAGATGGCCTGCACGCCGTCGCCGACCACCACCACGCCGGCGGCGCCGAGCGCTTTGAGCCTTTCCACGTTGGCTTTGCCGACGTCGGCGAGCTTGATGCGCAGTCGGGTGATGCAGGCGTCCAGGCTGACGATGTTGGAGCGACCACCGAAGGCGCGCACCAACTGCCGCGCGAAGCTGTCGCCGCTCGCGCTGCGCGCCGCGCTGGTGGCCTCGTTCTCTACCTCACGCCCCGGTGTCAGCAGGTTGAAGCGGTTGATCGCGAAGCTGAAGACGCCGTAATAAACGGCCGCCCAGACGGGACCAATCACCAACAGCCACAGCGCATTGTGCGATTGCGGGAACAGCACGACGTAGTCGATGAGGCCGTGCGAAAACGTGAAGCCGTGCTTGATGCCGAGCGCGATGCACGTGAAGTAGGCGGCACCAGCCAGCACCGCGTGGATCGCGTAAAGGACCGGGGCGACGAACAAAAACGCGAACTCGATCGGCTCGGTGATGCCGGTGAGAAACGCCGTGAGGGCGGCCGACACCATGATGCCGCCGACCTTCTTGCGCTGCTCGGGGCGCGCACACTGCCACATGGCCAACGCCGCGGCAGGTAAGCCGAACATCTTGAACAGGTAGCCGCCGGTCATGTTGCCGGCCGTCGGATCACCCGCGATGAAGCGCGCGATCTCTCCGTGCACCACCTCGCCGTTGGCAGGATTCGTGAACTCGCCGGCTTGGAAGAAGAACGGCACGTTCCACACGTGATGCAAGCCGAACGGGATCAGCGCGCGCTCGACCACGCCGTAAATCGTGAACGCGATTTCCGGACTGCCATGCACGGCCCAGTGCGAGAACTGGTCGATACCGTTCCCGATGGGGGGCCACACGAAGCTGAGCACCGCGCCGACAGCAATCACCGAAAAGGCGGTGATGATTGGCACTGCGCGCTTGCCGGCGAAGAAGCCGAGGTAACTCGGCAGCTGGATCTTGTAGAAGCGATTGAAGACCGACGCCGCGATCAGGCCGACGATGATGCCGCCGAACACGCCGGTTTCGATCGATGGAATACCCATGATCGCCTTCGTCTCGATGCCGCCGAGCTTGGCGCAGATGCCCATGGTCGCGAGAAAGACGACGTAGCCGACGGTGCCGGCGAGCGCCGAGACACCGTCGTTCTCGGTGAGACCAATCGCGACGCCGATCGCGAACAAAAGCGGCAGGTTGCCGAAGATGGCGCTGCCGGCGGCCGCCATGATTTGCGACAGCACGTCGGGCAGCCAGGAAAAATTGGCCGCGCCCACGCCGAGCAAGATGCCGGCCACCGGCAGCACCGAGACCGGCAACATCATGCACTTGCCGATTTTCTGCAGAACCGAGAAGGCGTTTTTGAGGGACAGCATGGGTCAGGCCTTGGGCTTGGAGGAGGTAGAAGGGTCGGCGTCGGGGTCGGGGACCAGGGCGCGCACTTCGTCGCCCGACTCGGCGGCGAGCGCGCGCTCTGCGAGCTCGCGGCAGGCGTCGAGTCGCAAGGTGCGGATCTGGGCTTTGATCGCCGGAATCGCCGGCACGCTGCAGCTGAGCTCGGTGACCCCCAGCCCGATCAGGATCGGGACGGCGTGCGGGTCGCTAGCGATGCCGCCGCACACACCCACCATTCTGCCCAGCGGCTGCGCTCCCTTCACGGTCTGCGCGATCAGGCGGAGCACGGCGGGGTTCAGCGCGTCCACCTGAGGCGCGAGCTTGGGGTGACCGCGGTCCATGGCGAGCGTGTACTGAGTGAGGTCGTTCGTGCCGATGGAGAAGAAGTCCGCTTCGGCAGCGAACTGCGCGGACATCACGGCGGCGGCCGGGATCTCGACCATGATGCCGGTCGGGATGGGGGGCACGCCGAGGCTGGCTGCCTCTTCGGCCAGCATGGCCTTGACGTCGCGGAGCTCGCTGAGCGTCGCGATCATCGGAAACATCACCTTCACCTTGCCCGAGGTCGAAGCGCGCAGGATCGCGCGCAGCTGGGTGCGCAAGATTTCAGGCCGATCTAGGCCGATGCGGACGCCGCGTTCGCCGAGGAACGGGTTGTCTTCCTTGGGGATCGGTAGGTAGGCGAGGGGTTTGTCGCCGCCGACGTCGAGGGTGCGGATGATGAGCGGCTTCTCCGGCCCGATCGCGAGCGCGATGTCCTTGTAGTTCTTGTATTGCTCCTCTTCGCTGGGCGCGTCGGAGCGCTCCATGAAGAGGAACTCGGAGCGGAGCAGCCCCACGCCTTCGCCGCCCACACCTGCGATCTTTTGGGCGTCTTTGAGGCCGCCGATGTTGCCGACCACTTCGATGTGGGCGCCGTCGAGCGTGACTGCCGGCTCCTGAGCGTGCGACAGGTTTTCTTTGCGGCGCGCCTCGGCGCGCTCTTGCGCTTGCCGGATCCGCGCCACGTCTTCCGCGGTCGCGTTGAGGCGCAGCGTGCCCTTGCTGCCATCGAGGATCACGCGGGTGCCGTTCTTCAGCTCCAGCGCGGCTGGCTCGATTCCGGCCAGGGCCGGCAAGCCTACCGATTTGGCGAGGATGGCAACGTGCGAGGTGGCACCGCCGCGCGTGGTGCAGAAGCCCGCGACCCGCGTGCGGTCGAGCGCCGCAGTGTCCGAAGGCGTGAGGTCTTCGGCGATCAGGATGCTGTTCGGCGGATACTCCGGCTGGTCGAGCTCCGTGCCGGTCAGCACCGACAGCACGCGCAGCCCGACGTCGCGCACGTCGTTGGCGCGCTGGGCCAGCAGCTGATTGCGCATGCCTGCGAGCTGATCGGCGTGCGTCGTGATGGCCTTCTTCCACGCGAAAGCCGCGCTTTTGCCCTTGGCGATGGTGGATTCGGCCATCTCCAAGAGGTCTGGATCCGCGAGCAGCTCGTCGTGAGCGGCGAAGATGGCAGCCTTGGCCGCCTCGCGCTTGGCGTGAAGCTTGCCGCGCAGTGCGCCGAGTTGGCCCCGAGCGGTGTCGATGGCTGCCGCGAGCTTGCGCCGTTCTTGATCGACTCCAGTGCCCGCTTCGGTCACGGCGATTTCGGTGCGGCGCACTTGGAAGACCTCGCCCACCGCCAACCCGGCCGACGCCGCTACACCGATCAGCAGGTTGGGGTCGGTGGACTTGCGGCGAGGCGGCGGCGCGGCTGCCGGCGGAACTACGCTCGTAGCCGGTGCTGGCTGCGGCTTGCAGCCTTCGTCACCGCAGCCTTCGGCCAAAACCTGCGCGAGCTTTTCGACGGCCGCCTTGGCGTCGGGGCCGCTCGCGATCACGCGCACGACGGCCTGGTAAGTCACGTCGAGCGCCATGAGTGCCGTCACGCTGCGAGCGTTGGCTTCGCGCTCGCCCAACTGGAGCTTGATCGCCGACTTGAAGCCCTTGGCGAGATTGGCCAAAACTGCCGAAGGGCGCGCGTGCAGGCCCGTCGGATTCGGAATGACGATCGCGTCCGACGTCACCGTCGTTGCTGCTCCGTTCGTCGCCACGGCGGCGCCATTTGCCCCAAAATCGACGGTGAACAGCACGTCTTTACCGGCTGCCACTAGTCCGGTGGCGCGCCGCCAGCCTGTGACTCGCTCGCTGTTGGTAACGACGACTTGCGTGAGGAGGCTCTTGGCGTGCGTGGCCAAAAAATCCAGATCGAACTCGATCAGGGGATCCCCCGCCTTCACCTGCGCGCCGGCTTTGACGCGCGGTTTGAAGCCCTCGCCTTTGAGCGCGACGGTATCGATCCCGACGTGCATCAAGAGCTCTAGGCCTTCGGGAGTCTCGAGCGTGACGGCATGCCCCGCCGCGTGCACCGAAACGACCTTTCCGTCACACGCGGCGACCAAGACTGCATCGGACGGATCGATCGAGAGCCCGTCACCCACCATCTTTTGCGCGAAGACCGGATCCGGGATCCGTTCCAAGGACCAAACCTGACCCGACAATGGAGACAGCACCTGGAGCTGCGGCATGGCGCCAGTTTAGTCAGGTATCGTGGCAAGACAGGACTGCTATCTGTTCGTCGAGAGCCCGAGTTGTTTCGCTCGCGCGCCTGGTAGTTGTTCCAGAATCACGCGCACGGCAAAGCATTTCCGTAACGACCCCGGCGAGGCCAGGGTCGGCTCGAACGCAATCCCTCGTGGTGTTGGGCATTTCTAGCCCACGCGGCCGCACCCGCCAATGCAATGTTGAATCGGCGTGAAAATGCCGGCGGCTTCGCTTCGTGCGCCTCAGCGATGCGCGACGCTCTGCTCGCGGCCCGATTCGAGAGTCAGCTCGGCCAGGCGATCTTCGAGTGCGACGCGGTGCGTGAGTCGCTCTCCTTCGATGCTCGCGGCGTGCAGCGTCGCCTTTTGAAGCTGATCGGAGATCTCGTTCATCTTCTTGGCGAGGCTACGCGAAAGCTCAGCCGCTTGGGGCACCTTTCGTAGCGCTACCAGTTGCGAGTTCAGCTCGTCGACGCGCCCGCGGTACAGCTCTACTTGGGAGGCGATCGTTTGTAGGCGCTCGTCGAGCTCGGCGAGCTCGCGGTGCATCTGCAGCACATCGGCGAGCTTTTGCTGCAAGTCATCCGGCAAGTTCTTCGCTGTCTTGAGATACAGGCCGAGCTCGGCGATTCCTTCCGGTGAGCGCGCGTCGACCGTCTTCTGAATGGGAGTGGATTCTTCGATGGTGAGCACGATCGAGCCTCCCGCCGGGACCGTGACCGGAAACAGGTAGGCGCCGCGTAGCTTTTCGAAGCCGCTGCTGGGCGCGGTCAAGGTGTGATTGGGAGCCGACAAGTGCCGCACGTAGGTGAGGGCGGGATTGGCCCCGCGGTTCACTAGCGTGAGCTTGGTGGAGCGCACGCTGCGTGCCTCGGCGGTCACGACGCCGCGTTGAATCGTGATCAAGTGCTCGAGCTCCTGACGCGAACCGGGCTCCGTTTCGACGAGCAGGGTGCGATCGAGCGCGAACGGAATGAAGGCGCGACCATGCGCCGGGATCGGATCGCTCATGCCCTCGCCCAGGAACTGGTCGTCGGCGTAAACGGTGAACGGACCCGCGTCGAGAGTGTGCGGCGAGGGGTTTTCGAGCAAGGCCGCCCGGAACGCGAACTTATCCGAGCCGCGCGCCGAGATCGGGTCGAAGTAGTACACGGCGCTGGCTTTCACTTCGTGGCTCAGCATGCTGACCAGCGCCGAGCGACCCTTCTCGACCGTGAGCGGCGTTTTCGAGAGAAAGAACGCGCTGCCGAGGGGATCTTCTTGAGCGGGCTTTCCGGCGGGTGGCTTCGGCTGGCTCGGCTGCTCGGGCTTGCGCTCATTCTCGAGCGCCACGATGCGCACGGCGTCGCCTTGCGCGGCGCGGCCCGTGCCCACGACTTCGATCTGGTCCGCAGGAAGACCATTTTGCAGCAGGCGCTCACGGATTTGATTGGCGCGCTTGAGCGACTCGCCGACGCGGTCCTTGTCAGCACCGAGCGCGTAGCCTTCGACGCGGATCTTCTCTTTGCTCTGCTTGGCGCGCGCTGCGACGCCAGCCAGCGAATCGTCGAGCGGGCGCTGGCGGCTGGGCCTCGGTCGCGCGACCTTCGGGGGCGGAGCCATCGCGGGTGCGGCGGCGCCTCGCCCTGCGCCCGAGCTTGCGGCCGCCTGGAGCTCGGCCATCGTCACGAGCTCGGGTGTCGGTGCACCCTCGAGCTCGTCGAGCGACACATTGGCTAGAACCTGCAGCTCCTTGCCGGCCACCGAATAGGGCGAGCCACCGGTGGGCGGCGCCAAGCCCAGCATCTGCCCGTCACTCAGCGTCTCGCGCTCTACGAAGCGCACGCTGTGCAGGTCGAAGCGGAACGAAAGTGCCGAGGTCGAGCCAACGCCGACCGCGACATTGCGCCAATCCTCGCCGGACACGTTATCGACGACCGCCCAAGCCTCGAGCTGCGATGCCCCTTTGCTCGCGAGCTTCAAGCGGTAGCTCGGTTTCCAGGTCGGGCTCTCGGTAACGTACGACAGCTTGAGCTCGCGCGGCGCGCTCTCGGGGAGCTGAATCGCGATTTCCACCTCGTCGCCGAGGCGCTCGACAGTCGGAAACGACACCGGCACTGGCTGACCCGACCGCGCGTCGACGACCGTGAGCGACTTGAGCAGGTCGTCGAGACGCTCGCCTGGAACCCTCAGCTTGAGCTTGCCCGACTCCAGCTTGGCGTAGCGCTCGAAGTAGGCGACGCCATTGCGATAAACGACCACCTTGCCGAGCGCGGCGTTGGTCTCGATGGGCCGAGGCAAGGTGCTGGCACAGCCCCCCAAACCGAGGCTGAGGGCGAAGGTGAACAGGCAAGCTGAAAGCAGGTTCGTGCGCATGGGGTCCTTTGTCTGGGAACGAGCAGCTCGCCCCGGCCTTACAGGACGGCCCGCGTCACTGAACGATCTGCTGGCCGCGCGGCTGATGTCCGAGCCGCACGTCGATAGTGGGGTGGCGCTTCACCAGGGCTTCGAGCGCGTGCAGGCTTTTGGCGCTCTGCGGCACATCCCGCGAAAAGCTGCCCGGTTCGACGCCGTGCTCCCAGCCCCAAGCGGTGTGGCAGGCGTCACCCGCAAGCAAGACGGGGCCTTGGGGGGTGCGGGCCAGATAGGCGGTGCTGCCCGGGGTGTGACCAGGCACCAACAGGGCCCACAGCGAACCATCCTCGAAAACGTCGACCACGCCCGCGAAACGCTTGTCGGGGTCGGGCTGGAATTGCCACTCGGCGATCGGGGCCTGTCCCTCGAAGGCTCGATCGGTGATGGGTCGCGTGAACAGATTCAGGAAGCCGCCAGCGCGCGCCTCACCCGGACCGGTAAAGATCGGCGTGCCGCGCGGTACGTCACGCATGCCCATGATGTGATCGAGGTGCATGTGAGTGAGGAAAACTCCGCTGAGCGGCTGAGGCTGGCGTGCCAGCCAGCTCGCGAGGTCGAGCTGGACCACGATACTGTCCACCTTGGCCGCTTTCGCGATGAAGCCGCTCACCACCGCGTGCTCCCGATCGTTCGTGAAAGCGCGCTCGACTCCGGTGTCCACGATGAACAGCCCGCGCGTCGGGTGCTTGAGCGCGTGGAAGTAAACGCTGATCGGTTGTTCGGCGTCGCTGAGGCCCGCGTCGCGCGCCTTGGGGTGCTCGAGGTTGAGCATGCCCTCGAGCGGCACCTTCCAGGTTGCCGAGGCCACGGTCTCGACCTCGATCGGGCCCGGCTTCTCGAGCTCTTCTTCGAAACGCGCGGCTCGGGCGGGCTCGCCCCAGGTGGCAGGGGCGGCCGGGTGCCCGCTGACTACGCAGCCTTGAGCCGAGATTCCAAGCCCGGCGGTTAGGCAAATGCCTGAAATTACATAAACAATTCGCTTATTCATGCTCTGAACCTAAGGCATCCGATTTCAGATGAAAACTGTCTAACTTCGGATGTTACCATCCAAAAATGGATGTTAAGTGGGAAGACGTGCGGCTCTTCTTGGCGGTCGCTGACCGAGGGAGCCTGACGGAGGCCGCGCGCTTTCTGAAGGTCGGTCAGCCCACTGTGAGCCGTCGCCTGGCCGAGCTCGAGGAGCAGCTCGGGTATCCGCTGTTCGATCGCAGCGTGGAAGGTGCGAGCTTGACGAGCCAGGGCGAACGCTGGCTCGAGCCGGCGCGGCGCATGGCGGAATGGGCGGGTGAGCTCTCCAGCGCTGCCGAGCGCAGCGACCCGACTCCTGCTGGCCTCGTGCGCATCACGGCGCCGCCAGGTGTCGCTTTCGACTTCGTGGCGCCGTTGGCTCGGCTCGTGCGTGAGCGGTTTCCGCAGCTCCAACTGCAAGTGCTGTCGCGCGTCGAGTATGTCGACTTGACGCGGCGCGAAGCGGACATCGCGCTGCGCATGCGTCCGCCGACTTCGCGCGATTTGGCGCTCGTCCACACCTTCGTGCACCTGAACGACGCGTTCGTCAGCAAGAGCTACGCCAGCAGCCTGCCGAAGCAGCCGGGCCTCGCTGACATCGACTTCATCGCCTGGGCACCGCCCTTCGAGCAATTCCCGCCGAATCCCCAGCTGGCCGCGCTCATTCCGGGGTTTAAACCCATCTTTTCCGCCGACGACTTCATCGTTCAGCGTCGAGCCGCGGAGTCTGGTGTCGGCGCGCTCTTCATGCACAAGGTGCGGCACC
>JBEHXA010000089.1:0-16556 GCA_048498935.1 Myxococcota bacterium
GTTGAGGTAGCGTTCGACGGCGCCGACGTGCGACCGATACACTTGGTCGAGTGCGTCTCGCTCACCCGCTCGAAAGGCCATTAGCAACTGCTCGTCAGCGAATAGTGACACGTCCCCTCCTATGACCCTGCGGGTGACCATCGCGGAGATTTCACCGACCTCCCAACGCTGTGCCACCCAGTAGCGTCCACCCCGTCCTAGCACGGGCGGCTCCGAAGGAGCAATTTGATCGCCCGCTGTGTCTTCGTCCGCGCGCAAGCGCCGTCGCTCGCCCATTAGTAGCAACGGCTCAACTGCCAACGTTTTCGATCGCGCTTTGACTTTGGCAAAGACGCGGCCGCACACCGCACCGTCGCCGCCATCACGAAACTGAAACACGCGATCCGCAGCCAGCCTCCATGTGACGAAAAAGCAACGTCGACCCAACGTGAGTAAAATCGTTACAAGGCGACACCGGGCCTGCGGCCGCTGGCCCCCCGTATGTTCGCGCTGCTCGCCCGGCGGAAACGCCGTGGTTTTACGGGCATCGCGCACGCCCGACGTACCACCGCACGAGGAATCATCGGTGATAGCGTTGATCGGGATGTCCGCGTTTCGCTTCCCACGGCTCTCGCTGCTTGCCCGAGGTAGGCCTCCCATCGCGCTGATCGTCGGGGAGCGCGGGAGTCTTGGGAGGCGTGGGCTTGACTGAGCGGGACCAAGGCCCGCCCTTTGTGCTGGTTTTGGCGCTGTTCGTGGTGTCGGGCGCTGCGGGCTTGATCGATCAGCTGTGCTTCTCCAAGTACCTTTCGTACGTGGTGGGTTCGACCGCGCACGCCGTGAGCGCGGTCTTGGCCGCGTTCATGACCGGACTCGCGCTGGGGGCGTGGCTCGGCGGGCGCTACGCACGCCGCGTCCGACGACCGCTCGTCGCGTACGGGGTGCTGGAGCTGATCATCGCCTTGACCGTGGCTCTGTCGCCCGCAGCGTTTCAAGCTCTCTCTCCGCTGTATGCCTCGATCGCGCGGAGCGTACCAGGCTCGCTGGCCGTGCTGAGCGCGCTGCGTTGGCTGAGCGCGCTCTTGATCGTCGTGATGCCGACAACCGCGATGGGCGCGACCTTGCCGCTGCTGACTCGCCTACTACCGCCTGCTCCCGACGCCGCGGGTGAGGTGCTGCGCGAGCGGCGGCTGGGCGCGCTTTATGCGTCGAACATGGCAGGCGGGGCGCTCGGCGCTTTGCTGGCAGCCTATTTGATTTTGCCGCGGCTCGGCGTGTCCGGCACCGTGTGGCTTTCGGCGTTCGGCAGCGCCACGATTGGCGTGATCGCCATCCATTGGGGCCGGCGTGCGCCCGCGTCGACGCAGCCGCTAGTCGACGTCTCTGCCGGCACGAACACGCCGGAGGCGCACGGCGCGAGCATGGCGTACTTTGTGGCCGCCGCGTCGGGCGCACTCGTATTCGCGGCCGAGGTGATCTTCACGCACCTGCTGGCGTTGATCATCGGCAACAGCGTGTACGCCTTTGCCCTAATTTTGGCGGTGTTCTTGGCGTGCCTGTATGAAGGGGCCGCGCGAGCCGCCTACGCCCGCCGCCGCTTCGGGGACGCGGCGTTGCCGTTTGGGTTTCTGCTCGCCGGGCTCTCGCTCTTCCTGACCTTGCCGTTTTGGGACGACCTACCAGCACTCCTGGTTGATACCGGCTACTTCAGCTCCTTCGCGATGCGTGAAGCTGCGCGTGGCGTGATCGCCTTCCTGGCTCTGTGTGTCCCCACGACATTCATGGGGCTCTCCTTCCCACTCTTGCTGCAACAGCGTGCGGCCACCAGCGCAGACGCTGGCCTTTGGCTGGGTCGCCTGACCACCGTCAACACGCTCGGTGCCGTGGTGGGCTCACTGATGACGGGCTATTGGTTGCTGCCGAAGCTCGGTTCGGAACGCTCGCTAGCGGTGCTGGCTAGCTTGTTCGTCGCCACCGGCGTGCTGACGACGCTGGTCGTCGCTGGCCGAGCACGCAGCCTGGCGCTCGCCGTGGCCGGTATCAGCTCACTGGTCTGGTTGGTAGCGCCACGTTGGGATCTGGCCCGTATTACTGCAGGGGCTAACGTCTACTTCGAAGCCCGGACCCCACCCGACTCCATCCCCTTCGTGCGCGAAGACCTGCTGGGCGGCGTCACAACGGTGACCAAAACCAAGGGCGTTACCGTCTTGCTCACGAACGGCAAGTTTCAAGGCAACGACGGCTGGGAGGTCGATGCGCAGCGCTGCTTTGCCCACTACCCGTCCATTTTCGTGAGCCGCTTCGAGCGAGCACTGGTCATCGGTCTCGGCACCGGCACGACGCTGGCCACCCTCGCCGCCTACCCATGGCAAAAGCTCGAGGTGGTCGAGATCTCACCGGCCATTTTCGAGGCAGCCGACACCTACTTTCGCTCGGTGAACATGGGCGTGCTTCATGACCCCCGCGTGACTGCGCATGTAGGCGACGGACGTAATTTCCTGCTCGTGGAGCAGCGCGATTACGACCTGATCTCGATCGAGTTGAGCAGCATCTGGTTTGCCGGGGCGGCCAACCTTTACAGCCAGGAGTTCTACCGCTCGGTGGCCGAGCACCTCACGCCCCAAGGTGTCTTCCAGCAATGGCTACAGCTGCACCACATGAGTCGCATCGACTGCGCAACCGTCATTCATACGCTGCGCAGTGTCTTCCCGCACGTCGCGCTGTTCTATGGCGGTGGTCAAGGCATCCTGGTGGCATCGCGCACGCCGCTGCTCGCCTCCGAGGCGCGCGTCGCGGGGCTCGAGGCTTTGCCCTCGGTCACCGCGGTCAGGCCGCGCAAACGCCCGCTCATGAGTCTCCTGGACGACGCCTTGCTGGCCGATGCCGAGCTCGACGCATTCCTGGCCGCTAGTGCTCGAGACGCCGGGCAGCCCCTGACTGACCTCGTGTCGACCGACAGCAACCTGTACCTCGAGTACGCGACGCCGCGCGGCAACGTCTTGCCTGCTACCGAGAGCCGCTTGCTGTGGCAAGAGCTCAAGGAATTTCGCGGCGTGGCAATGCTTCGGGTTTCGTGCGCATGCGTCGCACGGCCGCGTACATCGAGCTGTGCCTGGCAACGAGCCTCGCGACGGGTCTGTTCTGGCTGTTCGCGCAGCGAAGCCACTACGCCGAATTGCTGACGCTCGCGGTGCCGCGTGCCACGCCGGAAGAGACCGGGCTCTTGCACTGGTGCGCGGGCGCCGTGACCGCGCTCTTCCTCTTGCCCGGTCTGACCGTGGCTGGCTTGCTCATCGCGCTCGGACGAGCGAGGCTCGGGCGAGCGCTCTTCTTCGTTCAAGCCGGCGTGCTTGGTTTGTACTTGTTGCTGGATTTGCAGGCGTTTCGTGCGTTCGGGCGCCACCTGAGCGAACTGGCTCGGTATGCCGCGATGTCGAGCGCCAGCATTCGAACCACTGGCTGGCTCGTCACGCTATGGCTTCCCACCGCGCTGATCGCAGGCAGCACCGGTGCATTGGCCCTCGTCACCAGTCGGGTCGCTAGCTGGCTTGTAACACGCACCACAGTGGTGTTCCAGCGCGTCCTCGTCGGCGTGTGGTCGGTGCTGCTCGTGCTCGGCATAGCCACACCGTACTGGGCGAGAACGATGTTTCATCATCGCGCGCTGACTACTGGTTTGGTCGCCCAGCTACCTTGGGCGCCCAGGGGCGCCATCTCGGTACAGGTGCCCAGCCGCGCAGGCGATCGGACGTGGGCGGCTCTCGAGCGCGACTTGCGGAGAGCGTATGCACGCACGTTCCCGCTGGTGTTCTCGCGCCGAACCCTGACGGCGTCGACCGCGGGGCACCCCCAGCCCTCGAACGTGGTCCTGATCGTGATGGAGAGCTTGCGACCCGACGCTTTCACGCCCGAGCGCATGCCGCGACTCTACGCTTGGGCGCAGCGAGGGCTCGTCGCCGAGCAACATTATGCAGGGTCGAACTCGTCCGAGGCCGGCCTTTTCTCGCTGCTCTATGGGAGGTCTCCGCTGCTCTACCACTTCGCGTTGGACAACCGGCAGCCCCCTGCTTGGTGCGAGGTGGCGCACCGTTTCGGCATGATGTGCGAGTGGTATTCCGGGCAGCCCGTCGTTTGGATGCGCCACGAAGAGTTCGTGAACGCGCAGCTGGTAGACCGCTTCGTGCACGACGACCACGGGGACTGGAACCAATGGGACAGGGCGGCGTTGGAGCGCGTCGTGACTGCCACCAAGAACCCTGAAAAGCCAGCATTCGTCGTCGCCTACCTGATGTCGACTCAATTCGAGTACCGCTACCCACCAAGCTACGAGCGGCACCTGCCGGTCCTGACCACGGCGCACTATCCAGACACCAGTGAGCTGGGCTTGGGGCCCGAGGCGCGTGTACCCCTCACCAATCGCTACCTCAATGCGCTGGCCTTCAGCGACGACCTCATCGCCGACGCCATCGAGCGCATCGATAGCGCACGCACCCTCGTGATTCTGACGGGCGACCATGGCGAGGCGCTCGGTGAAAGCGAGCACATCGGACACGGCTTCGGGTTTCCCGATGGCGTGGCGCGCGTTCCGTTCGCCCTCGTTGGGCCCGGCATCCCCGCTGGCAACTTGCGGACACCTTCGCTCCACGCCGATGTATTGCGCACGCTGGTTCACTTGCTCGGCGGCCGCAGCAGCGGTCCTATGGAGACGCGAGACATGCTCGCGGCCGCCCAGCCACGGAGAAGCTTGCTGCTCGCGCATGGCTCATTCGAGCAAGACTCTGCCGATGCGCTCTTCATCCACGACGCACGGCGGATCCGCCTGACGCTGGGCTTTTGCGCAGCAGTGACTTGACGATCGTTGGACCCGAGGACACGCACGGGCGGCCCATAGAGTTGAGCCCGCTCAGCGAGCTCGAAGCAGCAGACCTCCGCCGCGCCTTCGAGGCCGAGCTCGAAGCCCTCTGGCAAGACTAGATGGGCGCTAGCAGGCCGAGCGCCACGGTGCGATCGCAGGTGAATGCGACCGCACCATGTGCAGCGCACGCGAGGTAGGGCCCAGGGCAGGACCTTCAGATCGTACGGTTGGGTCGAGAAACCGAAGCCGATGTTGAATCCGCTCGAGGTGGGGAAGGTTTCTGCGATCGAGGCAGTACCGGGTATGCCGCCCGAAAAGGGTAGACCCAAGTCCTGCCAGGCATTGACTTTGATGCCGTCGCACGTGGCAGTCGACCAGACGTGGTCGTTACCGCCGGTGCCAACGATCTGTGCGCAGCCGGTGCCACCTCCCCTGATCTACTGAGCTGGCGGCGCGGCGGCAGGCTCCGCTTCGGACTTTGCTGGTGCGCCGCTGGGTGCCTGCGACTCTTCGCTTTCTGCCGGCGCGGCAGGCGCATCCGTCGGTGCCCCCTCGACTAGAGCGCGTTGCTCGACATAGACGCTTTGATTGAGCCACCCCGGCTTGAGCGGCTTGTTGAAGTCGTACTCTCGCTCGAGCTTGCGCGACTCACCCGTGCCGATGAAGCGATAGCTCTCGACGAAGCCGACGCACATGTCTTGGAAGCCGCTACGCTCGTCGATGGTGACCTTGCCGGTCGCGGAAATGCTCAGCTTCAAGAGTGCCTTCTTGTTGGCAGAGAGACTGCACTTGGACAGCGGCTCGGCCAGCACCTCGAGCAGCATGTCGTCGGTCAGCAGGTGAATCTTGCCCATCAAGCGCAAGAAGTCTCCGTAGCCGGCTTCGTAGTCTTCGGGAGTGTTGCGATACTCGACGACGATCAGCACGCGGTAGCGGTGTAGCTCGGGCTTGGCAGTCGGCTCCGACGTGAGCCCACCGCTGTTCTTGTCGACGAGGTACTCGAAGGGCGCGTGCACGAGGAACATGCGCGAACGCGCAACGATGGCCTTGGCGTCCACTTCAGCCTGGTCGAGATCGGTGCTCTCTAGCGTCGCGACTAGGCCCTTTTCGTTCCCGAGCGTCGCTTCTGCCTGATCGACGATGCGCGTCGCGTAGCGCTTCTCGACACCCGCCACCACTTTCTTGCCATCGGCACCGACGCCAGCCGCCGCCCGCTCGCCGGCAGTGACGAACAGCGAGCGGCTGCCGGTCGAGCTTTCGACGATGTTGCCGAGCAAGATCTTGAGCTTCTTCTTCGCCAGGCGTTTGTCGAGCAACACCGTGGTGACCTCTAGGCGTGCGTCGGTCTTCTTGTTCAAGAAGCGCAGGTCGGGATAAGGCAGCTCTTCCTTGCGGTCCCCTTTGTCGTCGTCGTCGAAATCGAAGTCGTATGTGGTCGTGTAGCCTTCCTTGCGCTCGAGCACGGCCCCGTCGCTCGACTGAGAGGCCACGCGGTAGGTTTCGAGCGTCCAGTCGTCACCCATGACCGACTTCGCGCGGTCGTCATCGTAAGCAACCGCGTAAGGGAAGTGCGAATGCACGAGCGCGCTACCGGCAGTCGTCGAGCCCGTCGCGCACCCCTCCACGAAAAGGGCGCACATCGCCGTAAAGACCAAGCCCCATTGCGGTAACCACGAGTATTTCACACTCGCATCCATGCCCAATCGGCCGCAGAAACGCAAGCGCAGTCGGGACACTGGAGCTCGGCGAGCCAGACTATGAATTGGCGAGAATTTAGGGGCCAGCTACCCCGAGGGTTGTCCGCCCACCACGGCGGGGAACAACGGGGCGCGGTGCAGTACCACCTTAGTGGTCCGCTCCAGCAGCGCGCGCGGCGCATCTTCCCAGTCAGCGACCAGAGTGCTCACGACGCTGGGATCGAAGCGGCGCTGCTCGATCAACCGCAAGAGCGCGGGCAGGTCGGCTCGCGGATGCGAGATGCCCACCCGCAGCGAGGCGCAGGTCATGTACATCTTCCACAGCGGGAGCGGCGTGGCCCGTCGCACGTAGAAGCCGACGCCCGTGCAAGTGCCTCCGGGGCAAAGCGCGCTCAGCGCGTAGCTCAAGCCGGCCGTAGTGCTGCTCGCATCGACCGCAATCGGATAGCCGCCAGGTAGGGACGAAACCCCGCGCCGGTACCACGACTCCGAACGCCTGGTCGCGATCGGGTTCGCCCCCAACCGCGCCGCCAGTGCTAGGCGCGTCTCGCTCGCATCGAGGTAGTCGATGCGCGACGACCCTAGCGCCTTGGCAATGCCCACTGCGTAGAGGCCGATGCTCTTGGCGCCACCTCCAACGACCAACACTGGCGCTTCCGGCCAGCGGAGCAGGTGCGGCGCGACAGCGCGATAAGCATCGGTCAGGTTGTCACTCGCGCTCGCCACGACCAGTGGCTCAACTGTGGCTGGCACGCTCATCAACATCGCGTCCGCGAACGGAACGCGCAACGCGTCGCTAACCATCCCACCGTAGCTCCCGAACGCCGCGCCAAAACCATAAGCGGCCGTGGCGCCATCACCGCGCAAGGCGACGCACTTCGACGTCAGACCCGCCGCGCACATGGCGCAATTACCGCATGAAATGGCCCAAGGCACGATGACCCTGTCACCTACCGCAAACTTTCGCACATCAGGTCCGCACGCGACCACTTCCGCCACGCACTCATGCCCGTAGGCGAATGGGCCGATGAACGGATTCGACCGTGAGCTTCCAAACGCCTCGTCGCAAATGTGCAACCTGGCTCCCCACGACAGCGCGCGCCCCGCATCGCGCTGCAGAAATAGCGGATCTCCATCGCAGCGCGCAGCCACGAACGGTCGGACCAGCGCATCCGTTGGCGCGCGGAGCGCCGGCTCCGCCACCTCTCTCCAAAGCAGCCTGCGTGCCTTCACGTATTGCAACTCCCGCATGACCGGTTCTTATCCGAACGGCTCGCTGCACCCGGTCACCATTGAGTCAGCAGGGCGTCACGGTCTTCTGTGCTGCGCCACGCTAACAGCCCGCCGGGCTGCCCGAACTTGCGCTACTCTGCTGCCCAGATTGGACTCTGCCGAAGCGCGTGCTGGCTGCGCTCGAGAGTTGCGGCTTGGTCTCGCCCCAATGCCTGATAGACCAAGTAAACCTGAAGCTTCCGCATGTCGGCAGCGGTTTCCCCTACCACCAAGACGAGAGCTTCCTGTTCGGAGACGCGCTGCGGCGCGTCCAGCGGTTTGGGGGAGTCAACCTCGTGATTGCTCTCGATCCGGCTGATGCCGAAAACGGAGGCTTCGAGGTCCTCGGTCGCACTCATCGAGGGCCACTATTGGACGTGCCCTACGACACCTCGGCGCGGAACACCGGGTTGTTCGACGAATCCCACCGTGTGCTCGCGCCGCTATCTCCGGGCGACGCCCTGCTCTTTCACCCGCGCTTGGCCCACGGCAGCGGGCCCAATCGCTCCGAGCGCCCCCGCCGCCTGATCACGCTTTGGTTTGGCGGGGACTCGCCTCAGCAGCCTTGATGATGAGGTAGCGCAGCGGCGCTTCGTCGGAGTCGTTGGCGACGGGCTAGAGTTCGCCCGAGCTCCCTGAAGCTGCCTGCGGCCAGCGGCCGCGGCATATGGCGGCCCCACCCTGCCCCACCCCGTCGGCGGCACACACTGACACAGCGGCTGGCGAGAGATTCGGCGCGCAAGCGCTCGGAAAACTCTGGCGCAGAGCTTGCTGTAGAGCTGCCGATGTCCGTTCGTCAGCTTCGCTTGGTCAAACTCTTCGATCGGCCCATGCGATCCGCTCTGCTAGCCAGCCTCGCACTACCTGCTACCGCGGTGCTCGGCTCCGCGCCCGGGTCGCTGGTGCGCGAAGCGAGCGCCTGCGCGCCGACCGCGACCGCCAGGTCCGGCTGGCAATCGCTGGCTTTCGTCCATCGCGCGGGCGAGATCGCGACGGACGGCTTCATGGTGATCGGCGGCGTCAGTGACATCGAAGACGCCGAGCTCACGGGTAGCATCGAGCTTGTCGTCACGGATGAATCGGGTGAAGAGGTGGCTGGGCAGGTTACGCCGCTGAGCCCCAATGCCGACCGGTTGGGTCGTCGCTTTCTGGGATGGAGCGCAACGCAGCCGCTGGAGGTTGGTGCCAAGCTCACCGCCGAGCTGAGCACCGACCGAGTCTCCGTCGGTACCGAGCCGGCAGAGCTGCGTGCAGAGCTTGCATTGCTCGTCGTCGGTGACCCCACCGAGCTGAGCGCGGGTAGCCCGAAATTCGGCGATTGGGGCACCTTCAGCCACGGCGTGGGCGAGTCACTCAGCTGCATGCCTGGTTCGTCGGGTTGCGGGCCAGGCTTGCCACCTCACGACCTGCCATCGCCGACCAATTACGGCTACGGCAGTGTCCCCGCCGATGAAGTGCGCATGCGCGCTGCCATGACGCAATGGCGGCTGCCCGAGATCCGCGGCAACGTCGCGTGGGAAGCGGCGGTGGTGCTCGTTGGAGATGCGAACGGCGCCATCGTTCCGGACGATCGGCCCTTGGTGTTCTCAGCCGTCGCGGAGGGCGAGACACCTTCGACTGGGCTGGTGGTATTCCCCGCCGACCCCAAAGACCATTGCATCGCGCTCCGTGTGCGCGATTTGCGTACGGGCGCGGAAACGCAGTCCGAGCCGGTTTGTGGAGAGCCCGGTGCGTCCAAGTTCACGATCGCCGACACCGGCTTGCGCAATTGCGCGATGCCGCCGAACGATGCCCTCGCCAAAACCTGGTGCGAAATGCATCCCGGCTCGTCGCTCGAGCAATGCAGGCCCGGCTACAGCGGCAACGCTGGCGGTGAAGGCAGCGCCGGCGCTGGGGGCACCGGAGGCACCGGACACGAAGGCACCGACGACGACGTCCCGTCCGAAGCAACCGGGTCGAGCGATAGCGGTTGCAGCGTGAGCAGTCCGGTCGGGAGGAACGGCGGCAGCGCCCTGCCCGCTCTGCTCGGCCTCGCCCTCGGTCTCGGTCTCGCTCGAGGCCGGCGTAACAGAGCCAAGCCCGGCGATACGCCGCCTGTAAGCCGCTGAGTGGCCGGCCGATAGCGAGGCACAGCCGCAACGCTGGCGCGTCTCAAAGCGGGTCGTGCGTTTGTTGCGTATGTCGCGAGCGCTTCCGCCGTGCTCCCGGCAGGCGTCACGTTTCGTTCAAGTTTCGAGACTTTTCATGCGCGTTTCGCGCCGCTGTCCGTTGCTGATCTGGGGGCGATTTTCATCATTCCAGAGGGTGATTTGGCGTTGACCGACCAGGCGCCAAAGTTCACTACTCAAAGTGTCGACCTCGCGCTCTGAGCGCTAACCAGCAATCAGTCCAGGCAGACATCAACCGAGTCCTCTGTGACTCGCTAGCGAGGCTGGCGATGAGTGGCGATCGACTGCTCGCCGAACGGCGTGTTCCATTTTCCGCTTTGGTGGGGACTCAATGACCATGGATGCCGCCTTGCTGCTCGACCGCGCGGAGCCCGAGCAACCTCGGGTACGGCTGCCGCTCGTCAGCCAATTCCTCGAAAAACAACAGGATTTGACAGCGGTGGAGCGCTTCGCGCGCCGCCATGAAGAAGGCTACCTACCGGACGGGCAGACCCTTTACAAGGACCTGATCCCGTTCGCCAAGCCGGGCAAGGGACAGCAGTACGCTTTCCAGGTCGATTTGGACGCCTGCACGGGCTGCAAGGCTTGCGTCACCGCCTGCCATCGCCTCAACGGCCTCGATGACGACGAAGCCGAGACTTGGCGGAGCGTGGGCTTGCTCCACGGTGGCACCTCGAACGAACCGGTGCAGCAGACGGTCACGACCGCCTGCCACCACTGTGTCGACCCGGCGTGCATGAAGGGCTGCCCGGTGAAGGCCTACGAAAAGGACCCCGTCACCGGCATCGTCAAGCACTTGGACGACCAGTGTATTGGTTGCCAGTACTGCACCCTCACCTGCCCGTATGAGGTGCCTCAGTTCAGCAAGCGCCGCGGCATCGTCCGCAAGTGTGACATGTGTAGCGATCGCCTGGCCGAGGGCGAGGCGCCGGCCTGCGTGCAGGCCTGCCCAAACGAAGCGATCGCCATTCGCATCGTCGAGACGCAGCAACTACTGGAGCAGGCTCAGACTGAAGGCTTGCTCCCAGGCACTCCTTCCTCCGGCATCACGGTGCCGGCGACCCAGTACAAGACCAAGAAGGTGATGCCGAAGAACCTGCTGCCCGGCGACTTCTACGCCGTGCGCGCGGGTCACCAGCATATGCCGCTGGTCGTGATGCTGGTATTGACGCAGCTCTCCGCAGGCGCATTTTGGGTCGATTTCGCGCTACACCAGCTGGGCTGGAGTCAGGGGCTGGGGGCGGTTCGCACCTACCATTCGCTGGTAGCGCTCGCGCTCGGCTTGTTGGCCCTCGGCGCCAGCACCATGCACCTCGGGCGTCCGCACCTGGCGTTTCGCGCGGTCATTGGGCTACGCACGTCTTGGCTGAGCCGCGAGGTGGTGGGCTTCGGCCTGTTCGCCAAGCTCGCAGTCGCTTACTCGGCGCTGCAGTTTCACGCGCAGCTGCTCGGTTTGCTCGGTTTGCCGCCACTTTCGCCAGCCACTTTCGAACAGGTAGCGACCTGGCTCGGCGCTGCGGTGTCCGGCGTCGGCGTGCTGGCCGTCGCTTGCAGCGTGATGCTCTACAAAGTGACCCAGCGTGAGTGGTGGGGCGGTGGCCGCACCACTTTCAAGTTCTTTCTCACCGCCGGCGTGCTCGGCACCGCCATCACGTCGCTCAGCTACGCCGCAGCGGCGCTGTGGCTGGGCGCGAGTGCCGGCATGACGACCAACATCCGCTTGCTGTCGTGGCTCTTGATGGGACTGACGGCGTTCAAGCTGCTGGGGGAAGCCACGGTGCTCTCCCACCTGCTCGATCGCAAGCTCGGTGACCTCAAGCGCACCGCGCTCCTCTTGCGGGGTCCGTTGTTGCCGTCGTTCGCGACGCGCCTGGCCTTGGGCACGCTCGGCGGGCTCCTTCTACCCTTGTTGCTCACCATGAGCATGACGCAGTTGAGCGCGGCCGGACAGCTGGCGTTCTTGCTGCTCAGCGCCGCGCTGCTCTTGCTGGGCGAGCTCCTGGAGCGGGCGCTGTTTTTCAAGGCGCTATCTACAGCCAAGATGCCGGGCGCCATCGCCTGAGACGCGCATATGAGCACGAGCCCCAAAAGCATGATCGCGCAGCTGCTCTACGAGAAGAGCGGCAAGCTCACCCAAGAGCTGGTCAGAAACCCCGGAGGCTTTGGTCTGGGGCAAGTGCCGGCACGCTTGAAGCCGGACGCCACAACCACGGCGGTCTGCGGTTTTTGTTCGACCGGATGCGGCCTGGAGGTGCACCTGAAGGACGGACAGGCCGTCAACCTGTCGCCCGCACGAGACTATTCAGTCAACAAGGGCGGGGCCTGTCCGAAAGGTTGGGAGGCGTTGACTCCGCTCTACGCCAAGGACCGCGCGACGCAGCCGCTCCTGCGCAATGCGCGCGGCGCGCTCGAGCCGGTCTCGTGGCAAATCGCGCTCGAGGCATTCAGCTCGCGCTTCAAGGCCATTCAGCAGCGGCATGGCGCGGAATCGGTGGCGTTCATCAGCACCGGTCAAATTCCGAGCGAAGAGATGGCGTTGCTCGGGTCACTCGCGAAATTCGGCATGGGCATGCTGCACGGCGACGGCAACACTCGCCAATGCATGGCCACCTCGGTCGTGGCCTACAAACAGTCGTTCGGCTTCGATGCGCCGCCCTACAGCTACGCTGACTTCGAAGAGTCGGACGTGCTGGTGTTCGTGGGCGCGAACCCTTGCATCGCGCACCCCATCATGTGGGAGCGCGTCTGCAAGAACCCGCACAGGCCAGAGATCATCGTCCTCGATCCGCGCAAGACCGAGACCGCGATGGCGGCCACCCAGCACCTGCCGCTGCGGCCCAAGTCCGACTTGCGCTTGCTCTACTGCATCACGAACTTGCTGATCGAGCGAGGCTACGTCGATCGCAAGTTCGTGGCCGAACACGTCCACGGCTTCGAAGAGCTCGCCGGGCACGTGGCGGACTTCAGGCTGGCCGATGTGGCCATGGTTTCGGGGCTCTCGAGCGAAAGCATCGAGAAGTTGGTGGACACGATCGGGCGCGGAAAGCGCGTCAGCTTCTGGTGGACCATGGGCGTCAACCAGAGCTACGAGGGGGTGCGGGTGGCGCAGGCCATCATCAACATCGCGCTCATTACCGGCAACATCGGCCGGCCTGGTACGGGAGCCAACTCCATCACCGGGCAGTGCAACGCGATGGGCTCGCGCCTGTTCAGCAATACGACCAACCTGCTGGGGGGACACGACTTTGGCAACGCCGAGCACCGCGCAAAGGTAGCGGGTGTGCTGGGTATCGACCCGGAGGCCATCCCGACCAAAGGCAGCCTGGCCTACGACCAGATCCTCGAGGGCGTGCATCGCGGTAAGATGAAGGGGCTTTGGATCATCGCCACCAACACCGCTCACTCCTGGATCAACCAGAGCGACGCGCAAGAGATCTTGAAGCGGCTGGATTTCCTGGTCGTGCAAGACATGTACAGCACGACCGAGACGGCCAGGCTGGCCCATCTGGTGCTGCCGGCGGCAGGCTGGGGTGAGAAAGA
The DNA here is from genome assembly GCA_048498935.1 of Myxococcota bacterium. Classification (GTDB taxonomy): domain Bacteria; phylum Myxococcota_A; class Polyangia; order Polyangiales; family Polyangiaceae; genus PMG-095. The sequence continues at coordinate 13,512 of JBEHXA010000089.1, forward strand.
GGGCACGTTCATCAACTCGGAGCGCCGCATCGGCCTGCTCAAGAAGGTGTCGCGCGCGCCGGGAGAAGCGCTCGCCGACTTCTACATCTTCAAGCTCATCGCCGAAAAGTGGGGCGTGGGCGAGATGTTTCGCAAGTTCGAGAGCCCCGAAGCTACGTTTCAGCTGCTCAAGGGCGTGTCGCGCGGCCAAGCGTGCGACATCACCGGCATCGTCGACTACTCGATGCTCGATGACCGGCGCGGTATCCAATGGCCGCTGCCCGAGGGTCAAGACGTGGGCGTACAGAGCGAGCGCCGGCTGTTCGAGGATGGCCGCTTCTTTCACCCCGACGGGAGGGCGAAGCTGCTGTTCGAGTCTCCGCGCCCCGCGCCAGAAGCGCCCGACGCTACTTACCCACTGATCTTGCTGTCGGGTCGCGGCACGTCCAGCCAATGGCACACCCAAACCCGCACCTCGAAGTCGTCGGTGCTGCGCAAGCTGTACCCTGAGGAGGCCTACGTCGAGGTCAATCCGGAAGACGCGCGCAAGTATGAGCTCGCGCCCAGCGACTACGCCATCGTCGAATCACGCCGCGGCAAGCTGCGGGCGCGCGTGCACGTCACCCACGTCGTTCAGCCCGGTCAAGTCTTCGTGCCCATGCACTACGCCGAGACCAACCAGCTCACCTTCCCTGCGGTCGACCCCTATTCGCGCCAGCCCAACTATAAGTATTGCGCCGTCCGCATCCGCAAGAGTGATCGCCTGTCCGAGTAACCGCGCCTGGCCAGCCCGCGTCGACGCGGCCTCACGGGGAGACTGGCTTTCGCGGCGCCGGGGCGCTTCAAGCGTCAGCGGTCCGAAGTAGCCCTGCTCGGAGCCGGGACACCACCGAGAGCCTGGATGACCAAGGGCGCAACCGCTCGCGTGTACTTGGTGGCGCCGCGGTAGTTGAGGTGCGACTGCTCACGAAAGTCTTCCGGCTCGAAGGGCTCGGGCAGCTCCTCCACCGAGACGACCTGCACCTGGTAGCGATCTTCCACCTCCTGCAGGTATTTGCGGAAGCGCTGCTGGGTACCGCGCGGCATGGCTCGCTCGAGCATCTCGTGCACCGGCACCTCGACCAGCAGCAGCGGGATCCCGGCGCGCTGAGCGCGCCTTACCGTCGCTTCCAGGTGCGCGGCCTGATAGATGCGAGGCCACCCCGGCTCTCGGTACGCTTCCCCCAAGTAGCGCTTCACGCGCGCCTTGCTGACGCGCTTGGCGTCGTTGCGGTCGGATTTCCGAAAGATGCTGGGCGTCCCCCCCTGCATCGGCGTCGCCGGGTCGCGCTGAGGCGCGAAGACGGCAGCCAGTCTTCGCCACGTCAACTTGCGCGCCGGCTCCTGGAGCAGCTCACGAAGCTCGAAGCGATAGCGAGCGATGTAGGACCAACGCGCTGCCTCGTTCCGGACGGCGTGCGGCAGATACTGGTCGCTCGCGCTACCAATGTCACGGCGAGCGCGGCGCCAATCCTGGGGCCGCCACAGGTATCGCACGTGTGAGCTGGGGCGGGCATCGCGAGACTCGAGCTCGCGGGCCGAGAGTGCCCACACGATCAATTTCGGATGCTGCTTCGCCTCCGCTATGCGTCTGACCACGAGCTCGACCTCCTCGGCCTCAGCGCCCGCCAGCGCGAAATTCTTCACCCCGCTCGGCAAGTGCGCAGCGGCGAGCGCTTGGCTCAGCGTCGGCGATAGGACACCACGCCGCGCTCGGCTCGACCCTACCACCAGCACGTCGGGAACTCCGGCTTGCAGCTCGAACGGCACCGAGCGGTAGCCGAGGTCACTCTCCTCGCTGCCAACCGCAATCCGCCCCGCTGGATTCAGACCGCGGAGCGCGAGCTCGAGCAGCAGCAGCAGCGAGAGCGCGACGGCTAGCCCCCAGGGCGGCCCCGCCTTGCGCCTAGAACTGGAAGTAGATGAAGGCGCTTTCACCATCTTCTCCCATCCAGGTAAAAATGACCGTCGCGACGGCGTACACGAAGCCCCGCACCGGAAACGGCGCGTGAAACACCAGCCATTGATCGCGGCGCAGCTCTTGAACTGCCTGGATCAGCACGAGCGCAGAAATCAGCACGAACGCCGGGAGCACGTGCCCGAGCTCCGCAAGCGCGGCGGCAACGTCTGGCGTCGGGACTCGGTAGAGCGCCGTGAGCATGCTGGTCGCTTGCGCGAGGCTCGCCGCGCGAAAGAACACCCAGGACACGCAAATCAGATGAAAGAACAGCACGATTGCCAGACCGTGCAAGAGCCAGCGCAAGGCCGAGTGGCGCCGTGCAGCCCACGCTTGCACAGGCCTTTCGAGCGCGCGATAGGCGCAAAGCACCACGCCGTGGAAAGTTCCCCAGATTACGTAGGTCCACGCGGCACCGTGCCACAACCCGCCGATGATCATGGTCAGCATCAGGTTGCGGTACGTGCGCAGCTTGCCCCCGCGGTTACCCCCCAGCGATACGTAGAGGTAATCGCGCAGCCAGGTGGAGAGGCTGATGTGCCAGCGTCGCCAAAAGTCGCTGGGCGTCGCTGCGAAGTATGGCAGGTTGAAGTTGCGCGACAGCTCGAACCCGATGCAGCGCGCCGAGCCGCGCGCAATGTCGCTATATGCCGAGAAATCTGCGTATATTTGAAACGCGAAGAGGTACGCGCCGATCAGTACTTGCAGCCCCGTCGGCTGCTTCAGCTCGAAGGCAGCGTTGACGATCTTGGACAGCGTGTCGGCGATGACCACCTTCTTGAATAGGCCGACCGCGATCAAGTAACTGCCGCTCGAAACCTTGTCCCACGTCACCCGCCGCAAGTGCTTGAACTGCGGGAGCAAGCGCTCGGGTCGTTCAATCGGACCGGCCACCAATTGGGGAAAGAAGGCGACGAAGACTGCGAAGCGCAGCAGGCTACGCTCCGCTGGCAGCGAGCCTCGGTACACGTCGATGGTGTAGGACAGCGACTGAAACGTGTAGAAGCTGATACCGACCGGGAGCACGACTTGCAGCGTGATCGGCTGCACCTGGATCCCAAAGGCTGAAC